>UQJF01000005.1 GCA_900541315.1 uncultured Clostridium sp. | reverse complement strand
CAGATTGAAAATTCATTCTGCGTCATTTTGCTGAAAGTGAATGATACAGTACACTTGCCTTTGTGGCTGGATCAAGCACAGCAATATTCCGGGAGAGTATCATCCAAATGCAGTCCATGCCGGGAGCATGATCATTACCATGACCACTCCCAGAAGCAAAAACAATGGTACCAGCAGTTTTGTCCCTGCTTTTTCGCCCATACGCCGGGCCTGATGCTTGCGCTGTTCAAATGCCTCTGCCATTTCCAGCCTTAATGTTTCCCGTAAATTTTTCGAACCATTTTTCCGGTTCTGTTCTAAAAGCCCAGAAAGCTTCATGTACTGCTGCAGACCGCATCTGGTGCCAAACTCTGCAAAGGCTTTTGCCTCTGAGATCCCGCTTTTTAGCTGACTGCCTGTAATATACATTTCTTCATATACATAATGCATTTCACTGCGCCCTTCATTTACTGCCCTTTTATAATCCTCTGCGATCTTATCCCAGGCAGTACGTATGCTCATTCCTGCTCCTAAAAAGATGATCAGCCTTGAAAGCATTTCTGAATGATCCATTAAAAGCTGGTTTTTCCTGTCTTCCTCTGTCTTTTTAATTTCATTCTTTTCTTTTAGGCAAAGTAAAACTGCTGCCGCAGCACCTAAAAAACTCATCTGTATAAAAACAGGCCGCCTGGGCACATGATAAGAAATGCTTCTCCCTTCATATTCAGAAGGAAGTGTAAATACCTGCTGCTCCTGCTGTAACTCTTCTTCCTGAAGAAGCCGGTCAGCAAAGTCTTTGATCAATTGCTCCTTCTCTGTATACAATGGTGGGGTTACAGTCACAAATAGGTCATATTCCTCTGGCCAGCTTCCATCACTCATCCTTACTGTCAGGCAGATCTGCTGCGAATAACCATTTTTTTCCAGTTTTTCTGTATGCAGTGTCCCGTCATTTTCTAATATTTCCGGCTCTGATGACTGCCAGCTTAAGGAAATACCGTACCTGGGCCACTGGGTCATAAGCTCCAGATCATGCTGTACCTCGTTAATAGAAATATTCTCTCCACGTATCATTTCAGGGATCTGATCCAGTATTTCTTTATATAAGTTATAAGCTTCTTCTTTTGTATAATGTTTTGGATAGATCCGCAGGTCAAAAGGAATATCCCCGCCTTTTTCCACCAGTCCCCTTACATACAGCTCCTGTTCCTGATAGCTTTCATCTGCTGCCGGACGTTCAAGTACATTTCCTTCCTTTATCACAGGATCCCTTTCCTGAAGGATCCAGGCAGCAGCACCAAGAAACATGCCGGTGCCAACACAGAGCAGTTGTTTTCTCCAAACTTTTATCTTTTTCCACATTTTCCCTCTGTCCCATTTTATATACCTTCAGAATCTTTCTATATGGGAATATCCAGGATCCTTTTTGCAAGATACACAGCACCCACATACACCCCCAGGCAGACCGTCATACAGATCCGGCCAAGCCATGTATGATACATGGTCTGGAAAAAGCCCGGAGATGTAAGGTCTATATAGAGGATGATGCCAAAGGGAATGCCATTCATGATCTTCTGCTCAAATACTCTGGCTGCTGTCATAGTATGTATCTCTTCCTGGACCTGTATTTTATCCCGGATAATACCAGCTGTCTGACTGATAATATCTGTCAGTTCCCCGCCGCTTCTTTTTGCAGCTGCAAAAACCTGGGCAAACTGGTCTATATCCTGTATCCCGCTGCGCCTTCCCATATCTGCCAAAAGGAGTTCCACCGGCCGGTTCATCCGGATCCCTGCTGCAATATCTGCAAATTCTTCTGTTATCATCCCCTTTGGACCGTACAGCACTTCCAGTTCCTTTACACTCATGAAAAAGCTATTTTCCAGGGAATATCCGGCACTTAAAAATGAGGATAATACCAGTATCCCTTCTTTAAACTGAAGAGTCAGCTGGCGGATCTTCTCTTTTTGCAGATCCTTCTTTTTATAAAAAGGATAATAAAACGCTGCAGGAAGGAACAGAAAAAATGCTGCTATACTTCGGTAAAAGGTATAGGCGCAAAGACTATCTGCTATAACACCAAATATTGTAAACCGCAGCCATTCTTTAGAGGAAAGCCGGTATTTCCTGTAATCAGGCGGTCTGGCCCTGTTTGTCCCATTTTGTTTTTTAATTCCCGGCAGATATTTCTTATCCGCATACGTCTGCCAGTTTATCCCTTGCTTTAAGTTCCCCGCATTTTTTAAGCCTTTTTTCTTTTCTGTCATAGAAAAAAAGAACTTCCTGTCCCACCTTTCCATTTTCATATCCCCCTATCTCCACAATAGACAGCACTTTTCTGCTCCCGTCCTTTAACCTCCCCAGATGGACCATAATATCCAGTGCCGATGCGATCTGGCTGCGGATGGCATCCAGTGGCAGGTCTGCTCCCATAAGTACCATAGTCTCTAACCTTGAAAGCATGTCCTGCGGACTGTTCCCATGGCCTGTAGACAAGGAACCCGGATGTCCTGTATTCAATGCCTTTATATGGACTCCCTATGTTCCCATCATGCAGAAATACAATATCTGTACTTAATATACACTGTATATAACGTTATTATCTTGCCATTCCACAGTTGCAAAAAGAAAAGAGCGCCTTTCACAGCCCTCTTTCATATCGACTTTCTCATTCATTTGTCATACTCAACAGTTTTGCAACCAATGTCTCTAAACTTTTTCCCAAAAATGGGACAAAATCTGGTATTGCACCAAATGCCATCCCAATTATTATCATTCGACCACATTCTCTTGCAGATTCCAATGCAAATCCATAACTCAAAACACCTGTCAGAATAAATATAATTGATAAAAAGTAAAGCAAAATATTTCCCAATATCATCGGAATTTTTAATAACCAGTGAATCAATGTCATTACTGCAAGAATTAAATATAAAAACACTTTTATTATGTACTTAACCAACATTTTTAATCCCTCCCTTTTTTATCTTTCCGGACAGCAAGAATCTTGCCATCCGGACTTCCATTTTTTTGCTATCCGGACTTCCACTTTTTTGCTATCCGGGCTGCAAAATTCTTGCTATCCAATACAGTTCATTATCCTTTCGTGTATATCATTTCCGTCAAAATCATCTCTTCTGCATCATGACAAAGGGTATTCATCCTCCTTGTCCATTCCATGTTGTCTTGCCTTTTTAATTCCTCTGTAATTCCTTCTTTCTCCATCATCTGTTTTACTAATTGTTCTTCTCTATCCCTTGCTTCTGCATCAATCTGATTCAAATGCTCGACAAGTTTTCCTTGTAACAACAATATTTGATATTTTGCCTTTCTGTGTTCCTGTAAATAGCTTTTACGAAGCATCCCATATTTCCCATAAGTTGGTTCGATATCTGTAAGTGCCAATTCTGGCAAATAATAATCACCACATAACATATAAGTAAGTCCATTTTTCTCATCATAAATTTCGTTCTGCATAAAATATTCTCCTTTTCTTCCTATAATTGGTCGTACATCTTCAACAGTGTTCCCTTTTTCATTTGACTATATTTCACCTGTAATTCTTCATATTTTTTCTGAAGACTTTCATATTCGTTTTTCGGAACACTATCGGATAATTTCTGTTCTAAACTCTTAATCCGTGCTTCCTGTGCTTTTGCAATAGCATCACTTTTAGGATTTCGCAATATCATTCCCTGTTGTTTTTCCTTCAATTCCATCATGACCTGTTTCACATTCGGATTATTATAGAAAAAACCTCTGGAAAGTCCTGTTAGTTTTGTAAGTTCAGCAACTGAAATTTTTATATTTTTTCTATACATTGTTTCAATAGCTGTTATTGCTGTTTCCGTCATTTCCGCACTTTTTTCTTTTGCCAGTGCTACCATTTTATCGTGTTTCTGCATTTTCCTTTTCCCTCCTGTATTGTGCTAATAATTCATTCATTTCATCTCGTACAGCCTTTGTGTCCTCCGCTAATGCTTCGTTTCTTAACCGCCGATAATGTGGTATGGTTCGTGTATCCTTATGCCCCAACAGCCTTGCAATGCTATCATCATCTAATTTCATTTCTGTAAGTTTTACTCCAAAAGTATGTCTAAAACGATGTGTACGAAACTCAAAATAATTTCCATTATCATCCCTGATATCATTTTCATAAATCATGATATTTACATGATATTTCAGCATTGAATCTGTATACAATTTTCCATTATCTTGAAGAAAAATATATTCTGAATCTGGATGCTCCTTTTCTGAAACTTCTATTGCTTTTCTAATCAATTCTGCCAGCTGATCGCTAACTGGTCTTTTGTATTTCCTTGTTTTCTGCTGGATAATAGTTATAAAATAATGTCCAGATTTCTCAGATAAGCAATCCCTTCGCAAAGTCAACGTATCCTCTATTCTTGTACCGAGCATCTGATGTATTATTAAACATCTGCCTAACTGGGGCTTTAATTTTGTTAATGCACAATTAAATCTTCTGATTTCTGCATCTGAATACGCTTCTGGTAAAGCGTTGTCATATGCTCTGCAATCACTGGATAGAAAAAGGTTGCATATATTTCCTATTTCCAGTTCACGCCCTATTTCATCCAACAGATTATCCAAAACCGACAGCTCTGTCGTGTAACTGACTGATGTAAGACCGGTATCCGTTTTTATATAAACCAGATAATCTTCTATCATATCCCTGCTAATTTCTGTAAAGTGCTTTACTTCTGGAAATCGATCATACATGAAACTAGCAAACCGACGGAATCCACGCAATTCACCTTTTATACTACCCATTGCTTTTGTCTGGCAGTGGCTATACAATATTTTCTTTATTATCTCTTTAAATTCTTTCTGCCTGATCTCACGAAAATCTAATCTATATCTTCCACGAATCGGATTACTCCTTGGCACAATATCCAACTTTCTCATATCCCATACATCTTTTTCGTTTTCTGGAATACCTGCTGTTTTACACTTCACAACATACTCATAATACATTTTCAGAAAAGAAACCTGAGCGCTACTTTGTTGCTCAACATTCCGCCTATCTGGTCTATTTCTTCTAACATACAGCGCCAATCCTTTTTTATATAAAAATGCTTTATAACTTCTCTCCAGTTCTTCCCATTTTTTATCAGTGATGCTGCTACAACTTGTACACTTCTCATTCAGAAATTCTTTCAACAGATCAAATCTGTAAATATCATTTACTACTGTTGATAATGACAAACGTCTACATCTATCATCGATATACCCATAAATCTCATCCTGCATCTTTTCATTATGAATCTCTGATATGTAGTACACCCTGTTTTCCTTCCATTTCAGTCCTGCCAACTGTTTTTCTGTAGCTTGTTGATAACAGTCATACGAAATCAAATTAATATTACCTTTCATCATCTTCTGCTCCTTTCAATTTAAATGACTGATTTTTAGAGAAATATTTATCTTCAGCCGATACAATACGTTCCGGCATGAAATCAATGTACTGTTTTGTCATATTCTCACTTGAATGTCCTAGATAATCTCGTACCCCTTGTATAGAAACCCCATTTCCGTACATTGAAGTTGCAAGGTTATGTCTGTAATCGTGTGCTCTAAAGATATAATCTCCGCAGGCAATCCCACGAGCCTTACACTCCCGAATCATCTGATTTGAAAATGTCTGTCCATTAAATGCACCACCCT
Organism: uncultured Clostridium sp.; assembly: GCA_900541315.1. Classification (GTDB taxonomy): domain Bacteria; phylum Bacillota; class Clostridia; order Lachnospirales; family Lachnospiraceae; genus Enterocloster. Next base: position 42,484 of record UQJF01000005.1, on the reverse strand, counting down.
TTTTATTTTTGAATAAATACTCCCCATTTTTTATTCCGTACTTTTTTTCATAATCATTCACCAGTCCAACCAATAAACTGGGAACAGGAATGACTTTTTCTCTCCGCATTTTGCTTTGATATATGCGCATCCAATTCTCATTGCCTTGTGAATAAAAGGCTCCCGATTTTATTGTACAAACCTCGCTTTTCCTAATTCCTGTGCAAAACAAAATCAAATACATCAACTGTAAATGCTCTGGGAATGCCGGCAGCTCCTTAATTAGATGAGCAATTGTTTTTTCTGGAACACTTCTTTCATTGTGTTCCGAAAAACCTTTTTTTAAAAATCGTTCCGGATAAAACTTCAACACTTCAATATTTTTCATTTTCAAAAACTGTAGAAATGTATGCATATGTGTGATATATCGGTTAAAAGTGGAATACTTAATATCGGACTCATCCAAAACAGACACATAATCCGCTATATCTTGCATCTCCAGTTCAGTTACTTTCTTACTCTGTCCATCCAGATATTTTAAAAATTGTGAAATAAAACTTATTGTATTTCGGATATTTGATAAAGACAGATCAGATATCCCGACCAAATATTTTGCGTATAATTGTAAATACCAACGATTTTCTTTTTCGTAAATATTAATAAACGAAAGGCTTTTAACAGGTGAACTGGCATTGATTCTCGATTTATCAAACTGAAACCTATCCATATACCAGATACACGCTCGCCAATTTGTCTCTGAATCTGTTAGAAATAACGTTCTTCTCGCAAACTCAACAATCTTAGAAGCCTGTTTTTTTATAATTTCCGACTCCTTGTTTAAATACAGATAAAATCTGTTTTCGTCTGCCTGTTCCATTTCTTCAATATCATCTATTCCGTACTTATCGCAAAACCGTATAAGTGCTTTTAATGGTTCTAAAAAATATCTTCGATGTCTTTGTACCTTATCCATATTCAGAATTTCACACAGCAATATTTTTGTCTGTCGCACCAACTGTGATGAATGTATCCTCGTTAAGTCCCATAACAAATCATTCTTATCGACCACCTGACGAAAAGATTGTGCTTTCTTCTTATTGGGGACATACAGCAAAAACAATTTGTCTTGCTTAAAAAACTCCTGTTCTACAAAGAAGGGATTTCCTTGTGAATAGACATCCGGCATATTTTCTATTTTTAAACGATCAAATAAGCTCATTAATTCCGCTTTATATTTTTCTGAAATATCCTCTTTTTCAAGAGAATCCATATACATTTTTCTCGTTTCATAGTTAATATCTGCAGTACACTGTATATCTGTATACTGGAAAAATTTGTATAACCGGTTATAGTATTTTGCTTCTCCATTCGTAACTAAAGATATTTCTTCCTTTAATTTCTCGGATATTTTTTCCTGATATAACTTAGGAACAATTTTTAATATTGCCAAGGTAATCCCTCCTTCCTTTTACAGAAAATCTGCAATTTGGTATAAATCTTCATTATTTGAGTAGTATTGATCTGTCGCTTCTATCAATCGTTCATTATTTTCACCCAAGTATTTAATGGTAGTTTCAACTTTCTTATGCCCCAGGGCAAAACGAATGTCATTCAAATCCCATCCTTCTTTTCTTCTTTCCTCCGCAAAATAGTGTCGGAGCTGATGCGGATGGGAATTGATATCCGTTTTTTTGGATAGCCTTTTCAACATGCTATACACAGAATCCGCATCTAATGGCTCTCCTTTGTTTTTTCCAGTCAATTTTGTAAATAGATACTCCGAGTTCATCAGACTTTTTCGATTATCAGAAATGTACTTAACCAAGAACTCAAAAGTTGTATTACTTAACAAAGCCATTCTATATTCTGCATTTTTTGCTCTTGCCAAGTTGGTATTGGATTCACGATACCTTACCCGAACCGTCCTTCTTTTAAAATCAATATCTTCGGTATAATGGATTCCCAGAATTTCCCCTAATCTAAGACCGGTTTCTGCCATCATTGCTATCAGCAATCGATCTCTATCATTCGAACAGGCATTTATCAGCTCCTGTATTTCTTCGGATGTTATTTCTTCCAGATTAGGTTCTTCTTCTTTGAAGAAACCTTTAAACGAATTCACTGCATTTTGATGATTTACTCCCATACTGTCAAAATACGATACTTTTTTTACTCGTAAGACTTTAAGCATTGGCAAAACATCTTCCAGTGCCAAAAACTGGTAGTATCTGAAGACTGCACCAAGATACATATTGCAGGTCTTATTACTCGTCTGTGTATTATGCTCAGTATGCTTTCCACTCTTAACCCAATACAAGAAATCGATAAAATGTTTATTCTGCTCTGAATAGGATAACAATGTAATCTCATCCAATCCTATCGTTTGCTCCTGCAGATAATTGTAATAATATGAAAGTGCGAAGGCGGCGGATTTTACAGTATTCGGAGAAGCATTAATCTGATCCAGATGCTTCAAATACTTTGATGGAAGGATTTCAATTTCTTCAATATCAGAAGTAATCAAAAAACGTGGTCTATTATCTTTCAAAACCGAAACAACCCTATATTTCAATCCACAGCCCTCCTTCCTTTCTTTTTGATTTGTTTGACTTCTTTGACTTCTTGATTTACATTATACACAAAGATGTCAAAATGTCAATTACGTTTTTGACTTCTTTGACTTTTAAAGGAATATCAATAAAGCATTTTTTGATTTCTTTATGTTTTAAATTGATTTTTAGGGATATAATTGATAAGATAAAATACAAGAAGTCAATTTATACAAAGTCAAAGAAGTCAAGAGGAGATTTGAATGAACGAATTTATATCAAATTCAGGCACACTAATAAATCCTGACAGCGTTTACGATCAGGAAAGATTCATCAATATACTTCAAATCATTTTACAGAAAAAAACACAAAAAGAATTATCTGAACAAACAGGCTTAAATAATGCAACCATTTCACGAATGCTCAACGGTGCCCGATCTGGAAGACCATATAAAAGCACTATTGATAAAATTGCAAAAGCCATTGATGATCCAGAACTTATCCAAGAATTATATGATGCAACGGGATATTCTTCTAAGAAAATACGGGAACGGAAAAAGATAATTGCAGACAATGGATTTTCTCTGGATCTCTCTACTGTTCAGGTGCATGAAAAATTTTTTTCTACCTTAATGCGTGGACTTTCCATGATGACAAGTCTGCATAAAGTTGAATGGACAATAAAATCCGGAACACCCAGATCATACGATTATTTAATTGAATTAAAAGAGGGAAATATAGATTATTGGTACATTAGATATGTAGATAGAATTATTTCTGATGAAGAAAGAAAAAAAGCCTTAACTGCCATTTATGGAGAATTTGCAAAATTGAAATTGGGCGGAAAAATCAAAGTTTCTTGCGCCACTCCTTCTTACGAAGATTATGATTATTTTGTTACAATTCCGCCATATCAATTAAATACAAATGCTTCAATTATACATTTTGATTCTGAACTCGAAAGATTTGCAGACGAAACCTTTTTAGAGACAGCTTTACCACTTAAAGAAAATATTCCTGTTAAGGATTTTTGTAATCTTACCGAACCACTGATACTATAACTTTTTGATTTTATCACAGAGAGAGTTACTTATGGCTCTCTCTTTTTTTTGCACTTCCTCCTCCCACGTTCCAACTCATTATGGCTAATCATTTTTCTAAAGTAAGTATCGCCTAGAGTAACTCAAAATTCCATTTCTGGATTATGATTCTCTGACAAACTTGATGGAGATTACGATTCCCCATACCCTCAATATCACAAAATATCAAATTTTGCTATTAGCTCATAATAAATTTTCGCAGCTATCTGTTTTTGCACTCATAGTTATCAAAAGCTTTTTATAACCATCTGCTTCTACCAGTAACAAAATGTCAATAGTTTTTGAATCACTTTTTCAAAAAAGGCAAAAAATAGAACGTATAGATTATTTCCATACGCTCTATCTCACATTTCATATTAAATTTTTGAATTCTACAAACAGGAAATTAGCTATTTCGTTGCAACAATACTTATCCAATGATTTTTTGTATTTGAATACATTTTTATCTCTGTAAAACCTGCTTCTTTCAAAGCAGCAATGAGTTGATCAGAGGTGTAAATCTTCATACCATCAATCAACTTTGTCCATTTTTCATCTGCGGCATTCGTTCCGTCAGATTCGTTACAAATCAGGAATGTCCCTCCGTTTTTCAGAACCCGATTTACCTCAAAAAAACATTTTTCCAATCCAGGCCAGAAGTAAACTGTCTCGAAAGCAGATACATAATCAAAAACCGCATCAGGAAAAGGGATAGCAGATACATCACCTTGAACCACGCAACATTTCCCTTGTTTAATGGCGGTGGCGTTCAGTTTTTGAGATTCTGCCACGCTGACCTCCGAATAATCCATTCCTGTCACATGTCCATTTCCGCATTTGCCCAACCAGGCTACAATATTTGCACCGCCTCCGCAACCAACATCCAGTACCGTAGCGTCCGGATTCACTGAGATATTTGAGAATCCCCATTGTGATAACTTGGCGTGACCGATGTTCATCATCTTCGTCATCAATTTTCCGCCGAAGCCTTGTGGCTTACGAGTATTTTCAAAGAAGTTCATTGCATTATTCCTCCTCTTTAAATTCCGATTTGTTACTCACATGATATCATATTTTTTCTTCAATTACATCCACCTAATTTTAATACACTGCCTGTCGACTTGCTTCTGTAACCAGCATCCGGTTAATCTTCTCCTGCATTGTTTCCTTTGCATTTTCATTGAAATGATAACGGACAACATAGACTGTCTGCCCGATTTTCTTTGTAAATGTGTTACCCTCTGTTTTTGTATTCATCATTTTTTCCATAATCATTTTTCCTTTCTTTTGGAGCCCCAGCAGAGAGTCATTCCATTGGTCTCTGTCAGAACATTATTCTTTAAATCAGGCCCAAAATGGGCACTTCCAGTTTCACAGGCTACCTATATATAGCCTTTTCATTTTTGCTTGCAAAAAGCCTTGTGATCACAGCACTTTTTTAACGTAAAAAGCGTTTTAATATGATGCAGCCAACGACAAGAAGCATATCTAACAAATATCATTGTCTATCACTTCTGTTTTCTCTGCCGATATCTCTCTGGTTAATCCCTAATAATCTTCCCTGACAGACAAGACGATAAGTACAGCGTTTGCTTCTATCGTGTTTCCAAATACTTTCTTCCATCATCCGATGGTTCTTCATCAAGTTCCAGTCCGTGACGTTTACAGATATCTAAAAACATTGTCCGGCAGGCAGAATCGGCTGCAGATTCAAAATTTTATTATTCAAAAATAAATAAAAATGGATTCCACCAAAATACCCATCACCAAAAATGTACTGGACACTTCTATTCATTATATTTGCACCAACAACTTGAAGTTATCTTCCTGCTTACGACTTTCCAACAACATAAACTCCAAATATCATTTTGATAATATAAAGATACTTCTTTCTTACCCCAGAGCAAGATCCACCTGTGTTTAACAATATTGTCTTTCATCACAATATTCTCTTATCAGGTTTTCATCTTGCTGGGGATTCCCCAAACCCATTTTTCTATTTATGCCGAGGTCTCAGTATACACTAGAGCAAGATCCACCCCGGTAATACCATATCGCTATTTTAGCAATATGATATTTTCCGGACGTAGGATTCTTGCTGAGGATTGTGCTCCCCAGTTCCTCACATTCAGCATAAATATATAATTGGTTCCTCGAATTTCTTCGGTCACAGCACAGGGAGAAAAAATAGGCTAAACAGCCCTATATCCCTGTGAAATCACCATGTGATTATAAAAACAGCAAGGACAGGAAGTGTGGATACACTTCCGCAAAATTGCCAATTTCGGAGCCATATCCAAAATTGAAAAATACATAAAAATCAAAAATCCGAAACCCTACTCGATATCCAAATTTATAATTTTTACAGATTACCAAAAAAACCAATATGAAAATTTTACAAATTTTGTAACACATGTAAAATTCACATATTGGTTTTCATTCAGCTTTTATGGATTGGGAATATTCTATATTTTCCAAATATTCTGTGCATTAGCTAAGAGCCATTCTGCACGATTTTCTATTTCATGTTCGTTCCAATCATTTTTTTGAAGTACGTCATGTAATGTATAAAGTCCGCTCGCACACAAAAGTAAGCCTGGTTTATTTTGTCCCTTCCCCGCCTTTTTTACATTCCATGCAGCATCACGTATAGATGCATTTAAAGCTTGCGGAATAATCGCCAAATTCCCCAATGTCAATAATAGAGAATCTCTCTTTTTTGCATCATCTTCTGTCGCACAAGCTCCCCAATTATTTCTCCATTTCTTTGGCATTAAATGTTCCAAACTATAATTGTTAAATCCAAGCAATGCTGTAGAACTATTGTCTGAACGAATTTTACTTTCTAGCAAATAAATAATTCCTTTCGATTGCAGATTAACCAGTTTTGATGTTTCAAAGCCAATTTTCATTTCATTATCATCTGGACAATATGTAGTTGCATCACCAATTCCTTTTAAACGTAAAGTTAAAGTCTGCGAATCCAGCACTTTATTCAAAATCAATGAAGTGAATAAATTATTGTAACTTTTAGTAGATGCATGTACCACAACTCTTCTCATTATATAACTTTCCAAAATTCCATACATTTTATTTAGCTCGTTTTTGTCCTGCACGTTTTTTGCAATATATAAAATATATGGTATCATCGTTGTATTCTTTAATCCAAAAATCACAACATTTATACGTTCAATACCTTCTTCCTTCGGTATACTCATTCCACATTGATTTGGGTTCAAATTATTTCTGAAACACTCTGCATATTCTTTCATCTGATCTAGCACAATATTTTTATTGCCACCACAATACTTATTGATGAAATGCTGATAAGACTGAGCAAGCCTGTCTACCCTAGAATACATAAGTTTGTCTTCATTAGAAATATTATACTGCTTATCCTGAATAAATAATTGAAAATAGGAATCAAAGAATATGTCAATAATTGCTCTCTTTATTCGTCCTGTCTCAATTTCCCTATCCCAATATACTTTAGTCTCATCATTTTTTTCAAATACATCTGCCCATTTTCTTTCATATTCGCCAACAGTCTCTCGATTGAAAAAATAATTTTTTAATAATTCAGATGTAGTTAGATTTACGCCCAAGGAATTAATTGTATCAAAAATTTGCTGTTCATCTTCATCCGCATCCAAATCAATACGAACAAATTGTGTATTTACAAATATTGTCATAATGTCCAGCTTACTTTCGTCAATATGTTCCACAAAATAATTAAATGCTCCAATTATTCTGGACACCGGCTCTGGATTATCAATTATTTCCGCTTTGCTCAATGACATTACTTTTTCAAAAGCCTGTATGTCGTTCCTTCCATGTCTAAGCGCAATCATTTGACCCATGATTCTAAATTGGCAATCAAACAACGCAGTCTGTCCTAATTTTAAGCAAAGCACTTTCATAAATATCAAAAAAGTTGTTAATCGTTGCTGACCATCAACTATTGTTCTGCAATCCGCAAAGTTTTCTCCCAATTTAGGCTTTCGACCTTCTTTCAGAATAATAGAACCCAAGAAATGTGGTTTTTTTGTCTTTACTACAAACTCCATATCTTCAAGAAGTCGTCCCCAAAGGTCTTCTTTCCACACATATGATCTCTGAAAAAAAGGAACTTCCACCAACGTAGAATTGTTAAAAATATTGGTAATTAACGCTTTATGTGCATCCATCTTTCTTCGTTGCTCCTTACTTATCTTTGCATTTTTTGATATAGCTTCATCAATTCTGCAACACACTCTTCTTCTGTCATTTTTATGCCAAAACCATAGGCTGCCATAACTGCCTTATCATTTGCGATATGTGCTTTTCGCAATTCCGGTGGCATAGTCAGTTCATCATAAAGATCTGCAAGGCTGCTGTCCGGATATAATGCTCTGGCATCAAGGATTGCCTGTGCAGTCTGTTCGATTTTTTGCCGTTGTGGGACGGTAGGCTCCGGCCATGGGAAGTTATTATAAACAATATCTTTAGAATAACGATAATCACTTTTTAATCGCCCACAAACGACACGCACCCATGCCATATGAACATTAGATGTAAGCACGCCAAAATGATAAAGTGTTGCATCTGGAATTATTTTCACAAGATTACTGCAAAAAATATTAGGTGTAAAAAATCCCATTGGAATGTATCTTCTTCGTTGTGATGATACTTCAGGAATTACAATATAATTCTCCTTTGGCATATTTTCCACATGAAACCTTGTTGGTCTTTCTGCCAATTTAACAGTTCCAGCGCTTGTACTTTGCAGCCGATATTCTTTTACTGCCCTTATTCTTTCCATACACATTGGAAGTTTTCTTAATTCTGCTGGGCTACACTCACCCAACCAAAGACAATATCTCGGTGACCTGTTAATAAATTCCTTTGAGCCATACCAAGGGCGAAAGTATTTTTTTGCTTCAGGTTCTTTTTTTATAAAATCCTCCATTTCATCTTTTTCAAAAAGATAATAGCCACCGTCAATCGGCTTATTTCCGATTCCTATGTCTGGAATATTACAGATAGGTTTGTTTCTGCTCTCAACATATACATTCGCTGCATCTAACAGGTATCCATTGATGTTTTTTGCAATTTGATATCGTTCATCTGTAAATATCTTTTTGGGTTTATCATAAGGCGCAATACTAAATCCAATAATCACACAATGCACATGGGCCTTTATCTTTGCTTCACTATCCCATTGAAATGTTCGATATGCAAAGTCAATATGCACGCCATTTTCCAATAGTGGTTTCCACAAATTAGCAACACTTTCTCCTTGGGAAACAGAATTTGTCGAAACCAATGCAGCTCGTATTGATGTATTCTTCATAAAATCTGCACATTTCTTATACCAGCAGCAAACGTAATCCATATTTCCAACATTTTTCCAGCCTTGAAAAATTTCTTTCACATCATCTTTCTGTTCAGAACTCATTACTCTAGCACCAACAAACGGAGGATTTCCCATAATATATGATACCTGATATTTCGGTACAACGCTCTCCCAGTCAATCTGTAAAGAATTGCCTTCCACAATAAATGCATTAGTTGTCAATGGCAGAAAATCCAGATTCATGTGAACAATGTCTTCTGTCTCTTTCATCATCTGTGATTCTGCAATCCACAATGCAGTCTTGGCAACTGTGACAGCAAAATCATTTATTTCGATTCCATAAAACTGATTAATAGAAACATGAATCGGAGAAGATTCATCGAAGCCAAAAGTAATCTGTCCTCTCTGCAATTCTTTTATGACTTCATTCTCCAATCGTCGGATACTGATATATGTCTCTGTAAGGAAATTTCCACTTCCCGCTGCCGGATCAAGCCACCGAAGATTTGATAACTTTGTCTGGAAGTCTCTCAGCTTTTTATCTTTTGTTCTCTGAACCGTTATCTGCTGAATTTCTTTCAGTTCATTTTTCAGATCATCCAGAAACAGTGGATCAATGACTTTATGAATATTTTCGATAGATGTATAATGCATTCCTCCAGAACGTCTGGTCTCAGGATTTAATGTAGATTCAAATACGGCTCCAAATATAGTTGGAGAAATATCACTCCAATCAAAATCTTCTGACGCTTTTGTAAGAAGTAATTCTTTAATTTCCTCTGTAAAAGGTGGTATCTCAATAGTTTCATCAGCAAATAACCCGCCATTTACATATGGAAACTGAGCAAGATCTTCCTCCAAATACTCGTCCCGATCTGATATCGGCGTATCCAATACTTTAAATAATTCTATTAATGCTCTTCGACAATCCCTTACTTCATATGTTTCCAAATAATCATGAAACATATTTCTCTTACCCAAAATTCCAGCATCTTCAGCATATAAGCAAAAGACAATCCGTACACATAAAGCATTCAGGCTCTTTAATTTATGCTCTCTTTTTTCTTTCTGTTCGGACGTTTCATCTTTTTCTTTAATATCCGGTATACGATATTGTTTTAAAAACGCATCATAAATAAGCCCAACAATATCTCCTGCTTTTATTGATACTTCCATTTCATGCGATATTGTCTTTACTTCTTTTTTTACCAAGAAATCCAACAATGGATATTTGCTTTGTAATTCATCTAAAGCAATCTTTGTCGGTTCTGGCTGTTTCTGGTTCATATCATAAATCCAAATTTCCGCAAAATTTGACGTAACAATCCACCGAGCTCTTTCATCAAAAGTCAGCTTTCCATTATATCTGTCTGCCTGTTCAAATGGAGTAAGATCAACATCTCCTGAATTCCTGATTTTCTGATCCAATGCTTTTCCAAGACTCTTCTGTTCAATAATTACTCGTGTTTCAGGAATATATACATCAATACGTTTTGTATTTCCATCAATTACAACTTTCTTTTCAAAGTTCAAACGTTCTGTCACATTATCCATTCCCAAAACGTTCGTCAATAAATCAATCCAATAAGAACGTCCATCTTCATCTTCTTTCCCTTTTCCCATCCATCGGTTTACAAATTGACGGGCAGCCTCTCTTTGTTCTGCATCTGTCATGCTTTTTTCCTCCTAAATAATCGTGCATTCACAAATCTTTCTCCGACTATTTTTACATATCATATCCACAGTATATCATAAAATTATTACAGAACAGCATTCATATATCATTATTTGTATTGTGTCTGCACACAAGGAACTTCTACCGCCAAATCATAATAATATTGATACATGATCATGTTATCTTTTGCTTCTATATACACTCTCTGCGCTTCTTTCATCAAGTTATTCCAAATATCTTTCCATTCACTAGGAGCTGAATCTAAAAACCACATATTATTAAATGACATTTCTATCGTCCCCCATAAATCATCTTCTTTACGCTCAGTTTTTATATTCATCTGCATATTTCGTGCAATTTCCAATGCATCTTTTTGTAAAAAAGTGAACTTCACTACTTTTTGAGGATCTGGAACTTTCTTAAAACGACGCATATGAGCTTCTGCCTTTTTAATAATTGTTTCCAATTGTTCATCATGCCATTTTTTATCCTCTAGTATCTCTTCTTCTGACATTTGCGCTTTTTCTTCATTAATTTCTCTTTGCATTTCTTCCAATTCACGCTGTGCAATATCATAATATTTCTTTTCAATCACCATAATCTCCCAACTCCATAAAAAAAGAAACAGTCAACATTTTCGTTACAACTGTTTCCTTTATTTTTGAAGTCCCCGGAGCATTTGTATCACTACATTCTGTTCTTTTTCATCAAGATTATTCCAAATATTCAGAACCTCTTGTTGTGATTCTGATAAGCTTACTGGAACATCCATTCCGGCAAAGAATTGTGCCATTGTTACTCCCAGTGCATCACATATCTTTTCTACAGTAGGCATGGTTGGTAAACTTTCTTTAGCAATAATTTTTCCAATCGAAGATTGAGATATACCAGTCAATTGTGACAGCCGATATTTACTCATATCACGTTTTTTACATAAAGCTATAATATTGTCCGCAATATAATCCTCTGTACGCAAGTAAATACACCTCTTTCCGATAGTAGTTACCTTAATTGTAACTAGAAATCCGCAAAAATATTAGAGATGTATCTTACAAGTATTTACTAAGGGAAACAGTAGTATTAAAACAAAAAAAATAGAACTATATAAAGTTGTATTCCATTAATGTCAGCTTATTATCTAAATGCTCATATTCTCTTTGTACCTCTTCAATTTTATCATATAGTTTCAGCACTGTCGAACCCTTTATCATTTTATTTTCTTGGCACATCTGCCGGAATTTTTCTTTGTACTCCCGCAGTATTCTTCCTTTTTCCTCTAATTCCTCCAGTGTTTTAATTTCCTCTTTATCTGCCATGTATTTTCCTCTCAGACATAATTTTTAATACATAAATAATAACCTTTTTTTCGCTGTTGTTCAATTACAACTTATCGCCTTTTTCTCCCATCAATCGACAATCTTCTTTTTGCTATATACATATGATATACTTCTTTTCATGCAACCAATTACTATTGTATAGCTCACCATTTTTTCTATCTACAACACAAAAAAGTCAAGTTGTGATGGAAAGGAGGTGAGGACATGGAAATAAATTATGCACTTATAGGCAAACGTATAAGAGAAACCCGCAAACAACGAGGATTATCTGCCGAGGAGCTGGCTGAAATCGCTGATCTTTCTACTGTTTATATAAGCTATATAGAAAATGCCAAGCGTAAACCCAGTTTAGAATCTTTAATCAAAATTAGCAATGCCCTTGAAATTACTATTGATGAATTACTCTATGGAAACTTGTTATACAATCCTACGGAATATCAAACTGATATTGATTTATTAATGGCAGATTGTACCAGCACTGAAAAACGTTACATATTCGAGGTTCTTTCAGCCATAAAGAATATTTTACGAATCAATGATTGGCATCTATCCTCAAAACACAATTACGATGCTGATAACCCGAATGATTATTAAATCATTCAATAACAATCAAATATCTATTTCTACATAAACCATCCGTTAATCACTTAACGGATGGTTTATGTCTTTTTCAATCCAAAAATTCTATGATAGTTGTATCAACTATAAAGGATGTCGCTATTGATGAAAGAAAGTGAAGAACGAAGCAGTAATATTGATGAACAGAAAGCCAGAATCCGGCAAAGATACAAAGGTATTGATCCAGAAGAACTGGAAGTAATTCCGGCACTTCCACCAGAGGATATTTTTAAAACAGAAAAAAAACTACGAGTAGCTGTATATGCAAGGGTATCTACGGATGATCCACGCCAAACATCCTCATATGAATTACAGAAAAATCATTATCAGGATGTAGTAAATAAAAATCCGAATTGGATGCTTGTCGAAATATATGCCGACGAAGGCATTTCAGGCACTTCGCTTCAACATAGAGATGCATTCAAAAAAATGATTGAAGATTGTGAAGCCGGAAAAATTGATTTAATCATAACAAAAAGTGTATCCCGATTTGCAAGAAACGTTGTTGACTGTATCCGATATGTACGAGAGCTTTCTTCACTCCGTCCACCCGTCGGTGTATTTTTTGAAACAGAGCATTTAAATACTCTTGATCCCAAAAGCGAAATGATTCTGTCATTCATGTCAACACTTGCACAGGAAGAAAGTCATACCAAAAGTGAAATTATGAATTCTTCCATTGAAATGCGTTTTCGTCGGGGAATATTCCTTACACCTCCTCTGCTCGGATATGACCAAGACGAAAATGGAGATCTTGTAATCAATCCACATGAAGCTAAAATTGTGCAGCTTATTTTTTATATGTATCTGAATGGAAGCAGTACTCAACAAATTGCTGATTCTTTGACAGAACTCGGTTGTAAAACAAAAAAGAATAATGATGTCTGGTCATCCAGTACCATACTACAAATCCTTCAAAATGAACGCCATTGTGGGGATGTTCTGGCGAGAAAAACATGGACTCCTAATTATCTTGACCATAAATCAAGGAAAAACAATCAAGACCGTAATCAATACAGAAAAGTCGGACATCACGAAGCTATTATCTCCCGAGATGATTTCATAGCTGTTCAAAAATTAATTACAAATGCGAAATATGGAAATAAAGAGATTTTACCAGAATTACATGTGATACAAGAAGGCTCTCTAAGTGGATTTATAAGCATTAATCCAAGATGGTCTGGATTTAAAGCTAGAGACTACTTTGAAGCATCTCAAAGCGTCCTTAAACCGGCAAATATGAATGTACCTGATACAATTACTGCTTCCGCCGGTTCCTTCGATTTAAGAGACTATGAAGTTGCCAGAGGACAATTTTTCTCCTCTGTTGGTCGGATTTCTGTTTCTTTTTCATATAAACAGATCTCTTTTAACAAAGATGCTATACGGAAATTTCCAAACATAAAATTTGTCGAACTGCTAATACACCCAAGCTCAAAACTACTTGCTATCCGACCATGTTCCTCTGAAACAAAAAATAAAGTGCAGTGGTCACGTCTCAAAGATGGTCAACTTATTCCAAAACCAATTTCCGGCGCTGCATTTTTGCCAACATTATACGAGATATTTAAATGGGACAAAAAATGCAAATATAGAATATTAGGAGTTGCCCACCAAAAAGGCAATGAAAATGTCCTTATTTTCAACATGGACGATACAGAAATACGAATACCGACAAGTACCAACGACGTATCCGCCCCCAATAACAACATGCCTGATACAATATCTGATTCTAAGAGTGTGTTAGCTTATCCTGCCGACTGGATGAATAGCTTCGGTAATAATTACTATACTCAGTCTCAAGCGCCAGAATTAACAGAATTTACAGCAGACAAAAACTGGCAGACTGCTTCAGAAAGTAAACCTTATAAAGAACCCGAGCTACAAACCACTCCCAAAGAAACCATTATACAAAATATAAAGAATATTATTACAGAAATTAAAGGAGACACCCAATGAGCGAGCAACCTATAAATCAATGGAATATGACTACAGAACCTTCTGATATGATGAAAATCAACACACCTATGCCAATAACAGTCGCGCCCAGCCCCTCAAATCAAATGGAAGTCATTGACGATGATTCTTTCAGCTATGACGGTTATCAAGTTGTACGTGGCGAATTCTTCGCTCATATTTACGAACCTTCGTTTACGTTTAATAACTACAAGGTATCTGTAAATACCGCCTGCATAAAAAAACTACCCGATGTCGAATATGTGCAAATATTAGTCAATCCCATTGAAAAAAAACTGGCTGTCCGTCCCTGTCGAGAAGAAGAAAAAGACTCTTTTCGTTGGTGTTCCTCTGGAAAAAAGCGTTCGCCAAAACAAATCACCTGTCGAATTTTCTTTGCTAAAGTGATATCTCTCATGGACTGGAATCCTAATTATCGGTACAAGATTCTCGGCAAACTAATTCGTTCTGGCAATGAAATACTGTTCATTTTCGATTTAACTTCACCTGAAATATTTCCTCGTACTCTAAAAGACAATGGAACTGTAACCACTGCTAGGACACCTTCTTATCCTGAAGAATGGAAGAATCAGTTCGGTATTCCAGTGGAAGAACATCAAAAATCAATGCAAGTCAATATATTTGAAGGCTACGCAGTATTTGACATACAAGAAAAGAAGAAGGCAACTGATAAATCCATAGAAAAAGCAAAAGAACCATCAACAGCAGAAAGTGAGGAAAAATCCTATGAACAACAAACACTCTTCCCATCCACTAATATGTATTGACTTTAAAAAGAATCGTATACGAATCCACCGCAATACACTCCGTCAAATTGGTAACCCAGAATATATTCAACTTCTTGTTAATCCTGATCAAAAAATGATAGGTATAAAGGCTAGTTGTGCGGAGGATAAATTGGCACATAAAGTTAAGGATTATTTTGTCATCAATGGTAACAGTTATGAATTGTACAGCCGAGAATTACTATATTCACTTTCCCAACTTAACCTTTCTTGGGAGAAATTTAACATTTTTCGTTTAGAAGGCAATATTTACCCAGATAAAAAAATAGCTCTATTTTCCATGGATAACATCATCACAAAACTGCCACAAACAGAATTCAAATCAGAAATAATGGGAGATGAGTATGCGCAATTATAGTATATATACATTAAAAACAAAACTAGAATTCACCAATTTGTATCAATATCTCAGTGAAAAAGATTATAAACAACTTGAACAACAGATATTATGTCATTCCTATCACACCCCCATCTGCACATGGAATGGTATTGTCATTAATGGTATAGAAGCATATGAATTATTTCGTAAACACAGTATTCCTTTCCGAATAAAAAGACTCCATTTTTCCAGTAAAGAAGATGTAATTTCATGGATATGTACTGACCAACTTAAACGAGAGGATTTAACCAATATCAATAAAAAATACCTGATTGGGAAAAAATATGATGCTGAAAAAATTATAGTTTCAAGACAACTTTCATCTACGAATAAATCTCATATTTCCGGTGCAAGCATCGCAGCAAAAAAAATATCCGAAGAATGTAATGTAGCAATGGCTACCGTTTACAAATATTCTGCTTACAGTAGTGCACTAGATATAATTGATGAAAAAGTTCCGGATTTTGTCAAACGAGTTCGTTCTGGTCAACTCTGGATTTCCCAAGCTAATATTATTGAGCTTTCAGGATTACCAAAAGAGCAACTTTTAAGTCTAAATAACTACCTTCTTGCCGAAAAGATAGAACATCTCAGTTATCATGATATGAAAAGGGAATTACTATGGAATAATTACGCCAAACCGATGTTAAGGAAAGAATCTTCCGTTTCTATTCCTTCAATACGCAACCTGCCACAATTTGATCCAGATGCGGAAATTGCAAGTCTTACATTGACGATTCCCTCGTGGAACAGTTCTATCGAAAGAGTATTAAAAGTTTCAGATTTTAAAATTGCATCTGATACAGCAAAATATAAGCTTAAATATCAGCTTATGTGTCTAATATCAACCACAAATAATATTTTAAAAAAATTGGAGGAAATATAATTATGGATGGAAATACCGAAGATTTACAAAAGTTTGTTCCCCAAGTGCATTTTGAGCAAATACCTATTAAAAATTTATGTTCAAATCAAGATTATCAACGTAATCTTTCCATCAAACACGTTCAGCGTGCTGCAGCTAATTTTGATCTTTATCAGATAAACCCTGTAAAAGTAAGTAGACGTGATGGGATAAATTATGTGTTCAACGGACAACACACTATAGAGATTGTTGCTCTCGTCTCTGGATCAAGAGAAACTCCTGTCTGGTGTATGGTTTATGATGATCTTGTTTACACCCAAGAAGCAGATATTTTTGCAAATCAGATGAAATATGTCAAATCGTTATTACCTTATGAAATATTCATGGCTAATATTGAAGCTGGTAATGATAGAGAACTTATTATTCGTGACCTTGTTGAATCATATGATCTCACTATTACTTCTTCCTCTCGCCCCGGAGGTATATGTGCTGTATCCACTTTAATTAATATCTATGAAAAATATGGTTTTCACACTCTTGATCGTGTTTTACGCCTTTGTGTTGCCACATGGGAAGGTGCGCCTATGTCCTTTAGTTCCAATATGCTTAATGCTATTGCCCGTCTGGATAATGCTTATGGAGAAACAATGAAAGATGACACCTTCAAAGAAAAAGTTGGGCGTGTCTCTGTCAGAGAAATCAGTCGTACTGCCAGAGAACGTCGTGCCGGTTCATTAGGATTCGCAGAAGCTCTTTTACTAGAATACAATAAAAAATCCAAGTATTCACTTCCTTTTGAGAAATTATACACTCATAAAACACCCAAAAAAAGAGAACCATCAACTGAAGATGAATCCGGTCAAAGTTCCACTCCAGAAGGTCAGTTAGATTTATTTTCTACGGATCAAGAGAATACTCAGGCTCTGCCAAACGAATAGCGCAGAGCCTTCAGCCTTTAATTCTATCCATACTTTCAAAAGAACACCCTGCTTTAAGGCTCTCTTTCATGCAATCACTATTTTATCTTATCCCAAATTCATCAACCGCTCCATCCGCCACCTTATATATGAATACCCATTCCAAATATTTGCTTTTACCGGATACTCTTTCCTGTAAACAAATACAGTGTGATATTTAACAAAATGTATTCTACACCAATTATGTATATCTTTCATATATATGTTATTTATACCATTCATCCACTGTTCTAAAGCCCATATGTCTTTATCTGACACTAACTCCATTATGAACAGTACATTATAATATTGAATGACACCTACTCTCTTCCTTTCCTCTATTAACCTTTTACACAATAACCTATACTTAATGTTCATATCGTTCCTATGCCCCTCCCTCTAATCTATATTTTCCATCCTTATATACGTTATATATATAATTATTATATAGTACATATAATAGCCTGAAGCATATCCAGGGCTTCCCCGCCTCTTACCTCTCCTACGATAATACGGCTGGGATTCATTCGCAGAGAAGCCTTGATCAGCTGACTGATGGTTATCTCCCCTTCCCCCTCTGTATTGGCATTGCGTGTCTCCATCCGCACCAGATTAGGAACATGACGGATCTGCAGTTCCGCAGAATCTTCAATGGTGATCACACGCTCCTGTTCTGGAATAAAAGAAGACAATGCATTTAAAAATGTGGTTTTTCCCGAGTTTGTGCCGCCGCTTACAAAAATGTTGTACCGTGCTTCCACCAGCTTTTCTAAAAATGCTGCTGCTTCTTCTGTGATCGCCTGAAAGCGGATCAGTTTTTCTATGGTAACAGGCTCCGGAAACTTGCGGATAGTCACTACAGGACCATCAAGTGCCACCGGCGGCAGAACAATATGTACACGGGAACCATCCTCTAACCTGGCATCTGCAATGGGACTGGACACATTTACAATACGGTTCACCTTTCCCACGATCTGCTGGATGATATCCTCTAATTGCTCTGTTTTTTCAAATCTGCGGTTCCATAAAAGCATTTTCCCTTTCTTTTCTATAAATATCTTTCCCGCTCCATTGATCATGATCTCCGTTACTTCTTTGTCATCTAACAGTTCCTGAAGGATATCAAGACGGCGGAAGCTGTCATAAAGGCTGTTTCTAAGCCACAACCTCTCCTTTAACGGAAGATAAACCTCTCTTCCCTTTTGGCGGATAGCTGCATCAATCTGGTCATAAAGCTGTTCATCTTCCAGGTATATCTGGTCTTTTAACTGTCCCAGCACATTTCTCCTTAATTCTCCCCGGATTCCTTCCCGTTTTCCGGCTAAATGCATCTGCCCATCACTCACCTTTCATATCCCCCTTCCAGAAGTTTTCTCACAAAATCCCCCATTTCACCCCAGATCAGCTGGTCTATATAATTTTCCCTGTGAGCTGTCATCCTGCTTACAGGAAGACGCAGCTTCTGTATTTTGCTGCGATCCTCCCTCTCATCTGCTTCTTTTAAATATTCCTCAAATTCTTCCAGCTTTGCCATCGAAACCATATCATCCAATACAGGCATATAAATAACATCACAGGCCTCAAACAGCTCCACTGCTCCTTTTCCCATATGCCCCATATCCACAACGATCCTCTCATAACCGCTTTCTGCTGCAATCTTTCGAAGCAATCCTGCTATTTCTTCCGGTGGGATCTGGTCTAAGTCTTCTCCATAAGAGACCGGCGGAATATGATCCACATTTCCACTGGATAAGATCATGGATTTTAATTTAAGCCAGTTAAAATCTCCCCTCTGATACAGATAAAATACATCTGAAAGATCCTGCTCATATCCCCCGCAGACCAGCTTTGAAAAACCGGAATATTCCTCCAGGCTGATAAATAAAACTGCCTGGCTCTTTCCCAGCATATGAGCCAGAGTCAATGCAAAAGAAGTTTTCCCGCAGCGTCCCACCGGTGAATAAACTCCCATGACCAAACCGCTCTTTCCCATAAGTGCCAGACCTGGTTGAGGCGGTGCAATGCAGTAACAGGCCATTACTTCCTGTAAAATGCAATCACCGGACTGGTATTTATACACGGAAGCTTCCTCTTTTGCTTCTCCTTTTGACACAAATTCCCCGTCACAGAGGATCATTTTCAATCCGGCTTTTACTTCTTTTGCTTTTTCCCGTACATTTTCACCTGCAAGAAGGATCTCAATGTCATGAGTCTGTCCATATTCCTTTAATTTTTCCAGGTCTGAAAATGCCATTGCCTGAAAAGGAAATGTTTCCTTCTGGTTCACATATTCTGCCAGCCGCCCTGCATACAACGGATCTTCATCGTATACAGCCATTACTTTTACCATTTTCCATCCTCCTTAAAATCCCCTGCATTCCCAAAATGTTCTCTAGGAATCTTCCTGTACCTGATCTTGTGAAAAGCCGAAAGCAAAGACAGGTACAGGAAAGACTCTGATAAGACATCAAAGAACCAGAATAAGAATAGCACCTGCACAGAAACAGGCTCCTAAAGGTATCACACATCCAGTTCCATCCCGGGATAAAACATAATACTTTTCAACTTTTTTATCATTGAACACTTGCCTGATATAGGCAGATAAATAAAGAAAACGCTCCCAGGCACTTCCATCCTGCAGCATTTTTAAAAGAGACAGAACCGCTCCTAAAAGAAGTCCTGCAATAAAGACCTTTCCCGTTTTTTCAAGACCAAGCCAGACTGCAAAAACAGCCATAAGCTTCATGTCCCCGGCACCCACCAGTCCAAAATGTGAAAGAACGATGCCCGGTATCAACAGCAAAACTGCCCGGAATACACAGGCTGCCACTGCCACCAGAAACCATAGCCACTGTACGTTCCAGATTCCGATTTTCCCTCTGACAGCCTGAAAAAACAGGGAAATACAGCCCAATGCCATTTCCCAGACGATAACCCAATTAGGGATCCGGTAATATTTCCAGTCACTTACACCAGCAACTGCCAGTCCTGTTAAAAACAGGATCCGCAAAAGATCATTTGAATAAAAATAGGCCGATATCTTCACCTCCCCACCCCATAAAAGATGCAAAAAAACTGTTTTTTCATCTTGATCAAAATACACTTCATCTGGATACTGTGCTGAAATCCGCACATAAAAATTACAGAATTAAAAATAAAAAATAGATTTTTTAAGAATGTGACCTTATTATGCCGTATTTCTCCCCTTCTGTCAAGAGCTTTTTGTAAGCATTGTGAATTATTTTTTCATCCGTTTTTCTATTGACCCCAGTGTACTGTAATGGTAAAATGATATTAGTTTAAAAATTTAAACCAAAGGAGGGAACGGCTATGACAACGGCTAAGGATCTGCAGAAACAATTTCATTGCTGCATGCCTCTTTTTATTGCCCTTGGGGATAAGGTACGCCTTTCGATCGTAGAGCTTCTCAGCGAAGATGCTTTAAAGAACGGAGGCACACGGGGAACCATTGATTTTGAAGGCTGCGCCATGAATGTAAATGAGATCACCCGCCGCACCAGTCTTTCCCGGCCTGCTATCTCCCATCATTTAAAAATATTAAAAGATGCAGGTCTGGTGGGTGTACGCCAGGACGGGACAGCCAACTATTACTATCTCACCTTACGTGACTCCACCCGCTCTCTTATGGAGCTGGGATATAGATTGGAGGAGTTTATGTAATGATGTTGGGGGCAAAAGGTATTTTGCCCCCTCTGATACCGAATTGCTACGTGCTTTGCACTCTCGCAATTCTAAAAACATTCGTAATCCGCTCATTTTTCTTCAAAAAATGGCTTCTTACTCATGTTTTTGGCGGGTCCCAAGTTCAAAAATCCTCCTGCAAGCAAGCTTGCATCGGATTTATGACCTTTTGACCCTGGTATCATGTAATGATGCATAATTCTTTTTTTTCCAGATATACTAATTGATGCCAGAGTAAATCTGTTGGCAGTTGGGAGATGAAGATTTATGCCGGGATTTTTAAAAGCCGTTCGCGAGGCTGCAGCCGCAGCACCTGTAAAAGAAAACTTAGTTTTTACAAAGCGGGAACTGTGGGACGATATTGAACGTACTCTCTGGGCTCTGGAAACAGCCCAGAACCATTTTGAACAGGCTACAGAGCCGTCGCTGATCGACTGCTATATCTACGAATGGAATGCAGCGCAGCTGCGCTATCAGTTTTTGCTGAGAAAATTCAAAAACATGGAGGACTGACAACATGAGTACCTGGTATGAACAAGCTATCTTTTATCATATGTATCCTTTGGGAATGACCGGAGCGCCGAAACAGAATGCGCAGACAGAGGTGACAGACCGGTTTAAAGAACTGGATCAGTGGATCCCACATATCCGTTCTTTAGGCTGCAATGCCATCTACATAGGTCCTCTTTTTGAATCATCCAGTCATGGCTATGACACCAGGGATTACAAGCTGGTAGACGGTCGACTGGGAACCAACGAAGATTTCCGTGAGTTTACAAAGCTCTGCCATGAAAATGGCATCAAAGTAGTCGTTGACGGTGTTTTCAACCACACAGGCCGTGAGTTTTTCGCTTTTAAAGACATTCAGGAAAAAAAATGGGACTCCCCGTACAAGGACTGGTACAAAGGGGTGAATTTTGACTGGCAAAGCCCTTTAGGCGATCCATTTGGCTATGAAGCATGGCAGGGACATTTTGAACTACCCTGTTTAAATCTTTATAACCAGCAGGTAAAAGATTATCTTTTTGATGTGATCCGCTTCTGGGTGGATGAGTTTGACATTGACGGTATCCGTTTAGACTGCGCCAATATCCTGGACTTTAATTTCATGAAAGAAATGAGGACCAAAACTGCTTCCATGAAACCGGATTTCTGGCTTATGGGAGAAGTCATCCACGGTGATTACAGCCGTTGGGTCAACCCGGAAATGCTCCATTCGGTTACTAACTACGAACTGCACAAAAGCATTTATTCAGGTTTTAATGACCATAACTTTTTTGAGATCGCCCACAATGTACGTCGTCTGGAAGCTATTGGAAGACAGCTTTATACCTTCCTTGATAACCATGATGAAGACCGCATTGCCAGCAAATTAAAAATTAAAAAGCATCTGTATCCTGTATACACCTGTTTAATGACCCTTCCGGGAATACCGTCTATTTACTACGGAGGTGAATGGGGAACGGAAGGGAAACGTACTTCCACCTGTGATGATGACCTGCGCCCCTACATTCCGGCTGAAAAGATACCACAGTTAAACTGTGAGCTTACGGATTTTATTTCCAGACTTGGAAAAATCCATGAAGAAAACGAAGAGCTTCACACCGGAAAATATCAGGAACTGCTTCTTACCAACAGGCAGTATGCCTACGCAAGATGGGGAAATAACAGTCTGATCATCACAGCCTTAAATAATGATGATAATGAAACTATATTAAACATCCCGGTTCCCATCCAGGCACAGACAGCAGTGGATCTTTTAAACAGTGATGATGAAACCGGCGAAGATAAAGTTCTGCCTGTACAAAACGGCAGACTGGAAATTAAATTAAAGGGCAACTGGGGTGCTGTCCTTAAAATTAAGGGGGAAAATTAATATGACAACGAGAAAGCAGGCGGATCAGGCACAAAAAGCAATCCCGGCCACAGCTCATAAAACTACCAGAAAAAGCACAGGTACAAAAACTGCAGCAAAAAACACTTCTTCCAAAAGTACTGCAGCAAAATCTAAAACACAGGGAAAGACTGCCGGTTCTGCAGCTGCCAGAAAGAATGCAGGAAACACCGGTCTGATCTCCGACCTGGACTGCTATTTATTCGGTGCAGGTACCCACTATGAGATCTATAAAAAGCTGGGCGCTCACCCCATGACCTACAAAGGCAAAAAGGGCATCTATTTTGGTGTATGGGCGCCACATGCCCAGGCAGTCCATCTGGTAGGTGATTTCAATGGCTGGAATCCGGAAGCCAATCCTATGAAAAAAGTGGGACAGTCCGGCATCTGGGAATACTTTAACGCAGGTATGCAGGTTGGCGAGCTTTACAAATTCGCTATTACCACAGATACAGGAAAGATCCTTTATAAAGCAGATCCATTTGCCTTCAGTGCAGAATACCGCCCAGGTACTGCCTCTGTTACTGCCGATATCAGCGGATTTTCCTGGAATGACGGTGACTGGATCTCAAAGCGCTCCCAGGCAGATATGGCAAAGCAGCCTATCAGCATTTATGAAGTCCATCTGGGTTCCTGGAAGAAGAAGGACCGTGAAGAAAAGGACGGATATTATACCTATGTGGAAGCTGCCCATGAACTGGCTGCCTATGTAAAGGAAATGGGCTACACCCACGTAGAGCTTATGGGTATCGCAGAGCATCCATATGACGGTTCCTGGGGATATCAGGTCACCGGTTATTTTGCCCCTACCTCCCGTTACGGAAGCCCTAAAGACTTCATGTATTTTGTGAATTATTTACATAAAAATGGCATCGGAGTTATCCTTGACTGGGTTCCGGCCCATTTCCCGAAAGATGCCCATGGACTGGCTGATTTTGATGGACATCCTCTTTTTGAATATGAAGATCCTCGCAAGGGTGAACATCCGGACTGGGGCACAAAAGTCTTTGATTATGGCAAAAATGAAGTAAAAGACTTCCTCATCAGCAACGCTCTCTACTGGGTAGAAGAATACCACGTAGATGGACTGCGGGTAGATGCAGTTGCTTCCATGCTGTACTTAGACTATGGCCGTGAACCAGGCCAGTGGGTACCAAATAAAGACGGAGGAAACCAGAATTTAGAGGCTATTGAGTTCTTTAAGCACTTAAATACCGTTGTCCAGGGCCGCAACCACGGTGTTTCCATGATCGCAGAAGAATCTACTGCTTGGCCGAAAGTGACGGAGCATCCGGAAAATGACGGACTGGGATTTACCTTTAAATGGAATATGGGCTGGATGCATGATTTCCTGGAATATATGAAATTAGATCCATATTTCCGCAAATATAATCACAACCGCATGACCTTCAGCCTCACCTATTTTACCAGTGAAAATTACATTTTAGTACTCTCCCATGACGAGGTAGTCCACCTGAAGTGTTCCATGATCAACAAGATGCCCGGCCTTGGAGAGGACAAGTTCTCCAACTTAAAAGCCGGCTACACCTTTATGTTAGGCCATCCCGGAAAGAAGCTTTTATTTATGGGACAGGACTTTGGCCAATGGCACGAATGGGATGAAAAGGTCAGCCTTGACTGGTATTTAGCTGAAGAAGAAAGCCACAAAAAGCTTCAGGAATATGTCCGTGATCTTCTTCATATTTACAGGAAATATCCGTGTCTGTACCACCTTGACAATGACTGGAACGGTTTCCAGTGGATTAACGCCAATGACGGCGACCGCAGCATTTTTAGTTTTATCCGTAAAGATGAAACTGGCAAAAAGAACCTGCTGTTCATAGTAAACTTCACACCTGTAGACCGCCCGGATTACCGTGTAGGCGTTCCGAAACGTTGTAAGCTGTCACTTCTTTTAGATAATGTCCATGGTGCCTATAAGCCAAGCCAGTGCCCGACTTATACATCCATAAAAGGTGAATGTGATGGACAGCCATATTCTATTTCTTATCCGTTAGGCGGATATGGAACTGCGATCTTCCGGTTTTAAGTGCCGGTAACACTTTTTATGGTAAATTTCGTTAATTTTTTATCAATTTTACTGTACTTTTAAGCATTCATGTAGTAAAATAATAATCGATGCGGCAGTTCACACCGCAGCAGTACCGTATATAATGTGTGGAAGGAGAGTATGATTATGGCAAAAGAAATGATTTTCAGTAGTGCAAAAAAGACCGTCTACCGTGACGGAGATACTGCCATTAAGGAATTCTGTGAAGGATTCCCGAAAGCTGAGGTTTTAAACGAAGCATTATGTAATGCAAGAGTGGAGACCATCGAAGCGCTCAATGTTCCAAAGGTTTTAGGGGTAACGGTAACTGATGGAAAATGGTCTATTATCAAGGAATATGTACCAGGCAAGACCTTAGAACAGCTGATGGATGAAAATCCTGACAAGCTGGACGAGTACATGTCCCAGATGGTAGATCTTCAGCTACTGATCCACAGCCAGGCTTGCCCGCTGCTCAACAAACTGAAAGAAAAAACCATCCGTTCCTTAAAATCCGTGGAACAGCTGGACGAAGGCACACGTTATGAGCTTTTGACCAGACTGGACGGAATGCCAAAACACACCAAGCTCTGCCACGGCGATTTCAATCCATCCAACATCATTGTTGGGGACGATGGAAAGCTTTATGTCATTGACTGGGTACATGCTTCCCAGGGTAATGCAAGTGCCGATGTGGCCAGAACCTACCTTCTGCTCAGCTTAAAGGACAAAAAGAAAGCAGAGCTGTACATGGATCTGTTCTGTGAAAAAACAGGTACAGAAAAACGCTATGTACAGGGCTGGCTTCCAATCGTAGCAGCCGCACAGCTGGCTTATAAGCGTCCGGAAGAGAAAGATCTGTTAGAGAGCTGGATCAATGTTTTCGAGTATCAATAAGTTCTATTTACACATTTAAGCAGTACCGCCTGAAAGCGGGCTGCAAATTTACGGTCAAAAAAGACAGGTTCCTTGTGGGCCTGTCTTTTTTAGTATCTTCCTTGCGTTTTCTGTTTATTTTTCCTATTTAGTTTTCCGGTTTATGTTTCCTGTTTATTCTCCCGGTTTCCATTCCGGATCAGTACTTCCTCTTTCACTGTTAAATTCTTGTCATTTTCTACCATTACATCCCAGTTATAGGGGACGCTTTCCAGCAGGTTCTCTCCCACCGGCATTTCCCCGGACATTTTCTCCCCGGACTGTTCTTCTGCCCGCTTCTCTTCCGCAGCCCGTTCCAGACGCATTTCTGCCCTGGTCTCCTGGCGCACTTGCGGGAAAATGACCTGAGCCTTGAACAGATCACCGTCAATGGTGATCACAAACTCGCCTTTCTGCAGCTGAGTCAGACTCCGGGCAATGGAAAGCCCTAATCCGCTGCCTTCTGTGGTCCGCGCCACATCTCCTCTGACAAAACGTTCTGTCAGTTCATCCGGGCTGATATTTAACGGCTTTTCCGAAATATTTTTCATAGTGAAAATGGCTTTTCCATCTACAGAAGCCACATCCACATATACCCGGCTGCCTTCCTGGGCGTATTTAAAAGCATTGGTATAAAGATTTTCAAGAACACGCCATAATCTGCGCCCATCTGCCTTAATAATGATCATGCCATCCGGGAAATCAGAGATGATCTTTAAATGGCGCTGGTCAAAACGTTCCTCAAATTCACCATTTGTCTGCTGCACCAGCTCTACCAGGTCAATATCTGTCACTTCCAGCTTCAGGTTGCCGGAACTTGCCTTGGATGCTTCTACCAGATCCTCTGTCAATGTCTTTAAACGCTGGGATTTCTGGTCCAGGACTTCCAGATAAGAGGCGATCTTGGGATCCTGTATCTTCTGCCTCTTTAACAGATCCACATAGTTGATAATGGATGTAAGGGGAGTCTTAATATCATGGGAAACATTAGTGATCAGGTCCGCTTTCAAGCGCTCACTTTTTACCTTTTCCTGTAGTGCTGTATCCAGACCACTTCCAATATTATTAATATGATCTCCTACTGTTCTTTCTTTTCCGGTAAGCTTTTTTGTGTCCAGCCTGAAACCGGTATCACCTTTTGCAATACAGGTAATGGCATTATTCAAAAGATCTTTCTGCTCTGCCTTACGAAACAGCCTGTGGTAGATCCAGCCATCCAGTCCCACAAACAAAACAGCGCATACATAAAATAAAATACGTGAAGTCAGTTTTTCATCTTTATAGGCAAAAAGGAACAGCGTTCCCCACATCATCATGCCATTAACAACTAAAAACAGCAGATAACAAAGGCTGGTACCTGCCACAAAACTGGCTTTGGCAATATAATCTTTTGAAGCATTTACTGCCTTTTTTGCAATGCTTTTCTCCCATAATGTATTGGCCTTATAACGCCTTAAAAGACTGAAGCCACAGAGAATACTGCATCCATAAAGTATCACATATTTTAATAATTTATTCCAGTAAGCCAGATGTTCTTCTGAAGCAAACAGGCCAATGACCAGAATACCCAGCTTTCTGCAAAGGTACAAAATACCGGCTGTTGCTGCCGCACACAAAAGCACACAGGACTCCGTATACATTTTATCAATGGGGAACAGGCGGATCTCACCACCCAGCTCATCTTCATGACCGGATAAAAGCACCAGTGCCACCAGCGTAGTGAAAAATCCGACCATTCCGGCGATCACAGCACCCATTCCTACAATAAAAGCAGAACGGGCACCTTTATATTCTCCTGCTTCCTTTGCATATTTATCAACATATGGATAATTTGTATCCACAGAAACTACCATGTAATTCTGGTCATTGTCAAATGGATTCCAGGTTTCCAGCAGGGAAGCCGCATTTTCCGGTATCAAAGCCAGATTACTTTCCATACGGATGGTATTTCCAGGAATAAATAAATATTTTCCAAAACCTCTCAGCTCATCTAAGGACATAGATGGGACATTCGTATAAACCGCTTCTTCCCCACTATCGCTTTTATAAAAGATACGGAACCGGACATTTGTATTATTACTGATGAAATTATAATAGATCGTATAATATTTTCCCAGACGATCCAGGATATCAAGAGCCATTTCCTCTTTAGTCATCCTGGTCTCCAGGCCATCTGCATCTGCCAGACCTGGGTTGTCCGTTTTATATTCTACGGTGATTTCCATGTCATCATCGTCCATGGCCATAGGAGACCCCTGAACTGTAAAATCTTCCCCCAGGTAATATCCGCGGATTTTTGCATAACGGACGATCTGGTCCAGTGTCATATTTTCATCTACGCCTGGTCCGTCTGTAATACGCACAATATTCTTATGCATGTCCAGAACACCATTCGTTTCAAACATATCCTTATAGCCGATATAGGTAAAAATATTGCTGATATCTATGCCCAGCTGGGAGCAGAATGCATCTGAATCCTCATATGTTTCATCATAAATCCAGCGGATACCTTTACCGTATCCGCCGTTTAAATACATGGCACTGATACCCGCCAGTGTAATGACCAGAAAGATCACATGAAACACGGACAGCAGCACCTTCCATTTTCTCAGACCAAACGATTTTTTTTCCATAGGCCACCTACTGTTTCTCGATCTTATAGCCTACGCCCCATACTACCTTCAGATATTTTGGCTCTCTCGGGTTGATCTCAATCTTTTCCCGGATATGACGAATGTGGACAGCTACTGTATTATCTGCACCAATGGCTTCCTCGTTCCAGATCTTTTCGTAGATCTCATCAATAGAGAATACCTTTCCTGCATTCTTAACCAGAAGCAAAAGGATGTTATACTCAATAGGCGTCAGTTTGATCGGCTCTCCATCTACAGTAACCTCCTTATTGTCATCATTGATCTGGAGACCGCCACACTTGTAAACCTGGCCTTCTGCCTGTTGGCTCATGTTCCCAAGCTGTGTATAACGGCGCAGCTGGGATTTGACTCTTGCTACCAGTTCTAACGGGTTAAATGGCTTTGTAATATAATCATCTGCACCGATATTAAGTCCCAGGATCTTATCTGCATCCTCTGATTTTGCAGAAAGGATAATGATCGGAATACTGCTGGTCTCACGTACCTTTAAGGTAGTACGTATACCATCCAGTCCCGGCATCATCACATCTAAGATCAAAAGATCTGCGGACTGTGTCTCCAGATATTCCAGAGCTTCATATCCGTCATAGGTTTTTATAACTTTAAAGCCTTCTCCTGTAAGGTAAATGTCAATGGCTTCTACAATCTGTTTATCATCATCACATACCAGGATCGTCTGCATAAATGTCTCCTCCTTTGTTAATATACCTGCGCCCACAGGCGCAGACCGGGTGTATGTTACTGTTTAAAAGATACGCCATGCGCAGATAAAGTTATTTCTCCACCACTGGCTTAAGCTTCTGTGGACAACCTTACCATTACTGGATGAAGCATCAATAACAGTTCCGCCGCCTGCTGCAATACCTACGTGGCCTCTTACAACTACGATATCGCCCGCCTGGATATCTCCAAAATTGCTTACCTTTGTATAACGTCCTGCACTTCTCCAGCCTGAAGAAGTCATATAACTCTGGCTTACGCCTACCTGCTTTAAGCACCAGTATACAAAACCGGAACAGTCAAAAGAGCTGGGGCCCTTTGCTCCCCATACATATGGGCTTCCAAGCTTGGAAGATGCTACGGAGATCAGCGCAGAAACACCTGTACCGGATGCCGGTCTTGGAGCCGGTGTACTGGTATTGCCGCCGTTATTGCCCTTGTTAGAATTATTGTTCTTTCCGCTGTTATTGTTTTTGTTGCCCTTAGCCGGTGCAGCTGTAGAAGGTGCCGGTTTCTTCACATCGTCACTGGTAAGCTTGGCCATGGTCAGTACGCCAACTTTACCATCTGCAGACAGACCGTTGCGTGACTGGAAGTTCTTTACTGCATCTTCCGTTGCTTCACCATAATAGCCAGTTACATTGGAAGATGGCAGATAGCCGTATTTGCTTAACAGCTGCTGTACTCTGGTAACAGAATCGCCCTGTTCACCGATCATTAAGCCATTTGGCTTGGCATCCGGACTGTTTAATACAATACGGGTGGATGGTCCTAAGTAGCCATCTACTACCTGGTCATTTCTTGCCTGGAACTGCTTAACTGCGATCACAGTATCCTGGCCATATGTACCATCTGGTGTTGTAGTCAGATAGCCCAGATCCTTTAAACGCTGCTGGCATGCCAGTACCACATCACTCTTTTCACCGTATGCAAGCATATTTGCCTTAATGTCATCGCTGTACATCAGGTTATAGGTCTGCCGGCCTACTTTTCCGTCTTCTGCCAGTCCATTAACCCCCTGAAGCTTTAAAACGGCAATTTCTGTAGCATCATCAAAGTTGCCCGTTACCTGGTCTGCAGAAGCCAGATATCCCAGCTCATACAGTCGCTGCTGGATCTTCTGGATATCATCGCCCTGTGTTCCCTTAGATACTGCATAATGTTTGGCATCTTCTGCCATCAGTTCATCCCATGTGGTATTACCTACAATACCATCCTGAGGCAGTTCATTCTGTCTCTGGAAATGTTTTACTGCTGTGAGCGTTACCTGGCCAAAGTAATCCGTAGGCTCATCGTTATCCATAAAGCCCAGATCCATCAGTCGCTGCTGAAGCTTCTTTACGATCTCATGGCGCACGCCTTCTCTCAGATACTGAGGCGCCGGTTCTGCATCTTCTGGAAGTTCTACATCATCCAGTCCCGGCAGTACCTGTCCGTCCAGTCCTAAAGGTGCTATGGTCTCATCTGTACCATCTGAGATTGCCTGGCCGTCCGCAGCATCTGCCGCTGCCGGTTCTGCTGTTTCATTCTGGACAGCGATCCCGCTGTCACCAGAAGAGCATCCCCCCAGCGCCAGCGCTGCAGCTAACGCACCGGATATGCAGGCATATCTCAGGTAATATGTATATTTCTGATTCATGAAATGTGTCCTCACTTGTTGTCATTTGTTGCTTTTTAGTCCACTCAGGATTCCTCTTTTGCACTTCCTGCGCCCCGTGTTTTTCCCATGTGCTTATCAGATTATAGCACATATCCTGCTATTTTTCGATATTTTTCACGGTCTTAAGAAAATCTATCCTCTTTCTTTTCCTTAACTTCTCTTCTCCCTGTGAAAAAGCTTTTTAGCCCCTCGTCCGAAGCGCTTTTTCTTAAAAAACGGCACTTTTGCCGCAGCTGCTTCTTCCTGTCCGCTTTTCTGGAAAGAGCGGATCGTCTCGTCTAACAGGCGAAACCTTTCCTCCTCTTTCTGGTCAGAATCCTTTAAAAGAAGCTCCATTTCACCTGCCAGCCGTTCTTTTACAAGGCAGCTGATATCCTGGCTCAGCTTTTCATTATTCACTTCCAGCGCCCGTCCGATGATCAGGTTCATCATCTGCTGGAACTGGGCCATTTTTTCCTCTGCACTGGCGGGAAGAGCCATTCCTTCTCCTGTTGCAGCAACCATTGCCGTACTTTCCTCTTCCTTAAGCTCCTTTAAAGCTGCGTCCATATCACGCTCCAACAGCTCGTCTGTCAACTCCCCTTCCAGCTTTCCGTCCTTTTTCATCTGCTCCAATGCATGCTTGATCGCCTTCAACTGATATCCTTTTTCCTTCAGGTTTTTCACCTGTTTAAACAGCCGGATATGAAAATCCGTATAATACCTGTGCCCCATTTCATTTCGGGGGATCCCAAGCTCCAGTTCTTCCTCCCAGTACCTCAATACATGGGCTTCCACATCCACCTTCCTGGACGCATCTGATATAAGATAATGTACCTCATCCATAGCCATTCTCTCCTTCATATCACGTATCACTCTGATTAACTGCGGCTCTTTTTGCCGCCGTTTATTATCAATGTATGCGTTGAGAATCACTATTATGACTAAAAAATAAATGGCACCTGCACCAACTGATGCAAGCGCCAAAATTCTATTATCCTTCCTGATTTCCTCCCTGAGGACGCACCGCATTTACAAACTTGGTGTATTCAGGCTTCCAGATCAGGTTTACAGTACCAATAGGGCCGTTTCGTTGTTTTGCGATGATGACTTCGGCCTCATTGGGATGTTCAGTATCTTTGTTATAGTAATCATCACGGTATAAGAACATAACAACGTCCGCATCCTGCTCAATGGCTCCGGACTCTCGAAGGTCAGAAAGCATAGGGCGATGGTCGGTACGGGTCTCGCAGGCACGGGACAGCTGGGATAAGGCAATGACCGGGGCATGAAGTTCTCTGGCTAACGCTTTTAAGGAACGGGAAATATCGGAAATTTCCTGCTGGCGGTTATCATTTCCTCCTTTACGGCTTCCGCTCATCAGCTGCAAGTAGTCAATGATAACAATACTTAAGCCATACTCCAGCTTCATTTTCCTGCACTTGGAGCGCAGCTCAGAAATAGAGATACCTGGCGTATCATCAATGATCAGCTTGGAATTACCGATAATACCAATACCTTCCACAACTGCATCCCAGTCAGAATCTGTCAGAGTACCTGTTCGCAGCTTCTGCGAGTCTACATTTGACTCCATGGAAAGCATACGGTTTACCAGCTGCTCCTTTGACATTTCCAGGCTGAATACCATACATGGCAGGTTCTTACGCACAGAAACATAGTCAACTACATTTAAGACAAAGGCCGTTTTACCCATAGACGGACGTGCTGCGATCAAAATAAAATCTGAAGGCTGGAAACCGGACAATTTGTAATCCAGATCAATGAATCCGGACGGAATACCTGTAACGGTTCCCTGGTTTTTATATGCATCCTCGATTTTTTCCAGTACATTGATAGCAACCTGCTTAATAGGCACAAATTCCTGTCCGCCCTTATTCTGCAGCAGGTCAAAAATAGACTTTTCCGTATCTGCCAGAATATTTTCCAATGGTTCTTTTCCCGCATAGCAGGTATTCGCGATCTCTTCTGTTGTCTTTATAAGCCGGCGCAGGACTGCTTTCTCACTGACAATAGCAGCATAGGACTTTACATTGGCCGATGTAGGCACAATAGTAATGATATCCCGGACAAAATCCAGGCTGCTGACCTCCGGCGGAACCTCTTTTTCCTTTAAGCGGTCCTGAAGTGTTACCAGATCTACCGGCTTTCCTTCATTAAACAGTTCCACCATGGCATCAAACATGATCCCGTACTGCTGCTGATAAAAATCGCTGCCCGTGATGATCTCCGATGCAGCGATTACCGCTTCCCTGTCCATTAACATAGAACCTATAACAGACTGTTCCGCCTCTATACTGTGAGGAAGCACCCGCTTAATAAGGGTCTCTTCCATAAAAATTATCTCCTTACATTTCCGGGCTATATCCCCCGGGCTGTCTTATCGTTAATGTTCTCCCGGAACCTTCCTATGCTTCTACTACCTTAACTGCCAGTTTTGCAGTTACCTCTTTGTGAAGCTTTACAGACACCTCAAAGCTGCCAATAGCCTTAATCGGTGTATTTAATACGATCTTCTTCTTGTCGATCTCCAGTCCCAGCTGATCCTTAGCTGCTTTTTCGATCTCCTTAGAAGAAACAGCACCAAATGCCCTGCCGCCTTCACCGGCCTTAATAGAAACAGTTACAGAAGCATTGTTTAACTTCTCTGCCAGTTCTTTGGCTGCCGCCAGCTGCTCAGCTGCGATCTTTGCATCATTTGCTTTCTGAAGCTTTAAATCGTTTAAGTTCTTGGAGGTCGCTTCTACGCCTAACTTCTTTGGAAGGATAAAGTTGCGTGCGTAACCATCATTTACCTTTACAACCTGTCCCTTTTTACCTAATGCCTTTACATCTTCTAATAATACGATTTCCATTTTACAAAACTTCCTTTCTATGTTTGCATCTATCTAAATCTAATCTGTATCAGATCTATACCTGGTATATCCGTTTTGTTCCTAAGACACATCTCCCTCATCCATCATCTGACGGATGACAGCTTTTAAGCGTTCCTTCGCCTCTTCAACTGTAATGCCCTGCATCTGGGCACCTGCAATAGTCCTGTGACCGCCGCCGCCCAGTTTTTCCATCATAACCTGAACATTAACTTCATCAATGGATCTGGCGCTGAAATAAATAGTATTGTTATAGTCTGTAAGTACCACAGAAGCCTTGATCCCCTTGATCTCAAGAAGCTCATTCGCTGCCTGGGCACCAATAATAGTCGGGCTGTCCAGACCTTCTGCCGGGCATACACTGATGGCAAATGCGTCCATATAAACCTCTGCCGCCCTTACTGCCTCTGCCTTCGCCTGATAATCTACCATATTTTCACGGAACAGCTTACGCACTCTTGTAACATCAGCACCGCTTCTTCTAAGGAATGCTGCCGCCTCAAAGGTACGTACACCGGTCTGGTTGGTAAAATTCTGGGTATCAATAACAATACCTGCATACATGGCATCTGCCTCGCAGGGCCTTACCTTGATCCCATCTGCAATATACTGAAGCACTTCTGCAACCATTTCGCAGGCAGAAGAAGCATATGGCTCCACATAAGAAAGAACTGCATTGTCGATCACTTCACTGCTGGTACGATGATGATCCAGAACCACGATCGTGCGGATCAGACGCAGCAGGTTAGGCTCATCAGTAATACTTGGACGGTTTACATCCACAACTACCAGCATGGTTCCTGCATCCACCAGTTCTGCTGCCTTTGCGCCTTTTAGGAACATATCATCAGGATACTCTGGATTGTTCTGGAAGCGCTCCATCATAGGACGCACAGAAGAGGTTACATCATTGAGTACGATATTGGTCTTTTTATTCATGGACATGGCAATGCGGTAAATACCAACTGCTGCACCGAAAGCATCAATATCTGCCATCCGGTGTCCCATGATCAGCAGACGGTCCTTATTATCCATCAGTTCCTTTAAGGCATGTGCCTTTACACGGGCCTTTACGCGAGTGGTTTTTTCCATCTGCTGGGCTTTTCCGCCGTAATAGAGGATCTTATCAGAATCCTTGACGACCGCCTGATCACCGCCACGGCCTAAGGCCATGTCAATAGATGTTCTTGCATATTCATAATTCTGCGCATAGCTCTCACCGTTCATACCAATACCGATACTTAAGGTGACTGCCATATCATTTCCAATATTTACAGTTTTTACATCTTCCAGAATAGAGAAACGCTCTTCCTGCATCCTGGCAATGTACTGCTGCTTGATGACAAAGAAATATTTATCCTTCTCAATGCTCTTTACAATACCATTCATGGAAGAAATGTACTTGCTGATCTTTCGGTCAATAAGTGCAGTCAGAAGGGAGCGGCGTACCTCTTCTACGCTTTCTAATGCCTCATCATAATTATCCAGATAAATGAGACCTGCTACCAGTTTCTGGTCATTGATCTGCTGTTTATAAAGAAGCATCTGGGTCTCATCAATAAGATAAATAGCAGTCACCAGGGAATTGCCTTCATCCAGCCCGCACTGGGACGCTGCTGCCTGAGCCTCTTCTGTATGGATCTCTTTCATGTCCACACGGTACTTCTTATCTTTAAATGCACTGTGTATACTTACCGTTTCGCCGCCGGTAGCCAGCATTTCCTTTGTAATATCCGGAAACATCTGGGTAATATTCCTGATGGCAGCCTTATCATCCCCAAGAATAGCTCCCATTTCCTGGTTCATCCACAAAATACGGCCTGTTATATCCGCCACACAGTAAGGCACCAGCATTTCTTCTAAAAACTTGCTCTTGCTCTGGTCATAAGCCTGGGAAAACGCGATAAGTCCCCCCAATATGCCTTTTCTCCTGGAAAAATACAGCCATAACGCTATTCCAATATAGATAAGAGTAAAAAATGAAACTATAATGCCTGCTCTTAATGAAACTGCCCCCACAGCAGCTGTCAGCAGGACCATCAGGACCGATAAAAATAAAGGCCACTGAAGATAAATGCGGAAGCTCCCCCGCACCTTCCTTTTCTCATCCATAGTCTTCCTCCAATCGTATCCAAAAATGAATGGAATACGCCTATCTTATGAATTATACCATATGCGAGGTCATTCGTCCATGATAAACATTATCAGTCAGGGATTTCGCTTTTAGCACTGTATATTTATAAATAGCTCCCCTCTCACATTTATCGGCGATACAGGCATAATTCTCTCATGTTGAAGCCGATGATCATCAGATCCAATATTACTTCTGTTGCCGCATGGCAATAGGGTGGTTATTTTTTTAAGCAAAAAAATCCCGGCTGTGGGATTTTTCTCCAAAAGCCGGGATCCTGTTAATTTTTAAAAACTTTTTTCTTAATCTTCTTTTGTTTTCTTTCCAAAGAAACCTGCTGCGCCTAACACAATAGCAGATACAAACAGCACGATTTCTTTTCCAGCACTCTGTCCAGTCTTTGGAAGAGCTGCTAACGGAACTTCATCTTCCGGGATAGAAACCGGTTCCTGTGGAAGAGCTTCTGTTGGAAGTTCCGCTAACGGAACTGTTTCCTCCTGAATGGTCACTCCAGGACCTCCATTGCTTGTGACAATAGAACCATGGCCTCCGCTGCTGCTTCCACCACCAGAGCCGCCGCCTCTGTTAGAAGTAGAATTGCTGTTATAATATACATTGAATACCAGATCACCATTTAAACTGCCTGCCGGCTGTCCGCCTTCGTAACGGATCCAGGTATATCCGTCAATCGCTTTGTTAAGCAGGGCATTTACATCATAGCTACTGCCTTCCTCCATGTAATCAGAGTTGTAGGAAGCAGTAATGCTTGCACCTGTTCGCTCATTAATGTAATTGATCACGATATTATACTGGCTTGGAAGTACCCATTTTGCGTAGATGGTCTTTTCTTCCTGTCCTTTAGATACATCATTAATATCCTCAGATACCTTAGAATCAGCTGTAAAACGTATATTTAACAGCTTATTTAATTCTGCCCAGTTGCCGCTTCTTGCATAATCTACTGCTGCACCTTCGTTATCAGCTACATACCAGCCTGCAAATTTGTATCCGTCTCTTACAGCCACCGGAAGTTCGCCTTCAGTTAAGTTCATGCTGTTTCCGAAAATGGTGTAATCTGCTGCATAGCGGTCGGAAGTTTCTTCCGGATTTCCTGTATTTCCTACTGCACTGCCATCACCACGGGTATTGACTAATGCCATATTTCCCTGTACAGCAGTACCGAAAGCATTGATCTTGCCTTCTGTTGCGTCATAATGAAGAACAGATACAGGAGCCCATACATATGCATTGCCGCCAGTGCCGTTTAAGTCTTCTGCTGCTGTGTTGTAGCGGAAGGAATAGCCTACAGTCTCATTTACATTAGGATCCAGATATGTGAATTCCTGAGTCATGAAATCACCAACTTCCAGATTTTTGGAACCATGTAAGTTAAATCTTGTAAGCTTGGTTCCGTAAATATTAACAGGAGCTGCATAAATTTCATTTTCAGCTTTTAAATCATTCAGAGTATATTCGCCAGTCATATTATCACGGTCACCCTGAAGAGAACCATTTATTACAACTGTATCCTGCTTACCACTTGTATAGTCAGCAGTTCTTACTTCACCCTTAAGGATATCACTGTTTGTTTGAACTTTCGCTACCGTTTTTCCATCCAGTGTTAATTCTGCATTATACAGGTCATGATAGGAAATTCCATATTTTGCGTTTTCTGTTGC
This sequence comes from uncultured Clostridium sp., assembly GCA_900541315.1. Lineage (GTDB taxonomy): Bacteria > Bacillota > Clostridia > Lachnospirales > Lachnospiraceae > Enterocloster. The sequence continues at coordinate 4,675 of UQJF01000005.1, read as the reverse complement.
AGAGATAATAGAATCACTTACCTCTACTGTTCCTCTGATAACTGCAATTCCTGAAAAATGAATGGCATCATGTTTATTTACATTTACATTATTTACTCTTTCTCCGGATGCTCCAATATTTTCAGAAACACCATTTTTATCTGCATACAGTTCAGAAGAAATAACCTGAACATTTCCCTTGTCTTCCGTAGATGCAAAAGCAATACCACTTCCGCCATTTCCCTGAGCGTAAATGGCAGAACCCACGATCCTGGTCTCTGAACCGCACAGTGCAATTCCGTTTCCTGTATTCCACGGATAATCACCGCAATAATATGGCTTATCTGAACGATTATAATTTCCGTAGCATTTCAAACCATTATCATTTGCATAAATGGTAGAATTTTCAATATTGGCTGAAGATTCTACCCAGATTCCACAGTTGGCACCACAGTTATTGGCTGTGACCGTAGACTTTTCTACTTTCAAGCTTTCAGCATACAAATTAGAAGAAGTATAACTAACTCTGGCCCATGGATTATCAGAATTGCGGCTGATATCTACCAAAGAGTTTAATATTTCAATATCACCGCCATTGGTTCCCCAGGAACCATTTTCATTCATCTCAACGGAAGGACAATCTTTAATCCGGATCAGAGACAGATTTGCACCAGCATTCACGCAGACAGCATCTATGCCATTCTTATTCATCTTTACTTCCTGGCAGCCATCAACAATGATCTCTGCGTTCATATACTGTCCATCACCCTGATGAATACCACTTGCAGTATTATCAGAGAGATCAAGTAATGTACACTCAGTAAAGGTTGCTTTTAATACACCAATCGGGCTGCTCTGCGTTCCGGGTTCTGCTCCATATGTATAAATTCCCGCTTTATTTCTCACCAGTTCAACAGAAGAACCTTTCTCTGCAATTAAATAATAATCACCTTTACCATTTAAGGAAATACCATTTCCTGTTAATGGTCCATCTACCATAACATTATCGTGAACATAGAATCTTGTATTTCCAGTAATTGTAATATTGGCATCACCGTCAATATTATATGCATAAATACCATTAGAAGCCCCATCAATTTCCAGAGTAGCCTCTGCTCCATTACCAATGGTAAGGGAACTTCCCTTCTTTACTTCAAATGCATTTTTAGCTGCAGTATATGTAAATTTCACCTCTTCTTCTGGAACGATTGTAATATCTCTGCCTTCAGGAATGGTTAATGCCATATCCTTATATTCGCCCCTGCTGAATACAATAACAGAATTTTTAACATCATTAATAACATTTTGAATATCCGCAGAGTTCATATCCGGGCTGACCACAGCATCTGCTGCCTTCACCACTTTCTTTGTAAATGCCACAGCATACTCTGAAAAATGCTCTGCCTCAAAGGAAACCTCTGAACCAGTCTCACCGGCTACATCTTCTGCTGCTACCTGGGTGAGTTTGTCTTCTGTATCATCTACATGAAGGACGGAAACCTTATCTGCCTGGGCGATCTTTTCTTCGATCTCAGTTCCTGTAAAGGTTACAAGAACTGTTCCATCTGCCCATGCGCTGTATACAGTATCCGCATCTGCCAGAGTGATGTCATAGACCACTACATCCTGGATCTGGTTTTCCTGTGGATCTAACTGTGCTACCTTACCGGCTTCGATGTCTTCTACCACTTTATCTTTAGACTGCTCTGTTACTTCTTCTACATGAAGCTTCGCATCGGCGGAAATACCGCTTTCCCTGGTATTCCATTTTGCAGTAACAGTGACACCATTGATTTCAGTACTATCTTCTGCTTCATATACAGATGGATCCTCATTATCCATTTCAATAATGATCTCTGCATCAGCTTCTACGTTTTCGATCTGGTAAGTCTGGAACTTCTCACCATCATTCTTTCCTGCATTTTTCTTCTGTGCATTGGAAGCAGATGCTGTATCTATATCTTCTACTGCAGAGATCTCAGCACTTTCACAGGAAACATTTTTGATCACATAGCCTTCCTGCGCTTCTACAGTAAACACAGCATTTTTGCCGGCTGTCACAGATGATGGGCCTTCTACTTTTGCTCCTTCATCCGGGTCAACGGAATAAGTCAGCTTGTATGTACCCTTCTTCGCCTCAGAGTTCTCTTTTACTGTACTCTTGCCGCCTTCAGGACTATTTGCTTCTTCAGTACCAGACTGTCCGCTGCCTTCATTCCCGGATCCGTTTTCATCCTTATTTTCTTCGGATTTATTTTCTTCAGATTTATTTTCCCCAGAACTGTTTTCGCTGCTGTCTTCACCAGCGTTTTCTCCCTTTTCAGACTCTCCCTGATCAGAGCTTTCTCCCTTTTCGCCGGAATTTTCATTTCCAGAATTTTCCTCTCCGGAATTTTCTTCTCCGCTATTTTCGCCTTCAGAGTCGTTCCCGTCTCCATTTCCTTCTTCGGATCCGCCCTCTTCAGGATCATTGCCGGAATCTTCTCCTGCGTCTGCTTCCCCAGAACCGCCGTTTTCTTCCTCACCGCCAGCTTCCTGTCCTTCCTCACTTCCGTTTTCCTGGGACTCTGCCTCTGCTGCATATACCATATTTACACAGGAACCAATATTGGAAAATGCCAGTGATAATGCTGTCAGCATAGCAAGATAACGTGAACGCTTTTTAAATTCATTCCTTTTTACCATACACTCTTCCTCCTCATCTATCTCCCTATAGTCCATCGTTTCGTAAATAACTGTACCAGTAAATACAACATGATAACTGCTCATGATCTTCACTGTTATATATGATTTTTTCTGATGAACTAATCATACAACAGCAGGCATTTCATAAACCATTTCACAAATATAAAAAATTTAATAATTTCAACATTTTTTATATTTGTAACCGTAATGTAACCATTTTTTATAACTTATAACTGACTGTCTCCTTTGGCACGGCTTCCCCGCTCTGTCTTTTTCCTTCTTTCTTTCGCTTTTAACAGCTCCTCTGGCAGATCCAGCCATTCTTTTAATGGGATACTTTCCGTCTGCACCTCTGCTTTTCCCTGGCATGCCTTGCGAAATGCTGCAATGATCCTGTTTTCTACGGAAACTGCCTTTTCTGGTTTCAGGTCATTTACCAGGATCAATATCTGTTCCCGGTTGTATCTGGTATAAATATCACTTCTCCGTAATGACGTACATACGCACTGATCCAGCTTGTCCATATACTCCTGCTGTTTTTCCTCTTCTGCCACAGCAATTCCCTGACGGTCTCTTATGGTGCATACCATCAATATCCCCTGGTGTCTTCTTCGTTCTGCTGCCCTTGCTTCCATACGGTAACAATCAATAAAACCTGGATAACTGCAGCAATATGCCCCAGGGATCCATTCCTTTTCACATAACCACTCTTTTATGTTTTCCAGATTTTTCGGCTGCTTCTCCATATACTGGCGTAAGGACTTAAACCGTTCCCACATCTGCTCCGAAACCGCCATTCCCTGCTCCGCAAAAATGGCTTTTACCCCATCTTTATAGGCTTCTACTGCTTCTTTATACTTCTGCATTCCCATAAAGCCGTCCATTTTCAGCTTTGTCCATTCTTCTGTAGGATATAAACGCATAGCATCCTTCGTTACCTGGACCAGGCTTTTATAATCTTCCTGCTGCTTTAAGATCTGGCACAATGCCTGTACACATTTAAAATAGATCTCCTGGAAATGGCCTCTTAAATTCTCCACCCATACTTCACCGGAAAGCGGGGCTAAAAACTCCCCTCCATAAAGGCTGCACGCTTTTTCCAATAATCCTCTCCGGACTGATACATCCGTTTCGCCCCGGCTCTGTTCCCACAGCTGCTCTAAAAGAACCGCATCCATCTGAAAATCCCCCATGCCTTCAGGTTCTGTGAGATAGTAAATATTTTTATCCACCATCACATATGTATGCTCCGGAAGTTCTGACTGCATCAGAAGCTTTCTCAGCCTGCTGGCATTAATACGCAGTGCATTGGCTGCATCTGTTGTCTTCCTGTCATACAGCGCATCCTGCAGCGCTGTTCTTGTAATGCCTTTTGTTCCTGCATAAGCTAAAAGAAGAAACAGCTGGCAGGCTTTCCCTGTTATAGATGTATGCAGCGAAATTATCTCATCCCCTGAAGTCAGCCGCATCGTCCCCAATGTCTGAATATATAATGCACGTTTTTGCTCCCCCTGGTCTGTCTGTTTCATGTACATAATATGCCTCTTTCCGATAAAATATGAATGGCCGGAACCAGTTTGTTTTTTGATTTTTTTATTGTAGCACATCTCCAATTTTTGAGAATATTGTTTTCTGTAACTTTTTTCAAAAAATTTTGAAATTTTTTCTTCATAAAACTATTGATTTTTCCTTTTTCTTATGGTATCATCATTACTGCTTGTAAAAGCCATGGGCGAATTCCCGAGTGGCCAAAGGGGACAGACTGTAAATCTGCTGGCACTGCCTTCGGTGGTTCGAATCCACCTTCGCCCAGTTAAATACTTATTGACAAATTGAAAGTAAGTATTTATAATAATTTAGGTAACGCGGGGTGGAGCAGTCTGGAAGCTCGTCGGGCTCATAACCCGAAGGTCGTAGGTTCAAATCCTGCCCCCGCAATTTAGACTTTTAAGTCTTATGCCCAGATAGCTCAGTTGGTAGAGCAGAGGACTGAAAATCCTCGTGTCGCTGG
>UQJF01000004.1 GCA_900541315.1 uncultured Clostridium sp. | reverse complement strand
CGAGATGTAGCTCCGTCTCGTGGGCTCGGAGATGTGTATAAGAGACAGCCTTTATCTGACTGATATATGGAATCAGCTCATCACATGGCGTGATATCTATTGAAAATGAAATGCCAGCGTTTTGTATTCTATGTACATTTTTAAAAAAAACATTAAGCTGTCCTGTTCTATTTAATTCAAGAAAATGGAACGAAAATTTTATATATAAAAATCTTGTTATCTCTTCCGGCAGCTCCAGTAGCCTTTCAAATGATGCTGTCACCGTCCCATTTGTTACAATTGAAACATTATGTCCATTTTCCAGCAGCATTCTGATCACCGGCAATATATCCGGTGTCAGTAACGTTTCTCCACCGGCACACAAATTGAAAATACACATCCCTCCGAGCCGTTCTTTGGAAGTCGCTTTTTTCATAGTTTCAATCAGATATATACAATGAAACATCTTATTGTCAAAAACTTTTTTTTGTCCAATATAGCAATACGTACATCTGAAGTTACATGCCTGTGTTGGCACATAGCAATTAATAAACCGTTTAGGTCTTAATTTATCCACAATTCACATTCCTCTGATAATTTTTTCCAATCGTTCCTCATACTCTTTAAATCGGACGTTGTTACAGATTTCTGATTTTTTATCCAGCGCCTGCACCTTGTCCTCAAATTCAGTTCGTTCGTTGCACAGTTGGATATATGGCATTTTTTCTATCCATTTATATACATTTTCGACTTTTCCCGAAAGATTATTAAATGCAATACACGGTGTTCCGGTAAGGGCCGCCGATATCATACAGTGTAATGTATCCGTCACAACTAATCCGGAATCCTGGATCTGTGCCAGCTTATTGTAAACCTGTTCTTTCCGTCCATTTATCCCCAAAAATTCCCCGGAATGCATCGACGTTTTTTGTATTTCCCAGTTTTGAAGGATAAGCTCCTGTTCGATTTTCTTTTGTTCCATGGATGTAAGAATTTTTTCCTTGTCATTCCGCAGACATAGGATTGCCTTTTTTTCCCTTTTTCCCTCTTTCTTCCCCACACGTCCTACATGATAAAATAGTGCCATATCCGGTAATAATTCTACCCGGATATGTGGTTTTAATATTTGGGATAATATCTCATATGATTTTTTCTCCCTGGCACAAACTGTAAGGTTATTATGACTGTTATAAATTTTCTTCGTCTCCTCTAATTCTTTTTTTCCTCTATCATTTTCCTCAAAATAAATTGTTTGTGGCAAAATAACTATTTTATTATGATGGTATTCCTTTAAAATATTCCTGACATTTTTCTCCCCATTGTACAACCATAATGAGCCAAGGAACCCACCGCCCGTGATCAGTATGATATCATTTATTGTAACGTTTTTTTTGATTTTCAAATGATACCAGCTATATTCAATATCCGTTATTTCATATATTTTATAATCCTTAAAATATTTTTTCAGGAAATCTAATTCCGCAAGCGTAATTAAATGATCCCCAATATTGTCATGTTCCGGCGTATTAAACAGTAAAATCTTCTTTTCATTATCACTCATTGATCGTAAATGCTCCGGCAGCTTCTCTCCACTGGTCCATTTGTCGATCTCTTGCACGAGCACCTTGTATGGAATATGCATATCCTCAAGCTGCTTTTTTATTTTTTCTATTATGTATGGATCTCCGACAGTGATCAAGGCCTCTGCATCTTTTTGTCCATACAATTTTTCCGGCGCAATACATGTCAGATTTGTATATGTGTCACTTTTTCCCCATTTGCTTTTGTCATTATCGATTCCATAATCCGGGTTGAAATTTTTTTTAATTATTTTCCAATGATTAATTAAGGCAATTCCCATACCAAATACAAATCTTGCCATTACACCAGTTCTCCCAGTTCATTTTTTACAACATTATATTTTTCTCTGGTTTCTTTTCTTAACTTTTCTCCGCCTTCGATCCAGCTTCCGCTAAAATAATGAATGGAATGGGTGTTTTCATTTTTAATATTGTCCCCATTGATATAATTATACGGGGAAAAAAACTCCGAAGCATAAACATTAATTCCATCAAGCTTTTGATTTATATCTTCTATTTTTAACCCAAGTTCCATCAATGGAGCGGTCTCATAATAGCCGCTTGCCTCCGCATTATAGCATCCATTCCCGAGCGCAAACGGTTCATCCTGGCGGAATTCCAGGATTTTTTTTACAACAGCACTGTGAGGAATGCTTCCCGATCCTCCGCCAAAATTAACATGTCCGGCTCTCTCCCTGCCGCAAAAAGCCTGCTGATATCGCAGATCATCGAGATTTTTCAATATCCTTACATCTGTGTCAAAATAAAATCCTCCCAATTCATACAAGACATCCAGCCTGACAATATCGGGAATGTACCCCCATTTTTGTAAGGCATATGCCTCTTTTGTGTACCTGTACTTGTTCACATCGTAATTCGATTCATTCCAGCAGATGATCTCATAATCCGGGCATTTTTCCTTCCAGGTCGCAACACATCTCTGCAGGTCCATTGGCATTTCCCTTCCTGAGAACCAGCAATAATGAATGATTTTAGGAATCTGAGGAGATTGAAAATCATGATATACAAAATTCAGCTTCTTATCATATTCCCGGTCTAATTGAATGACAGCCGCAATAAAGCAGACCTTGTCTTTGCATTCTTTTATCCGATCAAGCTGATCCATTACGGAATAGAAATCTCCGTTTGTTATTACAATGCAATAGTCTTCTTTACAGCGTTCTAAAACATCTATGCAGCAGACCCTTACAACCTTTTTATTAAATCGAATCGTCAGACCCTGTTTAGCCGGATTATTATCAATTACCAAAAGAACATGTTCTGAAATTCCATATTGATCTAATATATATGGAATAAAGGTTTTACATACCGCACCCGAGCCAAATAATATTATTTTTTTATTGTTGTTTTTTACATATTGCGCAAATTTTTTTATTGACGCGTTTGTATACTTCATCGTTTTATTCCCATATTATGAAATAATCTGTAATTCCTCCATATGTGATTCACCTTTTCATTTTTCTATAACCTATAGCTATCCTCTTAATTAACGCAAATTCCTGACGCGTGGAACCACCCTTTGCAATCATTCATGCTTATTGTTTCTAAGGCCGCTTTTACAGCCACAGGTAGATCAGCAGCAATGCGGATTTTCCTCTTTCTGAGGATGGACTTCATTTTTGACCACATTTTTTCAATGGGGTTCAAATCTGGACTGTATGGTGGCAAATACAGATAGGAAATACCTGCCTTGTCCAAAAGTTCCGTTACTATTTTGGCATGATGGGAACGCATATTATCCATGATCACAACATCGTCTTTCTCAAGACTCGGTATCAATTGTTTTTCCATATATTCGCGAAATCGTTGTGCAGTTGTTCCACCTTGGTACGTAGTATATACCAGACTGCCGTTAAGTCGGATGGATGACAAAACAGTTGTTCCGGCAGGTGTGTTTATCGGGGTAGCATCCATGGCACGTTTCCCATGTACTGCATGTGCATAGTGCCTTGTGAGATTTGTATTAATACCGCTTTCATCGAGATATATTTGATGTTCTGCATTTGCACCAGATATAGTTTCTGTCCATTTGCTGCGTTTTCTCTGCACATCGGGGACGCTCCTGTTCTTTTGCATGCAAAGACTTTTTCTTATAGGTATCACCTTGTTTTATCAGAAAACGTCTGACGGCTTCGTCGCCTATCGGTAAATGAAGCGTTTCGACAATCTCCTTCATTGTGATATCCGGTTGTTTTTGCACAAGTTCCAGAATATCGTGGTGATGCTTTTCTGTAAGAATTGTTTTCCGTCCTCTCAGCTGCGTTCTGGTCTCGTAACTGCCAGTACGTGCGCGCTCCTCTACAAGGCGGTATATAGTGCTTTCATTTACTGAAAAATATTTTGCAATCTCCCTGGCATTATGGGTTTTATCCCAGGCTTCCAATACCAGTTTTCTGGCTTCATTGTGTAGCATACTATCATCTCCTACACTATATTTTATCACCGCTGTAAAGAAGATGCGTTATTTAAGAGACTTGCTATAGTATCTCTTTTAGCATCAGTTCCAGATATCCCTCTTTTTCGTATAGCACTCCATGCGCTATATCATAATAAAACGGTTCATCTGCATCGATCTTTGATTTTATCCACTTGAGCTTTCCGCTCAGCTTTGAAACCTCCAAAATGTATTCGCTTGTGCGGCAGGCAAAATAATATGCTGTGTCATTCTCGCAATACCCTATATATTTGCTCCATTTTTTCTTTCCGGCATCATATTGGAAATCCGGCGGATAAGTATCCATACAGTATGCCTCACCCGTCTGTTTTTCAATACATACAATATCTTTCTCCAGGGATGGTAAAACAATTATGTTCCTGTCTGTAATACATATTCTTGAAACAGCCGGATTACTTTTGTAATAGAATTTTGCGATATCTATCTGCTGTTTCCTGTTTTCCATGACATTCCACACTACAATTGAAGCATTTTCAAAAAGAATATATATTTTGGTTTCATCACATACTGCATGTACCACTTTTGCCTGACCTGCCAGCATATCCGTACTATTATGTGTCTTCCAGTTTCCACTTCCTATATCAAATTCCAGCACTGTGGTACCATCATTGGAAAACAGATAATAGCTTTGTCCATAATGACATCCTGTAATAAATTCTTTATCCTGGACTGCCGCATCTACAGTATGTACCGTTTCCGTCTTTGTGTCATAGATAACAACCATGCCAAAGCGGTTGAATATATATATATAATCGTTATATGCCTCCAAGAAGGCCAGATTACCATCTTTTCTTATCCCACAATTAATTTCTATATATTTTACATGTCCTGTATCCAGCTGATACCGACACATATATTTTCCATCCATTTCTACTGCATACAAACAGTTTTCCCATTCTGTCTCCAAATCGAATGGGTTCCCACGGAACTGTTTTATATTCTCGATCGGTAAAATCTTGAATTTCCCGTTATCCAGATCCAAACTGATGGGAATTACGTTATCGGCATCAAAAAAATATAATTTTCCATTCTTATATGCGCAGTCCCTAAAAATAACTGTGTTGTTTTTAAATCTCTCCATTTTATCCTCTTTCAGACCTGCCCATGGTCCAGTATTTCTGCTTTAAAAATTCTTTAATTCTCCATCCGTTTTTGCCGTCAAAATTTTTTACACATTTTGCAGCATTTATCTTGCGTAATTCATACTTGGGGTCTTCTTCGCCCAAGACAACATGTGCTATAAACTCATCTATTTCCTCATTTGTTGCAGCCGAATAAGTACACTCTGCTATTTCTTTATGGTATGGCATACTATCTTTTGTACGGTACAAGAGAAGCATTGGCTTTAATAATGGCAGCGCTGAACAGGTAATTCCACAATATGCATCCGTAATAACGGCATCTGCCACTGAATATGCCGCATCATATGTAAAAGTATCATCAAATACTATATTTCCGCTCCGCATACAGTATTGTTTCAATTCTTCTAAATCTTCTTCACACCACAATCCTGCATCCTGAAGTTCACGAATAAGTGCTTTATGTGGTCTAAATATAAATCCTGTTTCTGCATGACTTTCTGCATATTCAAAAAGATGTTTTCCATATAAATCCAGTGTAACATCTTCTGTTATTTTCCCATCATGCACACCATGATCCGTCGTCCATAAAATTACTCTCTTTACCCCCTCCCCCCACAGAATTTTTTTCCATCCTTCAGGTATCTGTTTTTTCTGTATATTTTCAAATATACCATCAAATTTAGGATTTCCCATTTCAACAACCCTGTCCGACCCATATCCTGCATTTACAATATCATGGTACAATAACGAATCAAACAAATAATAGTCCGGATAAAATCTTCCAAATCCATGCCTCTGGGTTAAAAAAAAGCTTGTCCAGTTGTGTGCATATCTTACTAACTGCATAGATGCAACTACAATTAACTTACAGTATCTGCGGCAGTCCTGTATATTAGAAAATATATCATACGGATGGCTAATGACCAATATATCAGGTTTGTCATCTTTCACGCTGTACTCATGAATACTAATATAGTCAAATCCATGTGTTCTCATTTCATCAAGCATATCCTCTGACATATTTTTTTGTCCCATTATGACCAGTAAATCAATTTGTGCATCCGCCTGACATGCCTGACAAATTGTACGAATTGCATTCCATGTAGCACTGGAAAAATTTAAAATCCTGACTTTCATCATATTGCTTTGTTCCTGGGCAATACCATAATTCCTTTTTCCTAATAAGGATTTAAGCTGAAAAGCTGAAAAGTCTGGGAATGCATCTTCGGGTATGTAGTTTTCACAATCCAATATATTAATGATTTTTTCTTCTCCCATGAATGATTTTAACTGTTCAAACATTTTTGTATTCAATTCATTTTTTTCTACAGTTAATATCACATAACAATCTTTCTTTTCTCTTCTTTTAAACTCCTCTAAACTGATAATATCGGTATTCCACTGGCATATTATATTGTCTACAATACAGATCGGCTCAATATTAAATTTATTTTTTAACACTTGATGAATGCTCTTTCCATTTACACCATATGGATATATCACAAATCTTGTAATATTCTGATCTATGAGCATTTTAATATACTTTTCTATGGATTGACCATTTATCATAACATTTCCGCCTTATACTATTTTTTGTAATTACCCGTATCCCTGTCAAAATCTGATCTATACTGCGGCTGAAAGCCCATGATCTCTTTTACAACATCTGCCACTGTGCGGCTACCGTCATTTCTAACCGTGATATCCGGTGTTTTAGGAAATTCCACCTGTAAATCCATACCACTTACATTTTTTATTTTTCCATTTTCCAATTTCGAATACAGCCCTTTTTGATCTCTTTCCCTTAATACTTCCACCGGAACATCCAAAAACACTTCAACATATCTTTTGTTATTTTCCCGGTTCCATTTGCGCACTTCATCATACATTGCCACGGTACAGCAAATTACATATATGTTCTGATCTGTAAGCATTTTACAAATTCTGGCATATTTCATTGCCCTTTTTCTTCTCTGCCCATCCGAATATCCTACATTTTCATCCACGATCTCTTTTAATATATCTCCGTCCAGAAGAACGACATTATCATGTGTTTTTTTCATTTCATAATAAAGCCTGGTTCCTATCGTTGTTTTACCCGCGCCTGATAATCCGGTTATCCAATATAAAATCCCTTGCACTTTTATTCCTCTCGCTCTATCTGATTGTTACCGTCTATACAATGCGTATACGGCAATATCTGGTCTAATAATTCATCAAATGCAGCCATTGGTATGTTTTTCTCTTCCATTCCATGCAGTATAATTGAATTATCAATAGCTGTTGTATTTACAATTAAATCTACCGGTTCGATCTTATCTGATGGTTGGCATATTTTTATTTTCCATTTCAGATTTCCAGCATTCTGATCAATTCCGTATAATACTTTTACATTTCCATCCGTCAATTCGTCCGCCAGTGTCTGCCCCATATAGCCCATTCCATATATTGCCACCGTATGACAGCCCTTCCAGCTCAGGTACTGTGCGATTTTTTTCCCCGACTGTTTTATTCTCAGCCATTTTATAGCGGTCTGGTATAATTTGTAATTTTTATCCGCCATGCCAATTGCGTTATTATATGATTCATATATGTCTCTTTGAAAAATACCCATTTCATATCTTTCATCCAGTTCGGCTATTTTCTGTCTTACCTCTTTACTGACCGGATGTGTACTCATATAATAGGCAATGGCCCGCCCTGCTGTTTCCTGCATAAGCTGACAATTAACGTATTCCTGTTTCTCGATATGTCTTTGCGGATGAAATTCCTGTATTTTGTGTGTTGGAAAAGCCGCACATACCTTTTCCCATTCTTTCAGCCACCGTTCTTTGGACCACTGTTCTATCTGCGATGTATGTAGGTATTTCTTTTCATTGCCATTCAGTACATCTATCGTCTTTTCAACCAGCTCATCGACGGAATCCGCCGTTCTGATATCATTTGTATCCACATTTCTGCCAATAATATTGAGACAGAGACTTGGAATTTTCATGCTATCCGCAAGCTTTCTGCCATAAGACATCATTGGGAATGATACAATGTATAGATCAGCGGCACATATTAATTCATCTGCTTCCTCGCGCGGCAAAACTCCTAAAATTCTCGCTCTTCCCTGCGTACTCTTTTCCAGCTGCTTCCATTTTGGTCTGTTTTTATCTGCTCCTATAATAAAAAAAACACTTTTCCGGTCGCTTTCAACAATTTTTTTTACATACCTGTCAAACTCATATCCGACAATGCTTTCATACTTAAAATCAGCTCCCATGGAAACAACTAATTTATCATTTTGTTTTAAGCCGTATTTACAATTTATTTTTTTTCTCAGCTTATCCCTGTTAATGACAATCCTGTCTTTTTCCTGTTCAAATTCCCCCATTCCGGGAAATTGCATATATACACTCTGATTTTTTTTAACCCCCCTGCATCGTATGCTCTTATCTACATCAAATTGCCCTAAATTCAATACGGCGTCTGAAATTCGAAACCCATAAGAAAACCTGAAATCAGCGTGATTATAAAAATATATCGGTATTTTCCATCCGGGATTGCTATATGCAAGTATCGGAATAATATCATTCATATGTGTAAATAAAATTATTCTCTCAAATTCTTCCGATAAGTTCGCTAACTTTTCCGCCTTTTGCAAATAATCTCCCCTGAGATATGCAATATTTCCTCCTGAACTATCGACAGCGTCCCTGATAAAATCCGGTGTATCCAGGTCATCCGAATCCGTAAATGCGATTGAATACTGCTTCGTATCATCCCACTTTATCCAGTTATGGACTAAAACCGTGTGCCCACCGGTATAGGATGCTTTGCTCATGACAATCAATATTTTATTATCCGGCGCTTTGATCCTGTCTGAAAGCCTTACTTTTCTTCCAATATTGCTAATATATCGTTCCAGACCTTCACTTGAATATACCCCTGTTACAAATTCTGAATACATTGATCCGATCAGGGAGATCAGCCCCAGCATTTGTTCTTCCTGTTTTTGCTCCGGGACTAGTTTTTCAATTTCCCGGATACATTCATAATTTTTATCAATTCGTTCCCTGACTTCTTGTAATGTCATATATAGCATATACCCTTCTCCTCATCTATAAGCATCACCATGATACTCCATTCACCTTCTTTTGAGGCTAATGAAAAACCTGCTTTCTCATATAATTTCACGGCAGGTATATTTTCGCTCCAGACCTTCAAAAATATTCTTAAACATTTTTTCTCTTTCGCATGTATTGCTGTCTCTTTCAAGAGTCCTGTTGCCACTCCTTGATTCCAAAACGCTTTTTTTACTGCTACTGATGAAACAAATGCATCCCCTCTATTGCAATAAACAGAGCATGCTGCTATATCCTGATATTTATTCTTTGCAAATACCGTATCCGCATTACATGCCAGCTTCTCTGCATATTCATCAACTGCTACGCGTTCACTCAGTTTTGGGATCATGACCGGATCAACTTCTTTTAAAAAAGTGCTGATTCTTTCCGTGTATTTTTTCCCTTTACACCATTCATATATTATTTTTTGTTCACACATATTTTTCTGATATCCTCAAAGATATCTTCTGCCTGTTTTTTTATTACAGGGATTTTTTCTTCCAGCTGTCTTCTCACAAGATCAATATTATCATAGCAATCCGTTATTATCGCTGCCAGATCATTAAAATTTCCTGGCGCCGACACGTATTTTTCCATGCCGATCTGGGATGAAAATCCATACATTTTATCACTGTAGATCACATTCTGGTTATATTCCATATACACAGTCGGGACACATTGGCTTGTCGCTGCAACAGAAGCGTGAACCCTGCCTGTGATCAGCATATCCAGTCTGCCTATTAATTTTTTAATATTGCACGGCAATAACGGTTCATCAACTAATATTACATGTTCTCTATAATTTTGATTCCTGTCAACCAGCAATTTATAAAACTGATTCAGGATCATGAAATCACGACCATTTATTAGTTTAAACTGCGGCGGAAGCTCAAAGCCGTTAGTGTGGGAAAATATCATGATATCCGCTTTTAATTCATTAATAATGTATTCCGCCACATTCAAAAATACGCGATACTGTTCCGGATCTCTTGGCCACATATCATAGGGACCCACCGGCATATTAAATCCGCCAAATGTTAAACCTATTACCTTCTCGTTGCTTTGGTGCAACCGTTCAATTCTTCTTATCCACTTCGACTGATATTCCTTGTTTGGCTCAAATAAAAAAGAGGGGCAGGGAGCCCAGACAACGTGATCCGTTGGAAATCCCCATTTAACAAGATTTTCTTTAGATAATTTTTCCCTGATCACGACCATGGAAAAATTTTTGAACACCTGCAGCGCAAGCTTTTTATCCTCAATCCTGTTGAACGGTCCCGGTGTCACTGCATATAATATTGTCTTTATTCCCAGCACCTGTGCGGTCAGCATTTTCAAACAGTCTACCAGGAAACGCTGATGCCCTACATGCTCCGCGTTATCTCCCCACATATCTCCCGATACATTTAAAACAAATTCGCACTGTGATACCAGCTTACCATACTCCGTTAAGCCGCTATAACAGACCTCTTTCCGAATATATCCTCTTGCTTTTTCGACATCATCATATGCGTTTTTTAGATCATTCTGAGAATCCCAATTATAATATAACCACATCGGGACAATCTCAATTTTTTCCTTCCTGGCAAATTCCTCTGTCATTTGAAAAGTAGTTGTTATGGCATATCCTGGGAAGTATTTGTGCAAAAGTCTGAATAGTGGCTCTATAATATAGTAGTTTCCGATATTTCCATATTGCAGTCTTCCCCAATGTAATGTGCATAAACCTGTAACTAAAATTTTTTTCATCTTACCATTCCACTTTATTCATTTTTCTGCTAACTGTTACGTATATTGTTTAACTGCTGGGCAGGTAAAACTCTCTTGGTTTCATTGCACAAGCCTACACAATAGGCACATGATGTACTGCTTTTTTGATTGAACATTTGCATCAAATCTTCCCTTTTCTCTTCTATCGTAATTGACGGATCCATTAGCGGAACATACTCCCCCCTCACCTTAGGAATTATTCCCTGTTTCATTCTCCAATAGGATCTCGAGCAGCAATGTATTTCCCCGTCATTTATAACAAAGTATTTTCCAACCCTGTGAATACATTTCTGCGCATTTTCGTCCCTTTTTTCTTTTGTATCCCATTTTAATGAATGATCCGAAAAATCTATCCAGCCATCGTAATATAAATTATCACCATAAAATTTTGATACTCTGAAAGGTATTTCCCTCTTTTCTAACTCATGCTGTATGATATCAGCTTTTTTTGACAGATTTTCTCCATAGTTGCTTATAACCACCTTTGTTTTATTTTTGTTTTTTTCAAATAGCTCTAATAGTTCCAATGGTATTTCCAATGTTCCATTCGTGACAAAATCTACTGACTTTCTGATCTGTCCAGAATATTTATATACCTCTGTTAAAATTTTATAAACATCTTTATTTAACAATGGCTCCCCCCCCGTCACAGTAAAGTGTTCCACCGAATCTACGACCGTAAAATACATCTTAAGCTGTAAAACCGCCTCCCTATATTCCATATTGCGTGGATCCTTATAGTATGGGATAAAAGCCAGGCAGTGTTTGCATCGAAGATTACAAAATGTAGAAATATTTAAGGCTGTTCTATTGATATCCGTTCTCATTTTTTCTCCTTATCTGATATTGGCGCAGCATACTGGCAATTTGATCTTTACTGCAGAACATCATAACATCAATGATTGACAAAGCCGGAATAAATTCCTTTCCTTTTTGTCTGTATGGCACGATCTCCTGTTCCAGAAACTGCAGATCTATATTATGTTTTTTATATTTTTCCGGGTCAAAGAAGGATCTCCCGCCCGGTGGGTTTACATATGTATCATATCCTGATTCTTTCGTAATATATAAAGCCCATTCATCCGGTGCATTTACATTTGGTATACGCAGATTCATTTCTGAAAAGACATCGCTTTTCATGTGTATTCCCAGATACTCACATGTTTTTACAATACTGGCTATTGCCATATCCGATATGCTTGATGTTTGTATACCTAATGTATCATTTACAAGCTGGATCACCTCGTTATAATAAGGAGCCCTTTTGTACACGTTAAGCTGCCCCAGTATCTTCATTTTCCAGTTTTCATTTTGTGAGATCATTATTTTATTAATGGGCGTTTCCCTTTTCGCTTTTTGCACAGGTATCGTAAAAAAGACTGCTTCCCCCGTAGCCCCTATAATCCTGTTTCTATTGATCCAGCCCTTTCTGATATATTGCGGCGTATCAAAGAATACAAAATGATCCGTATTTTTTATAAGTGAAAAATAGCCTATATATGGAAAAAGATACGGCTGCATAATTGCTATTTTCATGCTAATGCTTTCTCTCCTTCGTATCGTTTATTATCGTGCATATATCTGATATACTTCTCATGTCCAGATTTTCATACAGCGGTAAAGTCAATATTTGTTTTGAAATATTTCTTGCTGCCGGCAGCATCAGTTTTTTATATTTATCCCTAAAGCACTCCTGGTCCGCTGTAATGGGATAAAAATACTTTCTCGCATATATATTATTTTGCCTTAAATAATCATATAGCCCATCTCTGTCTCTTCCATATTCCGTTTTGACAAGTATTGGAAAATACGCATAATTATTGGTTGCGTTTTTATTTCTCCCAAGCCGTTTAATTCCCACAGTATCTTTTAATAATTCTATGTAATGTGCGTATCTCTCTTTCCTCGCCTGAATCGCCTCATCAATATGCTTCAGATTGCACAATCCCATGATCGCACAGAATTCATTCATTTTCGCATTGCCACCTATGGAGATCACCCGATCTTCTCCCCGTATTCCAAAATTTTTCAAATTATGTAATTTTTCGTATAAGCTGAGATCTGAAAATGATACTGCGCCGCCTTCGATCGTATTATAGACCTTTGTGGCATGAAAGCTAAACACCGATGCATCGCCATAACTTCCAATTCCTCTCCCTTTGTATTTCACTCCAAAAGCATGGGCGGCATCATAGATCACTTTGAGACCATGCTTGTCTGCAATTTTTTGAATTTTCTCTACATTACACACATTTCCGTAGACATGTACCGGCAGGATTGCCACTGTATTTTCCGTTATCAGGTCTTCTATCTTTGTTTCGTCTATTGTTCCATCATTTAGCTTAACATCACAAAATACCGGCTTTAATCTGTTTCTTATGATTGCATGTGTCGTAGATATAAAGGTAAACGGAGTCGTTATAACTTCTGCTCCTTCTGGAAAATCAAATGCCTGGATCGCAAGTTCCAGTGCCATATGTCCATTAACCATTAATGACAGTCCCGGCACATCCAGATATTCTTTTAGTTCTTTTTCAAGTTGCTGATGATATGTTCCCATATTTGTGATCCAATGAGAATCCCACAATGGTTTTATCGCCTCTATATATTCATCGTATGACGGCATTGAAGGCCTTGTCACTAGTATCTTTTCGTCCATATTTCCCTTCTGTCCTATTCACTCTACAGTAAAAAGCCACCCGAATCTAATTGTCCAGATGGCTAAATACCCGTTCCTATTCTTTTCAACACCACACCTGATCAAGATCCAATTCAAAACCAAGTTCCCATTTTAATCTTATATTACATATCGACCAAAAGTGAAAATTTATTAATCTACTATTTTGCAGAAAACAGCATTTCCAAATCCATTGAAAATTCTCTTGGAGATACGGACACCAGTCTTTTTGGCAAATAACAATTCCACTCCACCGATACCAGCTACAACATATCCTCCTATAGTCCCTTTCTGAAATACATGGCTGTGTTTTATGATGTTGAGCGAATAGTCAAAAAAAGTTAAAAAGTTTTTAAAAGATAATTTCCTGCATTGATCAAAGATACCTGTAAAATGATAAAAAGTAAAAAGGCTTTCAAGTTAAAATAATCGGACATGGAAGCTTGTCCAAAATTAAGCAAAACTTCAAAAACAATACCAACTAATAGTCCGGCAATCATAAAGATATTTATGTTCAGTCTATTAAACATATTTTTTTTCAATACGACTACTGATAAAAAAATATAGAGTATATCTAAACATAACACATATATATCCATATATGTTTTTATAGTTACGGGGTAAACCATAAAAACAATAAAAATTGATCCTATAAAATCAATTACTATAATGGGCTTATTCATCTCTTTAATATGGAGCAAACTCAACTCTTCCAAAGTAGTAGTCTGCATTATCACAAGCATTATCTAAGTCTGTAAAAGCAGCTACTATAGCTGCACTCCCCCCTGCGGCAGCAGAACCGGCACCAATGCCACCTGTTAAATATGCAGCAATTGCTGTTACTGCAACTGTACTACCTACAGAACCTATGATATTTTTCTCGGCAGAGTTAACATCTTTAACTGCTAAACGAAAGTTTTCCAGATAACTCATATCATTTACAGTACTTTCATATCCTAATTTTCGTTCATTCTTAGAACGGATTTGCCATTGAGGGGATTCATACTCAAAATAAATATCATATTCGCGATCAGAAAAAGTATGTTCATACTCATCTCCGCTCAAAAGCTCAATTTTATTATTCAGTTCAATGTTTTTTTCTAATACATTCAGGAAATACGTTTGGGTATTAAGCTTTCTTTTATCAGATATATCGTAAGTTTCAATTGTCAATGTATTATTAACTTTATCGTTTGTAGAAATAATAATACTATCTGTTCTCGTTTCTTTTACTACACATTTCTCATCACTTTTTTCTAAGGTTTGAATATTAGTCGTGATGACGTTTGATTCCGCAAAAGTCGTAAATGATATTGACAACAGAAGCATAGCAGATAATAATAGTGATAATATTCTTTTCATAAACATCATACTCCTTTCTGACAATAACAATACCTTCAACTTTGAGTGTGTACCATTAGTATATTAAAATCATCAATCTACCTTTCAAGTACCTCCCCTCTGCTACGTTTATCAACTTTCCATATCCATTTGAACTTTTATATCATATATTTCAGCAATATTCACAAAGTAATAAGATATATTTATTCTAACAGGGAAAAGAACTTTCCAAATCGCATGTGATTCAAAACTGATACAATCTCTATACATAACCCCTCAGATACTTTCATAGACTGTACAAAAGTATTCTGAGGGGTTTTCCTTTGAAAGATTATATTGAAGAACGGGCTGTGGCCATTGCTAATTACATTATAGATCACAACGCTACGGTACGCCAGACTGCAAAACGATTTGGGATAAGCAAGAGTACAGTGCATAAGGACTGCACGGAGAGACTTATCTCTATCAATCCATCTCTTGCCGCCCAGACCCGAGTGGTCCTGGATCTGAACAAATCTGAGCGCCATATCAGGGGCGGAATGGCTACAAGGGAGAAATACCAGCACCGGCTGGCAATCTGCAGCCGTGAGGAGAAATAACTGCTTGGCAACATTCGTATACTCACCCATCTGCCGCCTGCAAAACCTCCATCAGGGTATCTTTTAGCGCTAAAGCTGCTCTGGAATGGTATCTGCCAGGCGGCAGTGCTATACCTAAGTCTACAAAGGCACTTTCTGCGCCTAAAGATAAAAATTCTGCATTTCTGAAATAATGTCTGGAGCTGTAATAAGTAAATGCAAGTCCAAGTCCCGCTGCTCCCATAGCTGCTGACATAAGGGCTGACAGCGCATGGTTGCTGGCAATGGGCTGTACCCCATTTCTGTTAAAGATGCGCCTTGCTTCCCGTCCCAGGATGGTATCGTAGTCGCTGAGAAGATATTCATATGCAAGGGTATCTTTTAAATTCACGTACTGGGGTATCCTGGAATCAGAGTTATCCTCATTATCTCGGACAAAAGCCATGATCGGATGAGTAGGGCTGGTGAGCAGGCATATCTCATCTTTCATAACACGCTCTATGTTCAGTCTAGGATCTGCCTCAGACATGACCAGAAGGGCAATGTCAATCTCACCAGACAGCAGCATCTGTTCCAATGCCATAGAATTTTTCTCCACAATCTCTACCTTCACATCCGGGTGCTCCAGATGGAATGCGTTCAACACAGGCGGAAGAAGATAGGAACCTCTGAACGTACTGATCCCCATGATCACACGACCGCTTTTTAACTGTTTAATATCTTTGATCTCATTTTGTACCGATCTGTATTCTGCAAGTGTCTTATAAGCATACTGAAGCATCAGCTCCCCTTCCTGGGTCAGACATACGCCTCTAGAAGTACGGATAAACAGTTTGCTTCCTACGTTATTTTCCAGTATGCCTAAAAACTGGCTAAGGCTGGACTGGGCCATAAACAGCCGCTCTGCCGCTTTTGAAATGCTCTTCTCTTCTGCTATGGCAATAAAATAATATAATTCTTTCATTTCCATGATCTGTATTCCCCTTCATCTGTTCAACCTGCACTGACGGATCTGCACATTCCCATCTGCTTTTCACTTATTGATATCGGTTTTTCCGATATATATCATATCATATTTTGCATTTTTCTGTTGGCAAAAATAGATTATTATAATGATATAAACTGATAAAAACAGATCAATAAAACATACTCTCAAAATGGAGGTTCACTATGGGAAAGATTTCCATGAAAGGCGTGTGCGATATGCACGTACACACAAATCCAGACTTAAGACTTCGTGCTTATGATGATTTTCAGCTGGCAGATGCAGCGGTCAGAGTCGGCGCCAGAGCCATTGTCATAAAGACTCATCTGGGCTTTACGGTAAACCGCGCATATCTCACCAATCAGTATGTAAAAAGAGTTTACGGTGAAAATACCGGTTTTACCATGTACGGCGGTGTTGTTATGAACAAGGTCATCGGCGGTATTAACCCGGAAGCCGTAGAAAAAGGCTTAAAACTGGGGGCAAAAGAGATCTGGCTTCCTACTCAGTCTGCGAAACGCCATCTGGAAAAAATGGGACAGGATCCCACTAATGGTATTGAACTGGTACGGGATGGAAAAGTGGTTCCGGAACTTTTAGATGTATTTAAGTTGATCCGTGACTATGACGTAGTCCTTGGAACTGCCCATGTCTCTCCGGAAGAAGCATTTGTAGTGGTAGAAGCAGCAAGAGATGCAGGTGTAAAAAAGATCGTTATCACTCATCCGGAATGGTGGGTAGTAGACATGAGCATGGAAGACCAGATCCGCCTGGTAAAAGATTATGATGTGATCCTGGAACGGTGTTATGCACAGAATATGGGCGGTGGCGCTTACAAGAGCAATCTCCCGGACAATCTGGAAATCATCAAAACAGTAGGCTATGAACATGTTATGGTAGATACAGACGGCGGGCAGACAGAAAACCCACACTGGGAACTTGCTTTAGAAGAATACATGCAGTATCTGGCTGACCATGGCATCCCAGAGGAACATATTTACCATATGACAAAGACGATTCCTTACAGGCTTCTTGGGATTGAAGAGGAAGCTTAGGCTTCCGTCATTTCACAGACACACAAAACATATCAGGAGGGGAACGTATGTTAAGTATCATTATCATTCTTTCAATCGCGCTGGCAATCTTTCTCGGATACAGAACAAAGATCAACACTGGTCTTTTCTGTATTGTATTTGCCTACATCATCGGATGTTTCGTTATGGGATTAAAACCAAAACAGGTCATCGCTTTCTGGCCTACAAACACCATGTTTGTTATCTTGTCCGTTTCGTTATTTTATAATTTTGCTGCTATCAACGGAACTCTGGAGAAAATGTCCGGCGCCCTGTTATATGCCTGTCGCAATTTTCCGGGATTACTTCCTTATGCACTGTTTGCAGTAGCTGTCATCCTTTCTGTTATGGGTGCTACTTATTTTACAGTTCTTGCATTCCTGGCTCCTATCACCCTGGTGATCTGCGATGAGTCCAGAATGGACAAATTAACCGGTGCTGTTGCCATTAACTGTGGTGCCTTAGCAGGTGGCAATTTTCCAACTTCCAATCTTGGGGTCGTTTTCCGCGGTCTGGCTGATACAGCCTATGAGGCTTCTCCTGATATCGCAGCCGTAGATTCCTTCAATATGGAAATGAAGATCTTTATCTTTGCTATCATCTTCTCCCTGATCCTCATTACCATTTTCCGCTTTGGTTTTAAGGAAAACAGAAATATTGGAAAAGGCGTTACTTTTAAAAAACCTGAAGCTTTTACAAAAGATCAGAAGACCACTCTCACTTTAATGTTAGCCATGATGGCTGTAGTTCTGATCTTCCCACTGTTAAACATCCTTATGTCAGGAAATACTGCTGTTAAATATATCAGTGGAAAAGTGGATGTCGGTCTGGTTGCTATTATCTTTACTGTGATCGCCCTCTTATTAAAGCTGGCACCTCAGAAAGAAGCCATTGCCCGCATCCCTTGGAATACTATTATCATGATCGCAGGCGCCGGTATGCTGATTGCTGTTGCAGTAGAAGCAGGAACCATTGAAGCACTTTCCACCTGGATCGGTTCCAATGTACCAAAGCCCCTGGTTCCTATTGCTTTCTGCCTGGTAGGTGCCATCATGAGTTTCTTCAGCTCCACCACAGGAGTAGTTGCTCCTGCATTGTTCCCGCTGATCCCGAATCTGGCTGCTTCTGTAGGTTTAAGCGCACCGGTATTATTTGCCTGCACGATCCTTGGTGCCCAGTCCAGCGCCATCAGCCCATTTTCTTCCGGCGGTTCCCTGATCCTTGGTTCCACCCCGAAAGAAGAAGAACGCAATGAGCTGTTTAACCGTCTTCTCATGGTAGCTGTCCCCATCAGCGTGATCACCTGCACTGTTTATAACTTTGTGATCGCTATGGTTCTGTAAGTAAATTAAAAGGCTGTTCTGCAGATAAAACATCTATTGCAGAACAGCCTTCTCTTTACAGTTCAAACTCCACATATTCATTACAACACGGCGGACCGGCTGTAATATAAACTTTTTTATTATAAAAATCTCCTATCATAGAAGAAACTGTCATCCGGTCTTTTGAATACGCATCTCCTTGCGGATCTGGATGCCCACATACTGATAAAGTATAATATTTATGATCTTTCAAGCATTCTTTAATAATATCCAAATCAATTTTTCCATAATGTTCCATCAAAAGTTCTCTTAAACGGCGATCTCGGTTTTTAGGCCGCCCAACCAAAGCATCTCTTTCCGGATGCACTATAAAATGATTAGCATGTGTGATCATATCCTGCTCTGGTCCGATTATATCCACAGTACCGTCTGGCTGCCACTCATAATCAACTGCTTTATTATGAAAACCATCTATTAACAGGATATTATTTGACACAGTTCGTTCTGATGCTAAAATAAATTGTTCTGCTTCCTTAAATGTGGCACATGTAAGAACCTTTCTTCTAAGACAGGTTACCGGAAGACCATATCCCGCATGATCATTAACAGACTGAAGATTATTGGCCAATATCGCAATTCCATTACTACTGAATCCATCTCGCATTATCTGTCCGGCTTCAGAAAAGCCGATCATATGAGGACCGTTTTTTAATTGGATATCCAGAATTACAATATGAGGGCGTGCACACTGATTAAAGTCCCAGTTCTTAAATCCATACATATGCCCGTCTTTTACTGCTTCACCCCAAACAGCTCCTGTTGTGCATTCCAGCTCTTTAGGAAACTTTGAAATCTCATAACGTGCATTAATGATCAATATTTCCTCTAAAGGTATCTGAGAACCTGCTGATATTCCCCGTATTTCTTCTATTTGTTCCGGACAGGTCTCTGTAATTATTTCCGAAAATCTGTTTGTATATTTTTTTAATACTTCCCATAACATTCCCTTTTTCAGAAATTGTTTTTTATAATATTCTACACAGATTTCTATTTTTTCTCTTGCCTGTCTTCCATATTCCAAGCCTCTTTCATATGGATCTTCCTGTGTTAATCGAATAATTGGATACATAAAATTTTACATTTCTCCTTTTCTGTCCAAATATTGTTCCATTACCCACATTACATGTTCTAACTGACCTATTATGCGATTGCAAGCCCTCTTAAATTCTGTCTTCTTAAACAAATAACACTCTTCTGAGACGTTTTTCAAATTGACCCCTTCCTGCTGCTTTAATACCCCAAATGGTGCATATGCACAAGATCTGTCCTGCTGATATGGGCTTCCGCTTGTATATACAAGCCTGCTCAATTCTCCTGCTGTCTCCTTAATGATCCTGTCATCCTCTACAGAACCTACACGTTTAATCTCGAATTCAAATTTCTTAAGGACTGGTTTCATTTTTTCTATTGCATTTATAACCTGCGTCAAATCAAAATCAGGCTCTGTGGACGCATTTATATCATTTAAGAATCCCTGCATCTTCTCCACAAAACCACACATTTCTACAGGAAGAACCTGAGAATTTAATATCCGGCATGCAATTTTTAAATTCATCAATGCATCTCTGTAGAGAATATCATTATCCAGCTTATCCAGAGTATCCTGCTCTGTATGCCACCATGGTCCTCCACTTGGGCAGGCAGAAACTCTTTTTTCATCTACTGGCTCATATTTGAACATAATATCAATCGGAATATGAGCTCCCCAAAAGCTCTGATCTCCTCCACGTATCATTGGAATATATGGTTTTGCCTTATATCCTGTATATTCTTCAATTACACTGGCAGTAAAATCTTCTCCTTCCATGCAGGTTGTTCTTGCTCTCACTTGTTCAGCCAGCTTACAGCCTGTCAGATCCAGATTGATATCCGCTACACATTTTTTATTCAATTCATCTAAATGTTCATCGCAGTACCAGGTAGAACCTGCATATCTGGCATCAGAATGACCTGACCACCAGGCTATTCTCACACTTCGTTCCAGTTTTTCTCTGTGTTTCCAGAATACCCTGGCTAATTCCAACATAATAGCATCACTTGTAGCATTGTCTGTAATGCCTTCATACCAGGAATCATAATGGCCATTGATCAGTATAAAGTTTTCACTTTTTCCAGGAATATCAGCAATCACCATTCTACTGTTCCTTACTCCTGATTCCATACGGATTGTAAGAAATCCTTTTATTGTTTCTCCATGTTCCAATCGTTCTATA
Source organism: uncultured Clostridium sp. (assembly GCA_900541315.1). Taxonomy (GTDB): domain Bacteria; phylum Bacillota; class Clostridia; order Lachnospirales; family Lachnospiraceae; genus Enterocloster. Next base: position 36,393 of record UQJF01000004.1, on the reverse strand, counting down.
AGCATTTGCCCATCTTCAAAAGATACATCTGCTGCTGGAATACTTACTATACGGTTCATTGCATCTGCTGAAGGAGTTCCCCATTCTGCACCTATATTGCAATGATGGATATATCCCCCTCTGCTCATACTTATATGGATCATGCCGATCGCACCTGCACGAAATAGTTTTTCTGCAAAATCACCGCCACCAGAATGAGTCAGCACGAGCTTACCTCGAAATGATTTCAATCTTTCTTTTTCTTCTAACTCATATATCTTCTTTTGTTCAGACCAATGATCATAAACCAGCTCACAATCCAGATTTTCAACTGCTTTACTGTAAACTTCACCGATCAGCCTTAAATGTTCTCCACTTTCCAGTACCAGTTCTGTACCTTCATCTATAGGAAGACTGACAAAGGCCTGATATCTTTCTGCTTTTGCCGGTACCCCAGCTTTTTCCAGTTCGGATAAAAGATGATCAACACAGGCTTCTCCACCAGCTGCCCCAGTATAACGATGCCATTTTCCTATTTCTTTTACATTTTGGACCATCTTCTCTTTATTGATTTCTTTCGATACTAAATCAAAAAGTACATTTACATCCATATTGTAAATTTTCCTCCTAAATCACTTCTCCTAAAAGCTCCTGTGCCTGATTTAAACTATCATTCACATAATTAACATGTCTTCTCAGAGCAACCTTAATGGACATCTTTTTGTTCTCATCTGTATCCGAAGAAACCAACTGCCGGATCAGAGAAAGAGACGGCATCGCATCAATAGCCTTTGCCGGCTCATTTGTATAGATATTACCACTGGTAAAATCCAACGGTACAAGAATGCGCGCCAGTTTCAGGATCAGATGATTTTTCTTCTCTGGATCCATTTGCTTTTTATAAAACATATCGCAAATGTTCAGAAGCGTTTCTGCCTTTTTAACAGATTCTGAAAGATCGTATTCTTCTCCAGCCATATCATCCCAATTTTTCAAATGATCTATAATATCATTTACTGTATCACAGAAATTAAGCGGTACAACAGGTTCTGTAAGAAATGTCATTACATATTCAGCAAATACTTTTCCATCTCTCAATAGATTATCTCTATCTATATTCTTAGGAAGGTCATCCGGCGTATGCCACCATGCTCCTAAAGCAGCCACTCCTCTGTCAAATCCCATTTCTCCATTCGCCTGCAGTGTTTTTTGGTGTCTTGAAAAGGACGCAAATGCGCTGGAAACTCCTACATTCCAGAAACTCTGATCTCCATTTCTGGCTGCCCTGAGTCCCTCAAACTGTTCACCTGTCTGATGTCTTACCACTTCAACTGCCAGTCCCATTGTTTCTGGCATGATCGTTGAATGCTGCACATCCATAGCATCTTTTCCACCCAGGCTATCCGCATTAACATTGACAACGCAGCTTTTATGCAGTTCTTCCCAAAAATTATCTGCATACCAGGCAGAACCTGCATATCTACCATGGGAATGTCCTGAATAGTGTACGATCCTGAAATTTCTCTTTAATTCTTTTTGGTGGGCGGAAACTAAACGGGCTACTTCCATCTGTGCTGCATTTGCGGTTCCATTATCAATTGCACCATAATACCATGAATCTACATGACCGGTAAACATACAGAACTGATCTGTATCCACCGGTGCTTTCAGATCTGCAATCAAAAGAGGGATTTTTCTCCATGACGTATCTACGATTGTTGTAAATTCGGCAACGCACACTTCTCCTGCTTTCATCTTTTCCACAAAAAGATCTCCATCATCATCACGGATTGATACCACCGGAATAACAGGAATATATTTCCAATCATCCGGCGTAGGACTACCCCAAGAAGCAGATGGTATGCATTCTCGAATCACCTTATCCTGAATAGATATTACTCCCACTGCACCTCTTTTCTGAGCCGCTTCCACTGATGCAAATGTAACCCATCCTCTAGTCAGTACCACCCTTCCTTTACAATCTGTATTCTTTATCATATCCACTGAAGGACAATAAACCATTTCTCCCCTACAATGAGAAGATGGAACCATAGAATGGGTCTGCGAATATACCCATTTTCCATTTACAGTAAGTCTGGATAACTGAGGAAGACTGATATATGCATCATGGCGGATCAATCTAGTTTTAAATCCATATTCCTGATACTGCTTTTCCAGCCATTTAAAAGCTTCATATTCTTCGTCAGATCCAGAAAGACGTTCCCATTTTGCCAGCCCACTAGCCACTTCCAACATATGATCTACATTTACTTCTTCAGTAATCTTCTCGTATGTATTCATCCGCGTTCTCCTTTGAAACAGAAAATCCCGAATAAGCGGGATTTTCTGTACATATAGTTACTATTCGTATACTGCTACTGTTTTTAACTGATGAGCACCCACTGGATTAAGCTTAAATCCGTCTACTTTATTACTGCGGCCAATCATGGTCTCTTCATAATAAATTGTGATCCACGGAACATCCTCAGCCATAAGATCCCAGAATTTATCATATACTTTCTGTCTCTCTGCTGCGTCTGTCTTAGAACGTGCTTCATTCATGAGTTCTTCTACTTCATCGTTAAAATAAACCTGACCGTACGCACTTGGAAGTAATTTCTGCATTACAAGATCTACATCACCACAAAGGTTATTATAAAATCCCATACGAATCGGTATTTCTTCACCGCTGTAAACCTTTTCATTGATCGTATTAGACTCCATAGTGATAACGTTTAAGTTAATTCCAACATCTGCCAGCTGTGCCTGAAGGATTGTAGCTACTTCTTCATAAGTTTGGCCTGTCTGACAATAAAAATCAAGATCAAAACCATCTGCATAACCTGCTTCTGCCAGCAATGCTTTAGACTTATCTACATCATACATATCGCCCTGGTCTTTTTCTGCATTATAACCTGTTGTAAGTGGTGTACAGTAAAGAGAACCAACCTGTCCATACCCATAAGCAACTGTATCTGCAATTTCCTGCTTATTAACCGCATATTGAATAGCCTGGCGAACTTTACTATCTTTTACAGGAGATGTTTTGGAATCTGTTTTAAGATAAAACAGCATGCACTTGTATCCTGGTTCATGGATCATAGTAAGATCCGCAGAGTCTTCAATACGTCCTGCATCATTTGGAAGTACTGCATATGCAATATCTGCCTCTCCATTCTCCAGCATGATCGTTCTCTGGGAACCTTCCGGAATTACTTTATAAACAACTGTTGGTGTTACTGGTTTTTCACCCCAGTAATCTTCAAAAGCTTCCAAAGTTATAGAATCTGCCTGTTTCCACTCCTTTAATTTATATGCGCCTGTTCCAGATGGATTTTTGGCAAAATCATCTCCATACTGTTCTACTGCTTTTTTAGAAACAACTACTGCAGATGGATTAGAAAGTGCCTGATAAAGCTGTGCATACGGCATCTTTAAATGCATGATAACTGCATTATCACCATCTGGTTCAATGCTATCCAGATAATTGAAGTAAGTAGATACTACGCCACTGCTCATAGCACGTTCAAAAGAAAAGCATACATCCTCAGATGTCATTATATTTCCATCATGGAATTTTACACCTTCACGAAGTTTAAAATGATAGGTCTTATCATCTATTGCTTCCCACTCTGTAGCCAGGCACGGACTTATCTCTTTTGTTTCAGCATCATATGTGACCAGTCCTTCATAAAGATTACAATAAACAGAAAATGATTTCTGATTTACAATTGCCTGTGGATCAAGTGAAGTTACATCCTCATCCTTTGCAACGATCAATGTATCTTTCTGTGTTCCACCAGTCTCAGCCGCTGATGTTTCCTTACTGGTATTTTCTCCGCCCTTCGTATCAGATGAAGATCCTGAACCTCCACATGCTGCAAGTGCGCATGCTGTCAATGCTGCTGCCGCAATCAACATTCCTTTTTTTCTGATCTGGACTAACTTTGATAACCTCATAAATACTTTCCTCCTTTATAATTTTATGCCCTCCCGAAATCTTTTTGGATCTGATTTTGCGAGAGTAAATTTTATCTTTATTTACACTGGATACAGGAAACAAAATGTCCTGGTTCTACCTCTGTCAGCTGCGGATTCTGTGTACTGCATTCTGGCTTTGCATACAAACATCTTTTTGCAAACCTACATCCTGCCCCTACATTAATAGGAGACGTCAATTCACCATTTAACTGAATCCTTTCCATCTTCTTTTCTGGATCCGGAATTGGGATTGCCGATAAAAGTGCTTTTGTATAAGGATGACGTGGATCATTAAATAACTGTTCCGGTGTCCCCTGTTCCACCATCTGCCCCAGATACATAACCACGATGCTGGAAGATAAATGCTTTACAACCGAAAGATCATGAGTAATAAACATATATGTAAGCCCCAGCTGCTGCTGCAGATCCTGCATTAAGTTTAATACCTGCGCCTGAATAGACACATCCAAAGCTGATACTGGCTCATCGCACACTATGAATTTAGGATTTAACGCCAATGCACGGGCAATTCCTATTCTCTGACGCCTTCCTCCATCCAGTTCATGTGGATATGAATTTGCCACTCTTCTTGCCAATCCTACAAGATCCATCATTTCATGGGTTTTCTTCTCCAGCCCCACCCGGTCAGAGGCCTTATATATCTTCTGTATAATAAGCGGCGCCTGAATTGCCTGGCTTACTGTCATCCTGGGATTAAGGGATTCATAAGGATCCTGAAAAATAATCTGTAATTCCTTTCGCAGTTCTTTCATTTTTTCCTTACTACATCCAACAATATTTTCTCCCTGATATATTACTTCACCATCTGTTGGCTCAATCAGTCTTAAAATACATCTTCCTAGTGTAGATTTTCCACAGCCAGATTCACCTACAACTCCCAGTGTTTCTCCTTTAGAAATTGAAAAATTCACATCATCAACTGCATAAAGAAGACCGTTTGGTGTCGGAAAATATTTTTTTAAATGTTTTATTCTGAGTAATTCCTCATGTTTTTCCATCTGCATACCTCATTTCTCTCAATGTTTACAATGAAAACATCTGGCAAAATGACCTGGTCGGACTTCTTCTAATTCAGGTTCATTCGCTTTACATTTTTCATCTGCATAAGGGCAACGTGTGGAAAAATTACATCCCTCCGGCAGGTCAGTTGGATCCGGCATCAAACCAGGAATTGGTTTCAAGCGAGTCACTGCCGAATCGATCTGAGGGATTGAATCAAACAGACCAACTGTATAGGGATGATGCATATGTTTAAATACATCCAATACCGATCCGTACTCCACAATCTGTCCTGCATAGATCACTGCTACCATATCGCAGTTTTGAGCTACCACACCCAGATCATGTGTAATAAGCAGCATAGATGTATTGAATTTCTGCTTTAGATCCTGCATCATTTCCAAAACCTGTGCCTGAATTGTTACATCCAGAGCCGTTGTCGGTTCATCTGCAATCAGAAGTTTCGGATTACATGCCAGAGCTATTGCTATTACCACTCTCTGTTTCATACCTCCAGAAAACTGATGCGGATATTCTGTTGATCTGGCTGCCGGTATTCCGACTAATTCAAGCATCTCACAGGCTCTTTCCATCGCCTTTTCTCTTTTAAAATGTTCATGATTTTCAACAGCCTCTGCAATCTGCTCTCCTACTGTCATAACCGGATTTAATGACGTCATGGGATCCTGAAAGATCATTGCAATTTCGCTTCCTCTGATTTTTCTCATCTCATACTCTTCTGTTTTCAGAAGATCCTTGTCTTCATAAAATATTTCTCCTGACCGGATCCTTCCTGTTCTTTGAGGAAGTATTCCCATAATACATTTAGCCAGTGTTGTTTTTCCAGCTCCGGTTTCTCCTACAAGCCCCAATGTCTTTCCTTTTTCCATTTTTAGATTCACATCATTCAGGGCATGTACCAGGGCATCATCTGTCTGGTAATCAACTCTTAGATTTTTTATCTCCAATATTGCCATTTTATCATTCCTCCTAGTTCTTCATCTTCGGATCAAGTGCATCACGGAGACCATCTCCTGCCAGATTCAAAGATAATACTGTAAGCATGATCATAAGACCAGGAATAACTGATATATGCCAGGCATCCCGCATATAAGTACGGGCTGAGCTCAAAATAGAACCCCATTCCGGAGTTGGTGGCTGTACTCCAATTCCCAAGAAACTTAAACCTGCAATTGACAGAATTGCTGAACCTATGCTTAAGGATGCCTGCACAATGATCGGTGCCAGTGCATTAGGAATAATGTATTGTAAAATGATCTGCATATCCCCAGCTCCTACAGCTCTGCTCGCTTCTATAAAATCCTTTCCTTTTACAGTCATAACCTGTGCCCGGACAATACGTGCCAATCGGGGCATCTGAGGTACTGCAATTGATAATAGCAGATTAAATGTGCTGGTTCCCAGTGCAGAAACAATCGCAATCGCCATAACCATTGATGGTATAGAAAGAAAAATATCCATAACTCTCATAATGATATTATCTACCTTTCCACCATAAAAGCCTGCAACCGCACCTAAAAGTCCTCCTACTACCAATGCAAAGATAATGGATATGATTCCTATAAACAGTGAATACCTGGTTCCCCATATAAGGCGGAAGAATATATCTCTTCCGAATTCATCGCATCCAAAGATATGTTGTAAACTAGGACCATGAAGTTTCATTCTCAGGTTCTGTTTTACTGCCAGTGCCTGATAAACAGATCCATGGGTAGCTATATCAATAATGATTGTCGCAAATGCAATAACTATTAAAAGAAGTACAAATATAAGCCCTAAAACAGCCAGTTTATTTTTTTTAAAACGGTACCACGCATCTTCCCATAAACTGCGTCCGGCATAATTTTCTATTTCTGCAGCCTGTTTCTTACTCATTTACGGATCACCACCTTTTTCGCTGTTTTATACTGTCCTTTGATTCTTGGATCTACAAAAGCATATAAAATGTCCACCAGAAGATTTACAATTGTAAACATAACAGAAAGTGTTACTACACATCCCAAAACACTGGGAATATCCTGAGTTTTGATCGACTCAATAACAAATCTTCCTATTCCGGGCCATGCAAATACTGTTTCCGTTAAAACAGATCCTCCTAAAAGAACGCCAAAATTTAAACCAACAGCTGTAATAACCGGGATCAGCGCATTTTTTAACATATGACGGAATGTGATGGTAATTTCACTGGTACCTTTTGCACGGGCTGTATCAATATAATCTTGCCGGATTGTTTCCAGCATAGAAGAACGGGTGATCCTTGCAGTTGTTGCGGCACCGCTCATTCCAATGGTAATAGCCGGAAGCACCAGTGACCTTACTACATTTGCAAATCCTTTTCCCATTCCGGATGCCGGGAATATCTTCAGATTAAGGCTAAATATCAATACCAGTAAAAGGCCGATCCAGAAAGCCGGAGCAGAAGCTCCTATTAAACTAAATACCATTGAAACATTATCAAAAATGCTATATTGCTTCCTAGCAGCTATGATTCCAATTGGTATTCCCACTATGACAGAAAATAAAACGCCACAGGAAGCCAATAATACTGTATTAGGTAATCGTTCCATGATCTGCGCAGAAACATCAGTCTTATAAGTATATGATTCTCCCATATCTCCCTTTAAAAGTTTTCCTACATATCTTACATAGCGTACTACAAAAGGATCATCCAGCCCCAGCTCATCATGAAGCTCCTGTATAGATTCTTCCGTAGCACCTTCTCCTAACATAACTTTTGCCGGATCTACATCAGATTGATCCATGATAAAATACACAACAAAAATCGTTGCAAGCATAACCGGAATCAACATTAGGATTCTTTTTACAATATACTTCCACATATCATGCCTCCTGTTTCATTTTTTCTTTCTGTGCATTATAATCTGCCTTGATTTCATCCATCAGACCAGGTATCGTGACCAGATCGTAACAGACATCTGCAAGGATCTTCGCTCCATAAAGGATTGCATTATGACCTTGCTCTGTCTTTCCCTGATCTAAAAATTCCTGTGAATGCGCAGCCGCATGTTCATCTACAAATGCAACTCTGATGCAGGAACCAGGAATCAGCTCCATTACATTTCCTAAATCTGTAGAACCTGTCTTCTGTCTCGGCGGACTGATTCTTGGTGCATTCACATCTCTGGCACATCTTATGATCTCCTCGTTCAATTTTAAAGCTGGAATCTTCGCTGCCATATGCATATTTTCCGTAATCTCACAAGTTGTTTCTGTCATCAGCGCAGCGCCTTCCGTAATCTTTTTGAAACGCCTATACACATCATCTAATGTAGCATTATTATAAGATCTTAATGTAAAAGTGCCTGTTGCCTTTTCAGAAACTACATTGCTTGGAATGTTATATGTGTCTTTCACCGTATAATGCATACGTACATCTTCTTTTACATGTTCTCTTAAAAATTCTACAGCCTGAAATGTTAAAAGCAGCGCATCAAGAGCACTTCGTCCCTTGTCCGGATTAATAGCTGCATGAGCACTTTTTCCGTAAAAAGTTACATCCAAACTATAATTTGCCATGGATTTAACATCACAGGTTGTAGTTGGACTTCCATGCATCATAAGTGCTACATCAATATCCCGAAAATATCCTTCCTGAACCATATTGATTTTTCCGCCTAAGGTCTCCTCTGCCGGAGTCCCATATACCACCAGCTTAAACGGTTTTTCAATCCCAGCTCTTAAAACTGCATTAGCTGCTGCAAGAATACATGGTCCCTGAAGATGATGCCCGCAAGCATGTCCGATTCCCGCTAATGCATCATACTCTGTCAAAAGTCCAATAGAAGGTCCCCCCGTGCCCTGCTCATATACAGCCCGAAATGCCGTTGGCATGCTTCCCAGTCCTCTTTCCACAAGAAAACCATGATTTTCCAACCAATCTTCCAATAGCTTGCTGGCAAATACTTCTTGTAATCCGATCTCAGGATGGTCATAAATGGCATCTCCCATTTCAAAAAGTTGTTCCTTCATTGAGTCGATCAGATTATTCATTTTACTTTTTACACTATCCATGCGTACCTCCTTTATCAATTTATCACATTAATTTGTAATCTTAGAAATTATAAAAAAAGCGCAGAAAATACACAGGTTTTTCTTGCGTCTTTGCAGTTTTTTTCTAAATTTTCGTTTACTTTTTGTATATTTGCAGTATATTATAAATAAAAGGTTATGTCCAATGACATTTATTCTCAACTTTTGATAACATATTGTTATCATATGTATTATCCTGCGGAGGAATGTTTTATGATCAATATCTCCTACAAATATGTACTTGCAGTTGCAAATTACCGAAATATGAGAAAAGCAGCTGCCTCTTTATGCATTACACAGCCGGCCTTAACAAAATATATCAACCGCCTGGAAGAAGATCTTGGTGTCCGTCTTTTTAACCGCTCTACAACACCTATTACACTTACAGAATCTGGAAGGCGTTTTATAGAAGCTGCTTCTACCATTTCCAATCTGGAGGATGCGCTTTTAAATGATATAAAAAAACAGGAACTAACTTTAAAAGGATCCTTTACCTGCGGTCTTACTCCAGAATTTTCCGCCCAGGTACTGCCCTATATACTTCCCACATTTAAGCAGCGACATCCCAATGTTGAACTTCATTTTATAGAAGAACATAATGAAAAACTGATCCAATTACTAAAAGAAGAAAAAATCGAACTGGCTATTGTAACCTCCTATTATCAGGACAGTGAAATTTGCACGGAAACTTTTATGGAAGATCCAATCATACTGGCTGTTCCCTATTCACATCCATTATGTAAAACCATTAACCTTACCGCTAATTCCCCTCTTACACCTTACTACCTGGAGTCCTCTAAAATCCGGCATGAAAACTTTATTGTATGTCCAACTCAGTTAGGAATCGGAGCCGTTGCAGCAGCTATGTTTCAAAGGCATAAACTTTTTCCTAATATTGTATTGGAGATCAGCCGGAACGAAACTGCTGTTAAAATTGCCTCAGCCGGAGTCGGTATGGTCTTTTGTCCTGTTAAAACACCTTTACGTATGCAGCTTATACAGCCCATGGCGTACTTTTCTCTGGACAATCCTCTTTACATACGTAAACGATGCTATTGTTACCTGAAAAAAATGCCTTTATCTATGCAGGCAACCTATTTTATCGAGTTATTAAATCAGGTTATACATACAGACTCCATCTTTTCCATTCCAAGCTGTCAGCTGATGTTTTGTAAATAAATTTTATATCTTACTAAAAGTGGGGGAACAAAAACATGGCCAAAAAATCCAACCGCAACACCCGGGGACGCATTGTAAGTGCAGCCTGGAAGCTGTTTTATGAGCAGGGATATGAAGATACAACGGTAGAAGAGATCATCGAGCTTTCTGGTACTTCCAAAGGCTCTTTTTACCACTATTTTGACGGCAAAGATGCCCTTCTTTCTACTTTAAGCTCTCTTTTTGATGAGAAATACGAGGAACTCACCGGACTTCTGACACCGGAAATGACTGCTATGGAGCAGCTGCTGTTTTTAAACAGGGAACTTTTTCATATGATCGAGGACAGCATTTCCCTGGACCTGTTAGCAAGGCTTTATTCTACCCAGCTGACTACCAATGGGGAAAAACATCTGTTAGACCACAACCGGATCTATTACAAGCTGCTGCGAAAGATCATCGCCAAAGGTCAGTCTGAAGGCCAGTTAAGCAGCCGTTCCAATGTAAATGAAATGGTAAAGCTGTATGCGCTCTGCGAACGGGCCCTTCTTTATGACTGGTGTCTCTGCGCAGGAGAATATGCCCTGACAGAATACAGCGCAAAGGTCCTTCCGGGATTTTTAAGCAGCTTTCTTCCTTAAAAGTGTACATCCTGCTGGTGATATTATTTTAATTCTTGTTTTTTGTATAAGTTTTATTTTTTATAATCGTACAGTTATTTTTTCTATATAAATACTTGATTTTTATCATATTAATTTAGTATTCGTACAACATTTATTCTATACTTCATTCTGTATTGTAGTCTATTTTTATGTATGCTATAATCGTCCTCAATATTATGTTCTCCCGGAATCTTTCTGTGCATGAAAGGCTACGGGAGAACATTATTTCGAGGAGGAATAATATTATGCTCTCAGGACAGGTTGGTATCCTGACAGCCATTGTAGTCTATCTGCTTGCAATGGTGTATGTAGGATTCTATTTCAGCAAAAAAGGCAGCGGTGATTCCGCTGATGATTTCTATCTGGGCGGCAGAAAGCTTGGCCCCTTTGTAACAGCTATGAGTGCAGAAGCCTCTGATATGAGCAGCTGGCTGTTAATGGGACTGCCAGGTGTTGCCTATCTCACCGGTATTGCAGACGCAGGCTGGACCGCTATCGGCCTGGGCATCGGTACTTATTTAAACTGGCTGATCGTAGCGCAGCGCCTGCGCCGTTACTCCATCATATGTAATGCCATTACTATTCCCGATTTCTTTTCCCGTCGTTTTAAGGACGATAAGAATATCCTGATGTGCATTTCTGCCATTATCATCCTTATTTTCTTTATTCCTTATACGGCATCCGGATTCAAAGCTATCGGAACACTGTTTTCCAGTCTTTTTGGCACTGACTACCATATTGCCATGATCATTGGTGCGGTTGTTATCGTAGGCTATACAGTCATGGGCGGCTTCATGGCAGTTTCCACTACGGATCTGATCCAGAGCGTGGTTATGTCCATTTCCCTGATAGTCATCGTATTTTATGGCATCCATATGGCTGGCGGCTGGAACGAAGTTGTAAACAACGCTACATCTTTAGCCGGTTATCTTTCCATGACCCAGCTTCACGACAGGGCAGCTGCCTCTGCTGCACCATACAGCCTGTTTTCCATTATATCTACACTTGCATGGGGGCTTGGCTACTTCGGTATGCCCCATATCCTTCTTCGTTTCATGGCTATTGAAGAGGAAAAGAAACTGGTGCTTTCCCGCCGGATCGCAACTGTATGGGTACTGATCTCCATGTGTGTTGCCATTCTCATCGGTATCATCGGATACGGTGCTTCTGTAGCAGGTTCTATCCCCATGTTTACCACCAGTTCCCAGTCTGAAACTGTTATCATCCAGTTTGCCCATCTTCTTGGACAGAACGGCTTCTTACTGTCACTGATCGCAGGCGTTGTCCTTGCTGGCATCCTGGCATGTACCATGTCAACTGCTGATTCCCAGCTTTTAACTGCTGCTTCCGGTGTATCCCAGAACCTGCTCCAGGACTTTTTAAAGATCAAAATGAGCACTGCTGCTTCCATGAATGCAGCCCGCTTCACTGTTATGGGAATTGCCATTGTTGCTGTTTTTCTGGCATGGAACCCGGACAGCTCTGTATTTACTATCGTATCCTTTGCATGGGCCGGCTTTGGAGCCTCCTTCGGACCTCTGGTACTATTTGCTCTCTTCTGGCGCCGCACTAATATGCAGGGCGCACTGGCTGGTATGCTTACCGGCGGCATCATGGTCTTTGTATGGAAGTATCTGGTACGCCCATTAGGTGGAAATTTCAATATTTATGAATTGCTTCCCGCATTTATCCTTTCCTGCCTTGCTATCATCATCGTCTCTCTTCTTACAAAAGAGCCTTCAAAAGAAATCTATGATGAGTTTGATTCTTTAGGAAAATAAGAAAGTCTTGACAAATCTTCTTTCGTGTCATACGTTAGACAAGTAAAAAAAATGATAATTTTTATCAATAATTGCCCCTGGTGCAGAAACATGTTTCCGTTACTCCAGGGGCAATAAAAGGAGCCTTGTATGACACTTCGCGATCTACCCATTGGAAAAACTGCAACTATACTTTCGGTTGGCGGGGAAGGAGCTCTGCGCCAGCACTTTTTAGACATGGGCCTTATCCCAAAAGGGGAAGTGACCATGGTCAAATACGCCCCTATGGGCGACCCTATGGAACTGCGTATCCATAGCTATGAACTTACTCTGCGCCTTGCAGATGCAGAAAAAATTGAGATTACAGATGTAAGAGACCCTCAGCCCGCCAGCACGTCAAAGGAGCCAGTGCTTCAGGCACAGCGGCCCATTCCTCATCCCGGACTTGGTGAAGGCGGAAAATTCCATGAAAAATCCACGGAAAATCCCCTTCCTGATACAGAAATACTTACATTTGCCCTGGCAGGAAACCAGAACTGTGGTAAGACTACATTATTTAACCAGCTGACAGGTTCCAGCCAGCATGTTGGAAACTTTCCAGGTGTAACAGTTGACCGGAAAGATGGTGTGATCCGGGGATACAGTAATACTTCTGTAACGGACCTTCCCGGTATCTACTCCATGTCACCTTACTCCAGCGAAGAACTGGTCACCAGAAGCTTTCTGTTAGATGAACACCCAAAGGGTATCATCAATATAGTAGATGCCACAAATATTGAGCGAAACCTGTACCTGACCATGCAGTTAATGGAACTGGATATTCCCATGGTACTTGCCTTAAATATGATGGATGAGGTACGGGAAAATGGCGGTTCCATTCTTGTAAACCAGATGGAGGAAATGCTTGGTATTCCAGTCATTCCTATTTCTGCTGCTAAAAATGAAGGTATCGATGAACTGGTACAGCATGCTGTTCATGTTGCCAAATATCAGGAGCAGCCAAAAGAAATGGACCTGTGCGATGTAAATGATGATGGCGGTGCTGTCCACCGCTGCCTCCATGCCATTATGCATCTGATCGAAGACCATGCAAAAGCAGCCCGGATCCCGGTCCGTTTTGCCGCTTCCAAACTGGCTGAAGGCGATCCTCTGATCATGAGCAGTCTCAATCTGGATACAAATGAAAAAGAAATGCTGGAACATATCATCCAGCAGATGGAAACAGAACGTGGACTTGACCGTGCAGCGGCGATCGCCCATATGCGTTTTGATTTTATCGAGAAGATATGCGATTCCTCTGTGATCAAACCCCGTGAAAGCAAGGAACATCTGCGAAGCGTAAAAATGGATAAGATCCTTACTGGAAAATACACAGCAATCCCCTGCTTTGCCGGTATCATGGGTCTTGTATTTTACCTTACCTTTGGTGTCATCGGATCATTTCTATCAGACCTGTTAGACAGCGGGATCTCTGCTTTTTCCACTCTTGTAGATCATTCTCTCATTCAGTGGAATGTAAATCCTGTGATCCATTCTCTCGTTATGGATGGTATTTTTAATGGTGTTGGAAGTGTGTTAAGCTTCCTTCCTGTTATTGTTACCCTGTTTTTCTTCCTGTCCCTTCTGGAAGACAGCGGCTACATGGCGCGGGTGGCCTTTGTAATGGATAAACTTCTGCGAAAGATCGGTCTGTCCGGCCGGAGTATTGTTCCTATGCTGGTAGGTTTCGGCTGTACTGTACCGGGCGTTATGGCAAGCCGTACACTGCCATCGGAACGTGACCGTAAAATGACCATCCTGCTGACCCCATTTATGAGCTGTTCTGCAAAACTGCCCATTTATGCTTTTTTTACTGCAGCTTTCTTCCCTGGAAATGGTGCACTGGTGATGGTAGCTTTATATTTCAGCGGTATCATTATCGGGATCCTCATGGCACTTATTTTCCGCAGCACTCTTTTTAAAGGAGAGGCCGTTCCTTTTGTTATGGAGCTTCCAAATTACCGCATGCCAGGTGCTAAAAATGTGGGACATCTTCTGTGGGATAAAGCAAAAGATTTCCTTCAGAGGGCTTTTACCGTTATTTTCATAGCTACTCTGGTGATCTGGTTCCTGCAGACATTTGACCTGCATTTGAACATTGTGACCGACTCAAAAGACAGCATCCTGGCTATGATCTCCGGTCTGGCCGCACCTTTGATGCATCCAATGGGTCTGGGTGACTGGCGTATCACCACAGCACTTATTACCGGATTTCTGGCAAAAGAAAGTGTAGTCTCCACATTATCCATCCTTTTTGGAAAAACCAGTATTCTGGTTTCCAGCATTACACCATTGTCTGCAGCCAGCCTGTTAGTATTCTGCCTGCTGTATACCCCATGTATCGCCGCTATAGCCTCTATTAAGAGAGAGCTTGGCGGAAAATGGGCACTGGCCGTAGTGCTTTTGCAATGTGCCATTGCATGGATCGCCGCTTATGTGGTTTATCTTGTTGGGGGATTTTGCATGTCCGGCCTGTTATTTACATAGATAAGACCAGTCCCTGTTTTGTGGATATAAAAAACAGCTGCTCTGTCAGCCCTTTCATATGGGGCTGTGGCAAAGCAGCTGCTTTTTTATATAGATTTATGATAATGATGTTGATTCGTAATCCGCTCATTTTTTCTTCCAAAAATGGCTTCTTACTCATGTTTTTGGCGGGTCCCAAGTTCAAAAATCCTCCTGCAAGCAAGCTTGCATCGGATTTCTGACCTTTTGACCCTGGTATCATGATAATTTCTTATACAGCAGATTTCCTATACTCTGGATCACCTGCACAAAAATGATCAGCACAATACTGGTAGTTACCAGATATGGCATTTTATACGCCTGGTAGCCATAACGTATAGCCACGTCACCCAGACCGCCGGCACCAATGGCACCACCCATTGCGCTGTAACCGATCAGACTGATCATAGTCAGCGTAATACCGGAAAGAATAGCCGGAAGAGCTTCTTTTAAATATACACGGAAAATGATCTGCAGATCTCCTGCTCCAAAGGAACGGGCGGCTTCAATAAGACCGTGATCTACGCTGCGGAGAGCAGATTCAATAACTCTGGCTACAAAAGGAATTGCGGAAATGGTCAGAGGCACTAAAGCTGCCTTTGTACCAATGGCTTTTCCTGCGATCATACGGGTAAACGGGATGACGATAACCATTAAAATGATAAATGGGAAGCTGCGGAATACATTTACAAGGATATCTAAGATCCCATAAATGATCTTATTAGGCCGCAGGCCGTCCGGTGCTGTTACTGTGAGCACAATGGCTGGGATAAAACCTAAGATCACGGAAAAAAGGGTAGAGCCAATGACCATATATACAGTCTGCCCAAAGGCTTTCATAATTACATCATACATTTTCAAGCACCTCCCATAAGATACCTCTGTCTGTGAGCCATGCAGTCACACGCTCTTTATCTGCTTCTGTTACATTGATCACCAGGCTTCCCATAATGGTTCCACGGAAGTTCTCCAGTTTTCCCTGACAGATACCAAAATTGATGCCCAGGTCATGTGCCAGATGAGTAATAGCGCTGTCGCTGGCTGTTTCATCGTTAAAGAACAGACGGACATTGACACCGTCTTTTGGAAGAAATTCCACACTGTCACCTACAAACTCCTGAACATCCTTATTTGGTGCCACAAACAATTCTTCCGGTTTTCCGGCAGCGATCATTTTACCATTTTTTAAGAATGCAACCTTATTGCAGATCTCTTTTACAACTTCCATCTGATGTGTTACCACAACAATGGTAATTCCCAGTTCTTTGTTGATCTTGGAAAGCAGTGCCAGGATACCCTTTGTAATCTGGGGGTCCAGAGCGGAGGTCGCTTCATCACAAAGAAGGATCTTTGGATTTAAGACCAGGGCTCTTGCGATTGCCACTCTCTGCTTCTGTCCGCCGGAAAGCTGTTTCGGATAACTGTTTACCTTATCCTTTAAACCAACCAGATCTAACAGCTCCATAATACGGGCATGATTTTCTTTGCTGTTCTTATTCTGTCCCCAGAACTGAAGAGGAAGAGCAATATTATCATACACATTCAGACGGCCTAACAGATTGAAGTTCTGGAAGATCATTCCCATGTCCTTGCGTACCAACTGAAGCTGTTTCTGACTCAGACCTGCAATTTCCTTTCCATCTACTGTAATAGAACCGCCGTTATACTTTTCCAGTCCATTTATACAGCGCAGCAATGTAGATTTACCGGCACCGCTCTGTCCGATAATTCCAAAGATATCTCCCTGTTCAATGTTAATGGAAATATCCTCCAGCACCTGAAGGCTGCCAAATTGTTTGCTTACATGTTCAATATTGATCATAAAATTCTCCTAATCTAAACCGGTATAAAAGCAGATATAAAAACGGGCAAAGGGCTGCTGCAAAAATTTCCTGATTTCAGGTTTTTTACAGCAGCCACCGCCATTTTATGATGTTGGGGGCAAAAGGTATTTTGCCCTCCGATACCGAATTGCTGCGTGCTTTGCACTCTGGCAATTCCCAAAACATTCAGAAGTGGGGGATTTCCGGATGTTTCTGCCTATTGCTATTGTATACAGGAACGGCAATCGTATCCTGCGTGATCAGTACAGTTATTTACAAAACGATGTACTAGAATGCCGGGATAACGGAACCGCTGTACTTTTCCTCAATGTATTTCTTTACATCATCATTCTGTAATGCTGCGATCAGAGCCTTGGTCTTAGTGCTTTCTTCATTTCCCTCTTTAACAACCAGATAGTTAATGTACTTGTAGCTTTCGTCACTGTCTGCAAGCTCTGCTGCTAAAGCGTCCTTCTCAGGATTTAAGTTTGCTTCCAGTGCGTAGTTTCCATTGATAACTGCTGCGTCTACATCGTCCAGGGATCTTGGCAGGTTTGCTGCATCCAGCTCAGTGATCTCGAAATTGTGAGGATTTTCTGCAATGCTGGTCAGGTTGTAAAGATCCTCTGTTTCAGCCAGAGTGATCAGTCCATTGTCTGCTAACAGCTTAATAGCTCTGGATTCATTTGATCCATCGTTTGGTACTGCAATGGTTGCTCCGTCAGGAAGCTCTTCCAGGCTCTTGTAATTCTTGGAATAGATGCCCATTGGCTCTAAGTGGATGCCTGCAACTTCTACTAAATGAAGTCCTCTTTCCTTGTTCTGCTCTTCCAGATAACGGATAGTCTGGAAATAGTTTGCATCGATCTCGCCATCTTCCAGGCTTGTGTTAGGCTGAACGTAATCATTAAACTCAACTACCTCTACAATCCATCCAGCTGCTTCAAGCTTTGGAACTACTACATCATTTACGATCTCAGCATGTGGAACTGGTGTAACACCGATAGCGATCTTGTTGTCATCACCTTCCGGAGCAGGAATTTCTCCCTCTGCTGCCGCTTCTGCTTTTGTTTCTTCTGCACTGCTTTCAGCTGCCTTAGAAGAAGCTGCTGCTGTAGTTGCTGCCTCAGTTGCTGCTACGGTTGTCTCTGCTGTCTTGCTGCCGCATCCTGCAAGAACAGTAATTGCTGCTGTTGCTGCTAATGCTAATGTTAACCATTTTTTCTTCATAATATTTGTCTCCTCTCCTGACCAGGCCCTGGTGGTCTGATCTCGCTTGCTTGTTTTTTATTTGTTTCCTGTGTTTCTTTTGATAGTCTGCATTTTAGCACATCCCCTTTAGTCTGTCTATTTCATAAAATCTTTATCTAGCTATAGGTAAAACCTATAACAAGTAAATCCCGGTTATGTTATACTCTAATGCGTAAACAACTTTTTGGACTCACCATTTATTACAGAAAGGCGTCACACCCTATGAGCGAAACAAAGATCATCCCCACAACCGGGCGGAACAACTGCGGCGGCCGCTGCATCATCTATGCCCACGTCCGTGACGGTATTATTGAAAAACTTTCCACAGAAACAACGGGAACACCAGAACATCCCGTTCCTTTATGTGCCTGTGCCAG
This sequence comes from uncultured Clostridium sp., assembly GCA_900541315.1. Classification (GTDB taxonomy): domain Bacteria; phylum Bacillota; class Clostridia; order Lachnospirales; family Lachnospiraceae; genus Enterocloster. The sequence continues at coordinate 17,767 of UQJF01000004.1, read as the reverse complement.
AGGCTTAAACTACCATAAAACATTTTTAGGTGAAGACCGGCTGCGTTGGCCTATGAAACGGACCGGTGAACGTGGGGAAGGCAAATTTTCCCGCATCAGCTGGGAAGAAGCCCTGGATATCCTTACTTCTGAATATATCCGCATCCGGGATACCTACGGACCCGGCTCCCGCTACGTGAATGATGGCTGCGGAATCAGCGCTGTTATGCGGGGCGACCGCATGATGCGCCGCCTGCTGGCCTTAGACGGAGGTTATCTTGGCAGCTACAATTCCTACAGCTCTGCCTGCATCCGTAATGCAACAGACATCACCTACGGCACCAGCGAAACCGGAACACATCCTTCCGACTGGTTAAACAGCCAGCTGATCATACTCTGGGGACACAATCCTGCAGAAACCCGCTTTGACAGCAGCTCCATGTTCTACCTGAAGAAGGCAAAAGCTGCCGGTATTCCTGTTATTGTCATTGACCCGCGAAAAAATGATACCGTCCTGGCCTTAGATGCCCAGTGGATCCCCATCCGTCCTGCTACAGACAGTGCTCTGGCTGATGCCATGGCATACGTTATTATAAAAGAAGGGCTTCAGGATCAGGGATTTTTAGATACATGCTGTCTTGGCTTTGACGCAGCCCATATGCCAGAAGGCGTGGATCCGTCCCTTAACTGCCTTTCCTATTTAATGGGCGAAAACGACGGCATTCCAAAGACACCTGAATGGGGTGAAACGATCACTGGCATTCCAGCTGACACCATCCGGGAACTGGCTATCCGCTATGCTACCACAAAACCAGCTGCTATTATCCAGGGATACGGTGCACAGCGAAATGCATATGGCGAGCAAAGCGCCCGTGGCGTTATCCTTCTTACCTGCCTTACTGGAAATGTAGGGATCAGCGGCGGCTCTGCAGCCGGATCCGGAGATTGTTCTACCCATAAGCTGCCGAAATTCCCGGTACCGGATAACCCTTATAACAGGGAACTTCCTGTTTTCCTCTGGACTGATGCAATAGACCACGGTAAGGAAATGAATGAATATGATGGCATCCGCACCTGCGATCAGGGTATTTTTGATGATCCAAAGGATATTGCACTGGATTCCAATATAAAAATGATCTTCAACCTGGCAAGCAACACCCTTATAAACCAGCACGGTGACATTAACCGCACCGCCAAGCTGTTAAAAGACACGTCTAAGTGCGAATTTATTGTCTGCTCTGACTTATTTATGACAGCCAGTGCCAAATTTGCAGACCTGCTCCTTCCGGGGATTTCCATGTTTGAAGAGGAAAACATTACCAAACCATGGAAATTTACAGAATTTCTTGGATTTAACAATAAGGTCATTGAACCGCTTTATGAATGTAAGACGGAATATGAATGGATACGGGAACTGGCAAAGGGGATCGGCTTAGAAGAAGAATTTACAGAAGGCCGTGATTACAGCCAGTGGATGAGTTATATTTATGAAGATCTTCGCACCAGCGAACCGGAGCTTCCGGAATATGATGAATTCCGTGAAAAAGGCATTTATAAATTTGAAGAAGGGCATTATTCCATTTCCTTTGAAAAAGAAGTAAAAGATCCAAAGCATTACCCATTCCCCACACCAAGCGGAAAGATCGAGCTGTTTTCCACCAAATTATGGAAAACTCCTATGAAAGATTTTATGCCGCCAATTCCCCGGTACGTAGCACCGCCGGAAGGCCCGCAAGACCCGCTGACAAAGCGCTTCCCACTGCAGTTATCCGGCTGGCACAGCAAATGCCGCACCCACACAGTCCATGACAATAACTTAAATTTACGCAAACTGGACCCACAAAAACTCTGGATCCACCCGGAAGATGCTGCTGCCCGCAGTATTAACGATGGTGACATGGTCCTTGTATACAATGACCGTGGTCAGGTAAAGATCCCTGCTAAGATCACCGACCGGGTAGCCAAAGGTGTCACCACCCTTTCCCAGGGCACCTGGTATACACCCGATGAAAACGGTGTAGATACCCGGGGTTCCATTAACGTACTCACTTCCCAGCGCCCCACTCCATTTGCAAGAGGGAATGGACAGCATACCAATCTGGTGGAAGTGCAGAAAATATAGCAGAAAATATAGCAAAAAAACAAAAACAGGAGCTATCCGAAAAATATTATTTGGATAACTCCTGTTTATAACTAAGCTATTGATCAACCGTATCAATTTATAACTACTATTCAAGATGTAAAATTTCTTCGCCCTTCACAGCCGAATCATTTTTCAACAACGTAAATGATGCTCCACTTGAAAATACGATCGGTGATACCAGAGATTTACCAGCGCCTGTTACCTGTTCCAGATTAACCTTTACCAGCAACTGTCCCTGTTTTACCTGATCCCCCTGTTTTACCTTTACATCAAATCCAGCACCATTTAATTCTACTGTATCCAAACCAATATGGATTAAACATTCTAAACCATCTTCACGTTTTAAACCATAGGCATGTCCTGTAGGAAATGCTGCAGTTACCTCACCATCAAATGGTGCGATCACTTCGCCATCTGTAAGTTCCACAGCAAAACCATCTCCCAGAATTTTAGAAGCAAATGTTTCATCTTCCACCTGCTCTATAGGAATTATTTTTCCTGTTGCTGGAGATACAAATTCTGCTTTTTTTATTTCCGGATCCTTTTTCAGCCAGTTAAATAAACCCATATGCTCCTCCCGATTACTTTAATTCAGGCCAGTAATCCTTGTTGGCTTCAATCAGATCATCCAGAATCTGTTTTGCTACAGAAGCACTAGGAACTGTTTTCGATAAGGTAAGTGCCTGCCACAACTTCAAATAGCTGTGTTCTACATATGCCTGTACAACCAGTTTTTCAACTGCCAGCTGTTCCTGCATCATGCCTCTTTCAAATGTTGGGATCTCACCCTGACTCATAGGCTCCGGACCATTAAAGCCTACAACACAGGGAACCTCTACCATAGCATCGTCATCAAAATTGCTGATGGCACCCTTATTTTCCACAATGCACAGCATGATCTCATGTGTATTATAAGCCAGCGCTCTTGCCAATGATACAATAAAAGCAGCATGATTATCAACAGTAAACTCGCCACCTGTAGCAGTTCCTTTGCGGATTATCTCTCTTGCAGCACCAAACACCTCTTTTTCTCTGCCTTCGATAACTTCATCTGCACGAGTGTGGTTTGGGTCTGTATGTTCTACTACATAATCCGGATACATATAGTACTTTAAATACGTATTGGGCAAAAACTGCGGATCCAGAGCCAGAAGATCTTTTGCTTTTTTGTGTGTTGCCTGCCAGCTTTCATCCATATGCTGTGTTTCAATTGCTTTCTGGGTAAGATAGCCATTTTCCGCAACGTACTTTGTTAATTTAGGCATGTAATCTTCGCCAGTTGTTTTGTCCTTTACACTGGTCCACCAGCCAAAATGATTCAGCCCGAAATAACGTACATCCAGATCATCGTATTCTTTTCCTACAATATATGCCATTCTTCTTCTGGTACCTACTGGCATATCACAAATATTAATCACCTTTGCATTCGGTCTTAATACACGGCAGGCCTCCGCAACGATGGATGCAGGATTAGAGTAATTGAGCATCCAGCAATCCGGAGAATATTTTTCCATATAATCAATAATCTCCAGCATGCCGGTAATACTTCTCATTCCATAAGCAATTCCACCTGGGCCACAGGTTTCCTGGCCAACTACGCCGTATTTCATTGGGATTCGCTCATCCAGTCTGCGCATCGCATATTTTCCTACACGGATATGTGCCATACAGAAATCTTTTCCTGTAAATGCAGCCTCTGGATCAGTTGTATATGCAAAATGAATCTGCGGAGCCTCTTCTTTCATTAATATTTCAAGTGCTTCTCCTATAACCGCCTGACGTTCTTCATCATTATCATAAAGTGTTACCGAATCCAGTGGAAAATCTTCCTGATGCTCCAGCATCATTTTTACAATTCCTGGTGTGTAAGTACTGCCGCCTCCGGCAATCACTACATTAAATTTTTTTCCGTTCATTTTTATGATCTCCCTTCTATTACTGATCCAAGCCCAGTTCCTTGTCTACTGCCTTTCTTACCTGATTGATCTGAAGACCGTAAACTACCTGAACCGTTTCATTTTTCTTAAATACACCTGCAGCTCCTGTCTGCTGCTTTAAAACCTCATCCTTAACAAGTGAACTGTCTTTTACAATCAGACGCAGGCGTGTAAAACAGTTATCTACTTTTTCAATATTGTCCGGACCGCCTAATGCTTCTACAATCAGCTTTGCATTGATCTCCCCATTGTCAGATGCTGCTGTTTTTTCTGCAGATGCCTTTGCTGTCTTTTCTTTATACTCTGCCTTTGTATGCAGTTTCATTTCCATTCCATTATCTTCGCGGCCAAGTGTTTTTAAGTTCAGCTTGGTGATCAGGAAACGGAATAAGAAATAATAAATAACAAATTCTGCAATTCCTATTAAAAGATAAGTTGGCCAATGTGTCTTTCCGATTCCTAACGGGATATTATACAGAAGGAAATCAATAAATCCATTTGGTCCGATGGCGCGGCAACTTAATATATTAAATGCTACCATTCCAAGTCCGCTTAATACTGCATGAGCTACAAATAAGATCGGCGCTACAAACAGGAAAGAGAATTCAATCGGTTCTGTTACACCGGCAATAAAAGATGTAAATGCTGCCGGGATCAGAATTGCTTTGATCTTCTGACGATTTTCAGGTCTTGCTGTGTGATACATTGCAAGGCACGCGCCAACCAGACCAAACATTTTTGAAAGTCCCCTTGCATCCCATACTACAGAAGACGATAAAATTGAAATAGACGGATCTGCCATCTCTGCATAATAAATATTTCGGCATCCTTCGTATACCTGGCCTGCGATCTGTTCTGTACCACCCAGTTTTGTATACAGGAATGGTGTATAAACCAGATGATGAAGGCCTGTAGGGATCAAAAGACGTTCTAATGCTCCATAAATAAAAATACCAAAATTTCCGGTTCTGTTGATGAAATATCCTAAGCTGTCGATCACCATCTGTACAGGAGGCCATGCATAAGTAAGAACAACTGCAAGAATGATGATAACCGGGATCAGAACGATAAATACAAATCTTGCGCCCCCATAAATCTGGAATGCATTGTTAAATTCTGTATCGATGAAACGATTATGCACATAGGCACTTACACATCCAAGAATGATTCCCAGGAATACACCCATATCCAGGATCTGGATTCCTAAAACTACCGCCTGGCCACTTCCTCTTAATGCATCAGCATCTACTAACATTCCTCTCAGTCCCATGAATTTATTCATGGCATTGATAAATACCAGGAATGCAAGAAGTGCTGTAAATCCAGCTTCCGCTTTTTTCTTCTTTGCAAGTCCGATTGCAATACCGGTACAGAATATCAGTCCCAGGTTATTAAGTATTGCTACCAGTGCCCCGGAAAGGATCGTTCCAAATCCTTTTGTAACCGGATTATCAAGGAATGGCAGAATCTCCATTAATCTTGCATTTGTCAAAACATTTCCCACCGCGATCAGAAGGCCTGCAATAGGAAGGATCAGCACAGGCATGAACATAGCCTTTGAAAAGGACTGCATAGCACTCATTACTTTTTCTTTCATGTTACCTCTCTCCATTTTTCCAACATAATATTCACTATCTGTAAAATATCATGTTTTTTATTCCACGTGGTGATATTTGGAATTATACAGCTTACTGGGAAAAAGTACAGATTTTCAGACCAAAAGGAAACGTGTTACCCAATTACGTAACACGTTTCAAAGAATTAAAAGAATTATATGATGTGAGTGTCAAAAGTAAATTTTGTCACTCACTGATGTAACCGGATTGCTCCATTGCTATGCAATTCTCGCAATCCTCGAACATCATTATATGAAATTTATATAAATATGCTTTTATTTTATAGAAATACGATAGTATTCATAAATCAAAAGTTCGATCATCATCATTGTTTTTGCAAAGTACAGAGTAGGTTTCATATTCCTGTCATCTAAAGGATTATCGTCTTCTACTTCGATCACACAGTCACTGTACTCTTTTAAAGGACTATCTCCCGCATGTGTAAATCCTACTGTAAAAATAGCATTTTCTTCTGCTGTCCTTACCCGATTCAGTACATGAGGCGAACGCCCTGATCTTGAAAAAGCAATAAAAACACCTATAGATTCCATATTATTTTCAAAAATGCCAATAGAATCTGCCCCATCTGACAAGATACATTTAATACCTAAAACCAGAAGCTTTTTCCCCAGATAATTTGCCATCATCGATGAAAAACCCATTCCATAGATAAATACGGTATCAGAGGTTTCACAGATTTTTTCTGCTGCCCTGCGCAGATTCTGATAGTTTTCTAAGGATATGGCTTCTCTTCCAGCAAAATGACTGATAAAATCTTCATTTACTTCATAACCGCGGCTAACTCCACCCACAGTTCCCAAAAGTTTATAATACATCTCAATAAAACCATTATAACCCAGTTTACGTGAAAGCCTCATAACTGTGGATGTGGACGTAAAGTTTTCCCGGGCCACACCACGTACTCCTAACTTTAAAGCCTGATCAAGATGTGTCAGCAGATACTCTAAAACATTTCTTTCTATATCTGTCAGCTGTATCCCACACGTCAGCTTTTCAATGTCGATATCCATATACAACCGTACCCCTTCATCTTCATTGCATTGTCTCAGAATGAACTAATACAAAAGTATACCATTTTTGTTTTAATTTTACAAATCCTTCCATATGCTGTATACTTTTATTTTAAATAGATCAGATTTATTTATTGAATATTGCAAAGGAACTGTTATTTATGAAAACTTTTATAAACACCTGCATCCGCTTTTTTAAAAAAGAAACTGTATTATGTATCGCCGGATCTTTAGCCTTTATTTCCGCGTTTTTTGTACATCCCTCTGCTGCTTATATGGGATATATCGACTTTCGGGTTCTGTCTCTGCTTTTCAGCCTGATGCTGGTTGTAGCTGGATTTCAGAGCATCGGTCTTTTTCACTGCCTCGGCTCTGCACTTCTTACAAAAGTACATACCACAAGGCAATTAATACTGGTGCTTTCCCTGTTATGCTTTTTTTCCAGCATGTTCATCACCAATGACGTGGCATTGCTTACCTTTGTTCCTTTTGCCATTATGATACTGACTATGGCCGGACAGCAAAAGCTTTTGATCTCCACCATTGTTTTGCAGACCATTGGCGCGAATTTGGGAAGCATGTTCACACCTGTAGGAAATCCCCAGAACCTGTATCTGGCTTCTGCATTTTCCCTTTCCACAGGAACCTTTTTAATACGCATGTTCCCCCTTACAGCTTTGTCTCTGGTTTTACTGGTTGCTACAGCCTGTATGCTCCCCTCTACACCAGTAGACATCGCTTCCCAGACTGCGGCTGAACGGCCTGAACCGAAAAAATTAGCTGTTTATCTGGTACTTTTTATGACCTGCCTTGGATGTGTATCCCACCTGATCCCATATCCTGTTATGTTGGTTCTCGTCCTTATAACTTTGCTTTTTATTAATCGGACACTGTTTCAAAAAGCAGATTATTTTCTTCTTTTAACCTTTGTTTTTTTCTTTCTGTTTATAGGAAATGTGCAAAACATTCCCGCAGTATCTGATCTGCTCCATAAACTGATCCGGGGCCGGGAACTGGGCGCCGGGATCCTTTTAAGCCAGTGCATCAGCAATGTACCTGCTGCCATCCTTCTTTCAGGCTTCACTGACCAGGTCATTTCTCTGTTGTATGGAGTGAATATCGGCGGTCTGGGAACTCTGATCGCATCTTTAGCAAGTCTGATCTCCTATCGTTTTTATGTAGGAACAGAAAATGCACATACCGGACGTTATATGAAGGTATTTACACTTTATAATGTGATTTTTCTGATTATTCTGGCTTTGGTGGCCTGGAAAATCCTTTAAAATCTATAGCAAAAATCCCCGCTGATCTGGCGGGGAAATCTATTACATTTTTACTTTTTTAATCTATATTCAATATCTGACGCACTATAAAGTACATTCGTCACAATAACACTTTCTTCCTGTATCACATAGAATACTGAATAATTGTCCACGACCATTCTTCGTAATTTTTCAGCACGCCCAAACTCCGATCCTATCTCCCGAAAACGTTCTGGCAATATATCCAGCCTTAAAATTGCATCTGCAATCCTGTTATACTGTCTCATTGCATTTTCTGGTGCTAACAATGTAACTACAATATAATTATAAAGCTGTTCCATATCTGCAACGCTTCTTGTGTGATCTGCACTTTATATTTATCCATTCTCAGCGCTTCTCCCTGAACTTTGCAAATGCACTGGCTGCATCCTGTATTCTTCCTGCCTGCATATCATCATATCCTTTTTGCAGTTTTTCATGAATCTGTTCATCTGTCATCAGATCTGCGTTGATCACATCCGGAGCTTTTGGCAATGTCACTGCAAACGGAATGCCGCCAGTAAGGGAAATCTGGTTTAAATACATATCAATAGCCGTTGACATAGGAACTCCCAGTTTTGATAAAACTGCTTCTGCACGCTCTTTTACAGTGGGATTTACTCTTAAATTTAATGTAGCTGTTTTTTCCATAACATAACACCTCCTACTGCCTATAGTGTAACGCAAACGTCATTACATTTCAAGTCTGCATAATATTATGATTAGTAAATAGCCCGTATATTCCAATACAAAAGAGACTGACACTCAACTTATTTTGGAGAATAAATGCGTGCCCTGACATCTCTTTAATACTTCACTTGCCTCCGGAATCCGATAGCCTGCTTCCAAATACACAATGGCTTTCATTTTCTATTAAACAGCTTACATTCTTAACATGAAACTTAACAAAGGAAAAAACCACAGATCTTCTCACTGGTCTTGCGGCACACTGTCTGGACTTCCTCGTTGTCTGCTTCCGGGTCTTCCCCGCAAATATCCATGCCAATAAACTGTCTGCCTGGTGTCTGCTGCATATAGACATCTATAAATTGCAAAACCTGGTCCAAAACCACATTTCCCTGATCCCAGTTGGTCTTTCCTTCAGACTCTGATAAAATATCTTTATCAATGGAGATATACAATGGGAGCTGTTCTTTTTCATCAGCTTCTGCGCCGGTCACATTACACTGTCCACAAAGTTTCTGTATCCAGTTCGGCTTTTCCACATTTTGAAGAAATTCTTCCTCAGATATCCAGGTTACTTTCCCCAACAGTTCTTCCCCATCTTCTGCCAGTTCTTTTTTCGTTTCTTCCATGGCAGCTTGTGGCGGTCCTACCAGGATCACATGCTTTAAATTATCGTTGGTCTCCAGTGCTTCCCGGATCCAGCCACCGCAGGATAAGATCCCTCCAAAGGCCGGACACTGCATATCAGTATGGTGGTCAAATACTAACAGTTCAAAGGGTTCTTTTACCAACTCCAGCCACAGCTTTGTCAGATAATGGTAATTGCCGGAGTCTAAAAAATGCAGTCCCTCCGGCCCAAAAGGAATGATCCTCTTTCCGATCTCTTCCTCTGCCAGACTATCGCAATAACAGTTGGTTCCAGGAATGTCCTGGAAATCCAGCTGGGTGATCACTGGTTTTGCGGCCATATTCTCTGCCTCTGCCACCACACTGTCCACTTTCTTCTCCAGCGCCGTCTTCAGCCCCTGCATTTCATAAACTCCGCTAAAATTCATGATCATGATGTTATTCTTCATGCTTAAACCACCCTTCTGACTACTTGCAGCAAAAAAGCTGCAGCTTCCAGAAAGCTGCAGCCATTTTTCATTTTACAACTGTTACTTATTTCTCAGCAATTGCTTCGATCTCGCAAAGAACACCCTTTGGAAGAGACTTAACTGCTACGCAGCTTCTAGCTGGCTTAGAAGTAAAGTACTTAGCGTATACTTCGTTGAATGCTGCGAAGTCGCCCATATCTGCTAAGAAGCAGGTGGTCTTGATAACTTTGTCATAGCCGCTTCCTGCTGCTTCCAGAATAGCTCCTACGTTCTTGCAACTCTGCTCAGCCTGTGCAGCAATACCTTCTGGTACAGTGCCATCAGCTGGATTTACTGGGATCTGACCGGAAGTATAAACAATACCGTTTACTTCAAAACCCTGAGAATAAGGTCCGATTGCGCCTGGTGCTTTTTCTGTGTTGATCAATTTCATTTTTCAAATCCTCCTTTGAACTGTGATGTCCTCTCGGGATTTTCTGCACCCGCCTTTGTGGCAGATTTTCCGCCACTTGCACCCGAATTTCATCAACGTACGCGCCGCGTACGCCTCAAAAATTCGAGCACAACTGGCAAAAAATCTTCTCACAAAATCGAATACAGAAAACCTCGAAAGAACATCCTGTACCAAATATTATAGTCAACCTTTGTAAATATTGCAATGTTTTTATACGCATACATCATTTAAATTAAGTAAAAACATACATGATTATTTTTTATAAGCCTAAATATTTTTGTAAAACATAGTGACTCATATTCTTTAAAGCAGACTATTTTATCCATTTTATTCTATCGCATATTCTTTCACAAAAATATTAAATGCTTTACATTTTGCGATCATATAACTCCAATTTCAGAATTTCCAGAAGATATTCCTTATCATTCTTCTCCGGCTCTTCCAAAACCAGTTCCAGAAAATGATGCAGCGTCTGCCCCACTTCTTTTCCCGGCTTCATTCCAGCTTTTATCAGGTCATTTCCAGTAACAGCAAGCATTTTTAAGGAAATACAGTTGCCGTCAGCGCGTATCTCATCCCGCAGTGCGCAAATCTTCTCTAACTGCCTTACTGCCACACTTTGACTATCCTTTGCCGCCGCCTTTGCCAGACACATCTTAATATTTAACAGATCATCAAACAGTTCCGGCTCCATCTGGCTCATGACCTTGCGGATCTGGGGTTTACTTTCAGCACCCGGCATATATTCCAATTCCGCTGCGTTTTCCCGCGTACACATTTCATCTGTTTTTTCATCTGGAAGGGCGATCTCTCCACAAATAGACCTTTCTATCCACCCGGTCAGCACCTTTACCTGGTAAATAGTATCATTATCCAGTTTCAGATCCCGTAAAATGCGCACTGCCTGCTCCGGTGTTCCTTTTCTTAAAAACAAAGCCCAGCGAAGGGACTTTTTTGCAGGAACCGTAACAGGCATATCCCCTATCATTTCTCCCATTTTGTGAAATGTTTCTGAAACATAAGGGCTGATGCCGGTTTCATATACCAGCTTCATAGCTTCCGGCCGGTCACTTAACAGCAGTTTTGTCAGCTCCACCTGAATACGCTCTTTGCTTACATGGACCAGATTAGGGGCAATCTCTGTGATTGCCTGTCGCGTAGCATCTTCAATCTCAAATCCCAGCTGGGCAGAAAAACGGATAGCACGCAGGATGCGAAGGGCATCCTCTGTAAAGCGTTCCGTTGGATTTCCAACGCAGCGGATGACTTTGCCTTCAATATCTTCCCTTCCGCCAAAAATATCCACCAGACCCGTATTGTGATTATAAGCCATGGCGTTAATAGTAAAGTCACGGCGCTTTAAGTCTTCTTCAAGAGAAGGGGTAAAGGTAACAGTATCTGGGTGCCGGCCATCTGTATAATCGCCATCCACCCGGAATGTAGTTACCTCATATCCCTCTTTTCCAACCATAATGGTCACAGTGCCATGCTGTATGCCTGTATCCAGTGTCCTGGTAAAGAGAGCCTTCACCTGCTCCGGTCTGGCACTGGTGGTGATATCCCAGTCCCCCGGCTCTCTTTTCAGGATCATGTCCCGGACACAGCCGCCTACTACATAGGCCTCATAACCATGTTCATTTAACCTGTCAATGATCTTTCTTGCAGGTTCCGGGATATTCATTTTCATATTAATATGCACGTCCCCAGTAAACCATCTTTTTAGCTGGCTTTCCGCAGCATACGCACTTGTCAGACAGATTTTCCTGCTCAAATGGCATACATCTGGAGGTTGCGCCGGTTACTTCCTTGATCCTGTCTTCGCATTCCTGGCATCCACACCACATAGCCTTTACAAAACCTGGCTTTGTGTTAATGGTCTCAACAAATTCATCCCAGCCTAAGGCGGTATAAGTATGGGCATCTCTGTGCTTTCTTGCCTTCTCTAACATATCATGCTGGATGGTATCAAGCAGCTCTTCTGCCTTTGCTTCTAACTCGTCCAGTGAAACAATGGTCTTTTCATGGGTATCGCGGCGTACCAGGACAGCCTGGTTATTTTCCATATCCTTAGGTCCGATCTCTACTCTTAACGGAATACCACGCATCTCGCAGTCAGCAAATTTCCAGCCTGGGCTCTTGTCACTGTCGTCTACCTTTACAGAAAATCCAGACTTGATCAGACGGTCTCTTAACTCAAATGCCTTGTCTAATACGCCTTCCTTCTTCTGCTGGATCGGAACTACCATGATCTGTACAGGAGCGATCCTTGGAGGCAGGACCAGACCATTATCATCACCATGTACCATGATGATAGCACCGATCATACGTGTTGTCATACCCCAGGAAGTCTGGTAAACATGCTTTAATGTATTGTCCTTATCTGTAAACTGGATGTCAAATGCCTTTGCAAATCCGTCACCAAAGTTGTGGCTGGTACCAGACTGTAATGCCTTACCATCATGCATCAGGGATTCGATGGTGTAAGTAGCCTCTGCACCTGCGAATTTCTCCTTGTCAGTTTTCTGTCCCTTAATAACCGGGATAGCTAATACCTGCTCACAGAAATCAGCATATACATTTAACATCTGGATGGTACGTGCCTCTGCTTCTTCAGCTGTTGCATGGGCAGTATGTCCTTCCTGCCATAAGAATTCTCTGGAACGAAGGAACGGACGTGTTGTCTTCTCCCAGCGGACAACAGAACACCACTGGTTGTATACCCTTGGAAGGTCACGGTAAGAATGGATGTCTCTTGCGTAGAAATCGCAGAACAGAGTCTCAGAAGTAGGTCTTACACAAAGTCTCTCCTGAAGTGGCTCCAATCCGCCATGGGTTACCCATGCAACTTCCGGTGCAAAACCTTCTACATGGTCTTTTTCCTTCTCTAACAGGCTTTCTGGAATGAAAATAGGCATATATACGTTTTGTACACCTGTTTCCTTAAATCTGCGGTCCAATTCTTTCTGGATGTTCTCCCAGATCGCATATCCAGCCGGTTTGATGACCATACATCCCTTTACGCTTGCATAATCGCACAGTTCTGCTTTTTTAACCACATCGGTATACCACTGGGCAAAATCGGTATCCATGGATGTGATCGCTTCTACCATTTTTTTGTTGTCTGCCATGATTTTTCTCCTTTTACATTCTATATACTTTTCTTTCTGAAATCCATGATACCAGATTGTTACACACTACATGCTCTCACAATCTTCAAACCATTCGTAATCCGCTCATTTTTTTACAAAAAATAGCTACTTACTCATGTTTTGGTATCATCAAAAAGAGCCATCCGATCCCATGCATAAAACTTACTGCAAGGGACCGAATGACTCGGCGGTACCACCCTTCTTAGTTCCTGCAAAATAATCTGTGGCAGAAACCCTCTTATTTATCCCTTAACGCGGGAATTTCGCTGTATTTATCATACAGAGCTCCAGGGCAGGTTGGGTCACGCTTTCGTAAGGAACTTCCACCAGTGTTCCTCTCTCTGTAACGGGCTTTCTGACTTAATGATCCCTTTCAACGCCTTTTCATGGAATTTCATAGATTCTCTTTGATCTTCGTCATTTCCTTTCGATTTTACGTCAGAACGGGAGTTTTGTCAATGGGCTGAAAACGGGTTGCCGTCCCCCGTGTTACAGCTGACTTGTTCCATTCTTCTGTGTCTTTCCATTTACAGGCTGAGTAAGCAATAATTCTGTCATATCCTCGATCAGCAATAACCCCAGTGGTCCCAGAAACAGCCCCGTTATCCCAAACAGCTTAAGTCCTACATACACTGCTCCTAAAGTTTCAAAAGGCGAAAGCCCCATCTGCCCGCTCATCAGGTGTACCTCCAAAAACTGGCGTATAAGGGTGCAGATCAGATATAAACCGGCTAATATCAACGCTGTTTTCCACTTTCCCATTACAACCTCAACGACCGCCCATGGCATCAGCACCGTTCCCGCTCCCAGCACCGGAAAAGCATCCATGATCCCGATCCCCATTCCCACAAGTACGGGACACGGATTTCCCACCAGGAACATGCCTGCCGTACACAAAAATGAAATAAGCAAAAATATGATCCCCTGACTTTTAAACCATACTTTCCCAGTGCTTACCAGCCGGTCTCCGATCAGGCGGAACTCCCTGCTAAAAGCAGACCGGTCCCGCCGTTCTTTCAGCTCTTCCATTTCCTGTAAACTTAAAATAGCACTGCAGAAAGTAAATAAACTTATAAATCCAATACGACCTATAACTCCAGCTGTATAATAAGAGCCCATCATCAAAGATGGCACTGTTTTTTCCTTCACATATTTTGTTCCTGCTTCGATCATGCTTCTTGCCACACGGATTCCCCATCCCGGATCAAAGCCAAACCGCTTTTCAAGCCCAAAGCATTTTTCCTCGATCCAGAAATACAGTCCGTCCAGCCATACCGGCAACTGGTCCATCAGGGTAGAAGTCTCTTCCCAGAGACGGCGGACTCCCATAGTCAGCATAAAACTGCCAAGCACTCCCAGGATCAACAGCTGAACCGTTCCCAGCAATCCCAGTGATGGTTTCCATTTTTTCCCAAATACGCATATTATGATCCGGTGCTGCAAAAAACGTGCTGACGGCCGAAGCAGCAGAGCCAGTGTATAGCCTAATAAAAGAGGAACTACAAGGGGCAGCAGATATTTAAGACCTGCATACACCATTCCTGTAGTTCCTATTATAATAAAAAATTTCTTCAGTTTCTTTCCCGGCTTTTCCATGGACTCACCTGTTTTTTGATCTGTACTTCTTTTGCACGTTCTTATTATGAGTCTTATGGACGGGAATTATTCACCGTTTTTAATTACGATCTGATATTTTTTTATCCGTTATACAGCTGCATTTCCACTCTCTTCCGGCTTTTCTTCATCTTTGCATACATCTTCCAGATATGCCAGTGCAGCCCTTAAACAGCCGTCAACACCAACCAAGCTGCTGTCCACGCAAAGATGATAATTCTGGGCTCTTCCCCAGGTATTTCCTGTATAATACTGGTAATAATCCCGGCGCTTGCGGTCAACGGCACGGATCTTCATTTCCATGTCTTTTTCATTGGCGCCTTCTTCCGGCTCCAGTTCCATTAATCGCTTTACGCGCTGTTTCATTTTTGAATAAATGAAAATGTTTACGCTGTCTTCCAGTATCATATCTGCACAGCGGCCTACGATCACACAGGGACCATGGGAAGCCAGTCTGCGGATCACATTAGACTGAGCCACAAAGATCTGATCAGACATAGGCACTTTATACAGCTCTGAAAAAGAATGATGGATCTTATGATCTAAAGGATCATCCTCTATCACATGCTCATCGTATTTACGGAACGCTTCCTCTGCAATATTAATATCATCTGCTGCCATAGAGATCAGTTCCTTGTCATAAAAAGGAATCCCCAGTGTCTCCGCCAGCTTCACACCCAGTTCTCTTCCCCCGCTGCCGAATTCACGGCTCACTGTAATCACCTTGTTCATAATACTTTTCCCCGCCTTTCTCCTTGGTAACTGCTGTGCTGATAGTATAGCACATTTCCTGGAAAAATGGGGTTAATTTTATCTTAAACCGTATAAGTGGATCAGTGTTTTCAAAGGGGCATAGGTGTCCGCGCGATTAGAATAACTGCCAAAACAGCGCCCGCAAACGCCGCAGCAGTAACAACTGCTATCACTTTTCTGCTGAGTTTCTTCTTTGCTGCCTTACAGATCAGCGCAGCGCAAGCTACACAGACAACCGCAGCAGCCATGGCGATACCCATCATCTCCCATAACCAGGATAACTCGTATAAGAGTCTCATATATTTCCCCTCACCTTCTGTTAATCACCGCAAAATACCTTTTGCCACAACATCATGATAATACCATAGCCAAAAGGCCAGAAATCTGATGCAAGCCTGCTTGCAGGAAGATTTCTGGCCTCAGGACACCGGTACATCGTTTTCGTAAATAATGTACCAGTATCATAACATTTTGACGTTGCTGTGTAAACCTGTAAATTTTACAACTCATTCATTTGCTTTTTGTACAAGCACTACTTATTAAAACAGATATACTCAATTCCCACGATCTCACAGAACATCTTTAAAACCTTCGCATACTTTCCATAAACCATATGCAGATGGTTAGAGTTGATCTTCTCGTAGAACTTTTCGTAGTCTGCCTCTGCTTCTACGAATGCATGTGGATAGCAGTATGTAGTCTCTTTTAACTTCTCAAGAGGATACATCTTTGTGGTTCCCTCAAAGCAGCCTAATACATACTTTCCATTGCTGCGGAACAGTCTGGCAACTGTCACATCACCTGGTTTGGAGATAAACTGGATGGATGCACCGCCTGCTTCCCCGAAGATATGAGGCATTAAAGCGATCTTCTTCATAGCTTCTTCTTTGTTGTCCGGATCAGCGAAATATGGTGCCACGCTGCCGCAGTTTGCCAGTACAAATTCCTTATCGTTTCCATCAAAGAACTTGATGTCCAGCAAACAGGAAGGCTTTCCTTCTGCGCACAGATTTAAGATACGCATGGTCATAGCACCGTCGCAGTCACACTCACAGGAAGTTGGGATCGGTGTCTTTTCGCCGTCTGCGTCATATGGGTTGTTTAATAATGCCACACCCAGACACTGGAGAACGAAATGATCGCTCATATCCTGCTGGCACTTGATGCCCATAAAGTTATACTTCTTTTCCGCAGCCATATCCTTTAATGCCAGATAACTGCGTACCTGTAATTCCAGTGTTTTCTCTGTAAACTTGTCCCCGAATTCTATCCTCGGTACATTTTCCTTTACCCATTTTAAATGCTTCTGGACACGTTCTTCGTCCAGTGCCTTTGCACGGTATACGATCTCATACTGGTCGCAGTGGTCAAACTCTACCCCAAAGGTACTCTGCCACTGGCTTGGATCTGCTACTGTAGTTCCAATACCAATACTTCTTCCGCCGATCATTCCATAGCTGGAACGGCGGATGCCTTCTGCCACATAAACGCCTTTTACAAAGTTATCCACCTTTTCCTGGATCTTGGGATCTTCATAATCACCAGATACACGGATGCACTTCTTTCCGGTCTGGTCCAACATACCACCAACTGCCAGCAGTGTTACAAGGCTGGACGTATTGCGCTGCAGGTTGCCTAACAGCAGCACCGGATAAGAAGTTCCATAGGCAATGCGGAATGCTAAAGATGGGGTTGCCCAGATGGGCACATGGATGATCACAGCTTCAATGCCCTGTTTCTTGATCTCATCAGAAATATTTTGTCCATCTTCTGTGTCAAATACAATAGGTGAGATATAAAGGTCATATTTATCCCCAAATGCCTTTTTCACCTTTTCGATCTCGCTTGCTACAATTGCTTCTCTCTTTTTATAAAATTCGCGACGGCTGTCACCTAATGTGACAATCGCTACCTTCTTTTTCTCCATGAAAAATCCCTCCTTTGGAAATGAATGTCCTCTCGGAGTCTTTCCTGCACCTGCCTTTGTGGCCGATTTTCCGCCAGTC
>UQJF01000003.1 GCA_900541315.1 uncultured Clostridium sp. | reverse complement strand
CCTTCATTTCTTCATACGCCTGTTTCCGGAACCGTCGCTGCCAGTGATAATAGCTTTGTTCGCAGATGCCATTCTCATCCATCCAGCTTTTGGCTGACTGGCCTGCCGGTCTCTGACCGCAGGCCTGAATGATCTTTTTCCAGTACTCTGCACGGACTTCATGAGTACACTGATCCATAGTGTTTAGTCCTCCCTTGAAAAAATCTATTGTTTTTCTCAAGTATGCACTAAAAATGGATTTAGTGAAAGGCGAGTGGTTTGATCTTTACATGACTTTAGTGAAAGGCGAGTGGTTTGACCTTTACGCCAATTCGGCAATACCGCCTGTTACCAGGCGGTATCTGCTTTATAAAGGTAAGCGTTTAATTTGTGTTATGTGTGTTATGACTCTTTTTCTTCATGATATTCTATATCTGTATTTACTGCCCAAATATTGCTCTTATCAGTTACATTATTTTTAATGTTTTTAACAGCTTCAAAAGAAGTACACATCGAATGATCAATATTATTATATCTGTGCTGGCCATTTCTGCCCACACAAAAAAGGTTTGGAATAGTATTTACATAATTAATAACCCGGTCAATTTCATCGTATGTATCGAAATATGCTGGATAAGCTTTTTTGACTCTTTCAACATGAGAATCCAGAACATCTTCTTTGGAAGTGATAAGACCAAGTTTTAGCATTTCTCCTATTGCAAACTTAGAAAAATTGGCATCATCCATAGTCCAGTATTCATCACCTTCCTGGACAAAATATTCCAACCCAAGCCATACTGTATTTTCAAGATCTTTCACCATATAAGGCGACCAGTTGTTATATACTTGAAATCTTCC
Organism: uncultured Clostridium sp.; assembly: GCA_900541315.1. Taxonomy (GTDB): domain Bacteria; phylum Bacillota; class Clostridia; order Lachnospirales; family Lachnospiraceae; genus Enterocloster. Next base: position 59,910 of record UQJF01000003.1, on the reverse strand, counting down.
CATTTTAACTTTTCGATCCTGCACATACACCCAACAATCCGGAACAATATTACCTATGGTTTTAATATCGGTCTTATTTTTTAAATTTAATTTCTTTACCAACACCCCTAATGTCATATAATCGCGATAAGGAAGACCTTGTGCTATTTTCATTTCATTTTCCGGGACATTGTTCATTCCAACTATCAAATCCTTAAGAGGCATAGACGATATGAAGATATCTCCTTGCAATTCATGTTCCGTTCCGTCTGTTACATAAGTAACACCTGTAATCTCATTATCTGCATTTTTATGAATTTTAGTTACTTGGGATTTCATAAGGATTATGCCACCTAATTTTTGAATTTCGGCTGCCGTGATGTTCCACAACTGACCAGGTCCAAGTTTGGGATAACTGAATTCTTCAATAAGGGAAGTTTCTACTTTTCTATTCTTTTGGTTAAATATCTTCCCCAAAATATCTTTTATAACTGCAGAAATAGAAAGACCTTTTACGCGCTGACTTCCCCAGGAAGCGTCAATTTCACTTGGATGTCTTCCCCAGAGATTCTCTGTATAATATTCAAAAAACATATTGTAAAGTCTACGGCCAAAACGGTTGATATAGAAGTTTTCTAGGTTGTTTTCAGGAAGCTTATGAAATATAGCTGCCAAATAACTAAAACCGCAGCTGATTGTATTAACAAACCCCATATTTGTAAAAGTTTCCTTTTTCATTGAAATGGGATAGTCATAAAACTTATCCATGAATAAAATTCGTGAGACACGGTGTCGACGCAACATAACTTTATCTGTTTTTTCAGGATCAGGACCGCCAGCTTTTATCGTAATATCACGATTAAGAAGAATATCATCCTTGGGCTTCGCTCCTTGCACAGGTAACATATTATCCCACCAATCATTGACTTCCTTCACTTTAGAAAAAAATCGGTGTCCGCCCATATCCATGCGATTCCCTTTATAATTCACTGTTCTTGAAATTCCGCCAAAATAGTTACTCTCCTCGAGAACCGTTACATCATATCCCTCTTTAGTCTTTAATAATTCATATGCAGCTGTAAGACCTGCCGGACCTGCACCAATAACTATCACTTTTTTATTCATTGTCCTCATTCTCTCCTTTGTTAAGCGCATAAACAACCAAAATTGGTGTTACTAAAAAAGTAATAAAGAAAAATCTGGAGTCAGGACCTGTTAGCAAAAGCATTGTCCCAAAATCATACACAAATAATGGGACAACCAGAAATACTTTCTTCCACGAATTCCAGGACATAAACTTCAATTTTCCTAAAAAAATAACAAGCAGTACAAATAAGCATATGCCATAGGTTCTGAAGTATTTAAAAATGGTACTATTTATAAAACTGCTGTAGCTGCTAGTAGCTATCCGCAATCCAGTATTTACTTTCCCTGAATCAGACGGATATTCAATTCCATATTTGTTTTCAGATATATCGCTGAAGAATACGTTTCCCTCTAAACCAGTTTCAAAGCCATAAACCATATCTGTTAAAGCCAAAAACGCTTTCACAGAAGCCCTGGGTGATATTTTGAAACATTTTAAAGTCAGTTTAAGTACTTTAGCATATCCAGCTTCATCTACTGCAAATGTTTCAGCTCCATTCCATTTAATGCTGTTAAAATTCCCGCATTGATATTTTTCCTCCCAAAGTTCCTGAGAAGCAATGGAATAAGCAAATTCAGATAGTTCCTGATCCATTAACTCTGGTGTTTCTTTAATCACATTTCCAATAATCGTAAGCGGTAAACCTGTGCTTTCCAAAACTCGTGCTGTTGGTTTTGTAACATGAAAAGCCCTATATACAGGAATCTTGATCATCAGTAATGACATTACTGAGATTACAGTTATCCTGATCCACGTTTTTCTATTTACTGTCATGAAGAGAGTTATAAGCAAGGGTGCTGTGTACAGAATTGCATTATGCCTAAAAATAGTAGCGCTTGCCCAAATAACTCCAAACACAATTATTTTCCATGTTTTAGATGTCTTTTTTTCCATAAGAATCAGTCGTACCGCAAACACAGTACAAAACAATCCCGTCAATGCAAATCCCACATCTTTCCACGGATACAGCATTATATATCCGGTATACGGGTTCATAAGAATGTAAAGTATCGATATCACAGTTACCCTTAAGCCGCCTATTTCGTATATGGTTAACGCTAAATATCCCATGACTATCGAAAAATAAATATTTTGTATTATTACAATAGAAGCAGGCGTTCCAAATATCTTTAAAGGCAATGTAAAAAATACAATGGTATGCCATGCAGGATGCCAGTTATTATAGCTGGCATTTAATGCTTGACCATATTGGTCAATTGAGTCACCAGAAAAAGAGCCGGGATAATATGCTAAAATCCAAATTAACATAATTCCCATTGTCACAAACAAAGTCATGAAAAATACCTTACATTTAACAGTTCTTGTTATTACGATGGGCATTGTCAATTCGGATTTTCTTATTTTATTTATTATGAATTGTAGAAAAGCATACGATCCTATGAACATTGTAATTAGAAATATTATATTCATATATTTATCAGGCGTTATATTTAAATAGAAATATGCAACCCACACTAAGCTTGCATACAAAGCTGCTAATATTGTAGCAGCATCTATTTTTTTCAAATATTTATCCATTGAACGCTCTCCTCAGTTAATAGTCTTTTGTTCAAGAAAGAATTTCCTAGTTATGAAATTATAAAACATAACTATCGCTGTAGAAAAAATCTTAGCTATGGTATACATGAGATTGTAACTAACATTTTCCTGCAAAAAACTGCACCTGCTGTAAACAGGACCTACACCAATCCAAATGATGATACTGTTTATTATAAGACCAATAACTGAGAGTACCATAAATGCAGCTAATCTATATTTTTCGTTCAGATTTTCCTTCCGTTTAAATACGAATTTAAAGCTTAAGATATAATTGACCATGGTAGAAATAGTGAAACTTATCACAGAACTACCAACTGACACAACTTCAAAATATTCCGTGGACGTTATTGCCATAATAACGTTTAAAATTACTAACCCCACAACATAGTCAATAACAAAGCAAATTCCCCCGACTGTGCTGAATTTAATGAATTGTGTTATTAATTTATTCATATCATTTCTTGTATGATAATTAGGAAGTTAATTATCATACTTTCCTTCCCGTAGTGTGCTCACAATATATCAAATTCATAAAAAATGTCTCTCAAAGTGTCTTAAATTACGATACCATTATACAACGGGGTGCAATTTTTGACAAGAAAAACGAAAACCATCTGTTCGGATAGGCGAAAACTTAATTAAATCCTTTAACTACAAACACTGTTGCTCCGGTTTTTTCAGCAGCTTCAATTCCGACGTTTGAATCTTCAAATATAAGACATTCCTGAGCTTTCACATTATATTTCGACATTGCCTTCAAAAATCCCTCTGGGTCAGGTTTTGATTTTGTAATATCTTCCTGTGTTAATATGAGGTCGAAGATATCAACGATATTGTACTGTTTCAATATATCATATGTATTCTGACGTGATGCAGTTGTTACCAACGCAGCTTTACAGTCTTTTCCGCGTTTTTTTATTATATCTACAAGTGCCTGGTTTATTCTCCCATAGCTTAAATACTTATTATAGGCTTCCTTTTTCCTATTATGCATATCAACTAGTATTGATTTATCAGATGTAGTAATTTGCGGAAGAAAATCGGTGTAATGCCTGCCATTGCAAAATTCACAATAATATTGGTAATCTATTTTATAGCCATAAGGTTCAATAGCTTCTTTATAGGCTCTATAATTTATCTCTTTGGTATCAAACAATGTGCCATCAAGATCTATCATCATTAATTTCATGTTAAATCTCCAGGAGCAATTTCTCAATATCAGTTTCATGTTCAATAATAACTTTTGATTTCGTTCTGGGACACTTAGAAATGATCGCAATTAAATTAATCTCTTGCATATCAAAATCGACTGGTAAAACATTTTGACTTGAATATCCTATAAACGACATTCCAACATTACTTAACATAGCCAGTTTTGTTTTAAGATCCTGATTGATTTTTACAGAGTCTAAATCAAGTATGCATAAGGAATTCTGTCTCTGAACTTTCTGCCAAGCTGTTTTTGTAGACCAATCCTCAAAATCAGTAACTTTTGCTCTGTGAAATACTCTTTGTGAATATCCTATAAGATATGAAATCACATGACTAAGATATAGTTTTTTGATTCCATAATTAGGATCACAAAGATGCTCATAAGCATTTTTGAAATCTTCAGTACTTTTAAATCCATAAAATCCGGCAGATATTACATCTGAGCAAAAATGCTTTTCAACCACGTCAAGGATTTGTCCCTGTTCATTAACCTTAATAAAACTCTTACTTCTTAGATTATCTATTGTTTTTTCATATTTTGTTAAGTCTAATCCAGCTACAAAATTACCTGTATAGTCTTTTTTGACGCTAAGGTAAGCATGAGAATCTCTAACTGCAAATTCGCCTTCGAGTTTGGCCTTTTCAATCGTTTTGTAAACAGTTTCTGCGGGACCACTTGTTGGATTGTCTAAAATTACAAAGTCAATGTTATACCTATTATTGTTTTCTTTTCTGATTATTTCACAAGCATCAAACTCAATATCAACGTTTTTTAATATAGTAAAGATTATTTTGTCATAATTATCTGGCTGAACACCTTCTATTACTTTTAAAGCAAGTAGTTCTTTGTCTGGATGATAATTTAGGAAAAGAGGTAAATTATCTATCTTTCTTGAACCTGCGCAAGGCACGATCAATGTTCGCATACTTCCATCTCCCTAATAATATTAATAATTGATTTTGTCTTATCATTTAAAAAATCATAGGTTTCCTTGTCTTTAGTATAAGGAAATATTCTGATCAGTTTTAAAAGAAGGGCATAATACACTTCCAAATAATCTTCTGGCGAAACTCGCTTTACTGTATCCATTAAAATATCTCTGAATACAAGCAGGCGTAACTTGGTATTGATTTCGGCTTCTTCATCATGTCGATATGACCACATAGTCTGAACATCCTGCATAATTGTACTTATATCCATAATCCAGCAATCATAAAAGGAATCCAGAAAGTCAATTAAATATAATTGATTATCTTTCACAATAATATTTTCAAGTGTAAGATCACCATGGCACTGAGTTTTTCTAAATCTCTTCCAACTATGTTTATTTAATAATTCAATAGCATCATTGATTACGGGATTATTCTGTGGCTGCAATTTTTCCTTTAAAGATGCTATTTTTGTGGTAAAAATACTTTCATCAACATCAGTATTTTCAGAATCTCTGCTTACAATGTTATTTACAATAGATTCGCAAATAGAACGAACCTTGCCAATTTCAATTGTTTTAATATATTCAGCCATTGTAATGCCCTGAACATATTCCATGTCGAAGTAGAATAATCCGTCGTCAGTATATCCAGTTTGTAACACTTTCGGTACTTTTATATTAGGATTTGAGTAAGTTGCCTGTTTTTTAGCCTGAACTGCCAGTCGCTTATTATAATTTTTATCACTTGAAATTTTCCTTACAAAGATTTCATTATTGTTTTTTTCACAAAGAAGTATCTTACAGCCTGAATGTCCACCTAAATCCGTTATGTTCATTTTTTACACCAAATCACTAAAATACTGTGAGCCCTTTGCTTTTTCATATTCTTCTGGTGTGCCAAACTCTACGTGGTAATCTAAAAGATAATCTTTTACAATAAGTCCATTTTCACACATAACATTGTAAAGACCACTCATGTAACATTCGTTATATGGACAATTTTGAGTATACACTTCAGCCATATCTTTAAATAATTTAACATTTTTGAAGATATAAGCTCCACAGATAGCATGATGGCTTACTACCTTTTTCTCTATTGTTCCAATTATCTTTTCCTCTTCACCATATTTAACATAACTAAATTGAGGTTCATTTGATTCAAATGTAAGCAAGGCTCCATCAGAAGTAAACGCATTTTGATTCAAAATATTATTAATCTCAGAACATTTAAACATGTGATCACAATCGTTGAAAATTATTGGTGCATTATCTTTAATCTTTGCCACACCCTTTAACGCTGTAAACACCGGACCGGGAAGAATATCTGGCAGTACTTCAATACCTGCATCTGGAAAATATTCCTTGATAACGCTATCAATATTAAATCTGTCAATATGCTGCTGAAGCACTACAAAAGTGACATCTTCAATATCTATGTATTTCTTGATTGACATTGTAGCCCAATATAGAAAAGGTCTAGTCTTTATCTCAATAAGAGGCTTAGGCTGCATATATCCATTTTTATAGAAACGAGAACCAGCTCCACCCATTGGCATAATTAAATGTGGTTTCATATGTTTAACTCTCCTTTACTGTATCTATAATATATTGAGCCACAACTTTTGGAGACCATTTTTCTTCAAAAGCCTTTATTACTTGGCTTGGATCTACTGAAGGCAGATTATTCAAATCTTTTTGAAATTGTTTCCAATCAACTTTATTCATAGGCAAATATCCCATAGGAACTGTTTCTACAACTTCGGTATCAAACGGCTTGTACCACTTAATAGCTAATTTATCTGTAATTACGCTTGTTCCTACCATAAAACTCTCAATAAAACGACTTGGCATTGACAGTCTGTATCCAGAAACATTTGCATTATATTTAAACGCTGCTATATGCTTGCAAAATTTTTCTAGAGGGATTATTAGATTTTTATTTTCTACTATATGCGAATCTGCATTTGCCGTAGATATCACTCTTGCATCACTTGAATTGAGGCGTGCAATATATTTTGCAACGTTTTCTCTTTTCTCATTAGGATGATTAACACTTTCTCCATAAAATCCCATTATATCTGCTTCCCAATCATAATCAGGTATTGGATTGGCTTCAGGCTTCGGTCCTAAGGCATTTCCAAAATAGCACATAATATTTTTTGCTTTTTCAATATTTCTGCCTTTTAAATAGTTATCATATCCAGCTTTTAAACAATCATATGAAGTACCTTTTGAAAGTTGCCTTGGACCTACCATTAATGGTCTTATATTATTTTTTCCATCAAGTGAAATCGTCTTTCTTTTTCCTCTTTCTGTAAGTTTAATCCCGCAGTCCTCATGTTCATGGTCACACCAGGGAATCATAATTAGATCGGTAATATAAAATCCAGCCAACTTTAAATCAATAGGACATTGCATTTTAAAATAAATATCTACTTTGTTAAGTTTTTTACTGTCAAATAGATATGGAGCATCGGCACTATCAATTGTAAATGTCTTTTTAATTTTTTTACCGTTGTCATAATATAAAATATATCCGTCCATATTGTAGGAATCAGGCTCAAATATCCGTCTACACTTATCTGCTATTCGAATAATCAATTTATTTGATGACGATAACAATATTCGACTGGCTAATGGCAAACTATAATCCAATTTTATCAATCCCCGATTCTCTAATTCATGAAATCCCAACAAAAACCATTGAAAATAATTCCATCTAAATCCAGAAGTAATAACTATCCGCATTTTATTTTTCATTTTATGTCCTCAAATCAGTTTCTATTATTTGTAACATTGAAGATATAACCTTATCCCATGTATATTTTTTTAGAACCATTTTCTGCCCTTCATTTCCCATAATATGAAGTTTTTCTGTATCGGAAAAAGCCTTGCAAATGGCTATGGAAACATTTTCTGGAATAGGTTCATCAACAATAAATCCAAATTTTCCATAACCACTAAACTCTGGAAATGCAAAACGATTTAATCCAAGAATTGGCATTTTGTTAGCCAATGCTTCCAAGTAAGTTATTCCATTAGGCTCTAATAATGCTGGCATCGCATATAATGCACATTCTTGAAATAGGCTAACTGTTACCGTTCTAGGTTGATTATAATAGTAAAATACGCCATCCATTTTTTTATATTCCGTTCCCACAACATGCAGAGACAAATCAGGAATTGCTTTTCTCGCAATTACAAATGCTTCCAGTAAAAGATCTAAGCCCTTATAATGCTCCGTCCCCTTTCTAAGAACAATAAGTATTTTATGATTATCATATTGCTTAATGCCTTCATACCCTTGTAAATTTACACCGACTCCAACATTTGTAACTTTTGATTCAGGAATTCCATATTTAGAAATTATTTCATTTCTGCTCCAATCATTCTGAGTAAAAATATGATCCATACACGATAAACTCTTCTTATCGTTTTTCATATAATTTTTAATATACCAATTTTTACATTTTCTTTTATCTTCATCGTATTGGGCTATAATATTTATCATTCTATCCATGTAGACATATGTTTTCCCATTAATATTTGCTTTATCCTTAAGGCACTGTTCTCCCATAAATATATATCCATCAACTTTATACTTAGCCATTTCATTTTCAAAAAAGTTTGCATTCATAGCATACCAAAGTGGAAATGGATCTCTAAAGCTGCTGCTATAACAATATATATACTTATCGATAATAGCCTTAATTTTTCCAAAACCGAAATGATGGATTTTACCTATAAAACTCAAATTACATATTTCAATGCTTTGTTTTTCACAATATTCTATTATTGTTTTAGGAGTGCCCGACCATGTTTTTGGCTCCCTCGCATTTTCCTGTGTTATAATACAGAGTTTCATTTAATTGCCTTTCAATGATATTAGTTTACTTATAAAATATTTAATCTCGCTTTTATATAAAATCAGCAATACAACAACGAATATTATTTGAATACCGTACTGAATTTTCCATTCAATCCATTCATTCAAAAGTATAAATGCTTGAAGCATTAGCATTCCATATGCAAAAGTATCTCTCATAAGAGATATTTTTACATTCATGCTTCTATTCAAATAAAACATACTTACAAGATATACAATCCAGTAGGAGATTGCTGTTGCTATAGCAGCTCCTAATGTTCCCCATAGAGGCACTAAAACAATATTCATACAAATATTTGCTACTGCGCCTGATCCAGAACATTTTGCAAAATACTCTGAATGCTTTAACGCTGCAAATATACTTCCTGCATACCCTGATAAAGAGCCAAAGATAATAGAAATGGTTAGAAACGGTACAAATCTCCATGCATCATAAAAGTCGTTAGCATACAAGTACCGTGCCAAAATTTTATCAGCGCATATTATTAAGGAACACACCATGACTAATACAAAATTATATGTGCTAAATATTTTTCTAAAAAATCCATCTGTATCATCCTTGTCAAATTCCTTCACAGCTGACAACATAAATGCTTGGGAAAAAATATTCTGAAAAATATTTAATATAGATGGTATTTTAGATGCGACCGAATAAACACCATTGGCAGATATTCCTAAAAAAAATATAATGACGTACCTGTCCGCTAGGCCATTAACCCACCATGCTATAGCATTAGCAATTGTGGGCAAACTGTAATGTATCATCTCTTTGTTTGTTTTCTGCTCGACATGTTTGAATGAAATATATTTCCATCCTTTCATGCAAACGAATAAAAAACACATTTGGCTCAATATTCCAAATATATTAGCAATAAAATATCCATCAATACCAAGTTTAGCAACACATAACAATACGATATTTAGAGTTATTGTTATTATCGATCCTATAACACTTGCTATTGATATTTCCTTAATTCTATCTAATCCCCTTGCCATTGACGAAATTATGCCAGAAATTGAATTGGTAAAGAATATAAGGAAAAAATAAATTGATAAGTCATCAATAATACGACTTATAGCGAAAAAATGATTAACTACAAGAAACAATATTGTGATACTGTTACCAATAAGGCAAAATTTTAATCCAATAGAAAATACATCCTTAGGGGCTGCTTCTTTATCCATTGAATATCTGAGAACAGCTTCGTAAATATTTATTGTTAAAATTGGCACTAAGATACCAACCGTTGAAGAAATAAAGTCATATTCCCCATATTCTGCAGTTGAAAGTATTGATGTATATAGCGGGACTAGAAAAAAGGAAAGTAATTTTGTAGCAAAATTGCTTAATGTAAGAAGTCCCATATTTTTTATCAGATATTTGTACTTACTCATTTATGACTTTGTCCTCGAATTCTATAAACTCTATGTTGCCTTCAGTGGAGTGGTTTTTTCTATAATGATTACTGGAAGAATATCTACAAAAACGCTAAATATCATATTTCTGCAATAATCCGTGCTTGTTATTTACAACCGCCCAATTTCTTTATAATAAATTTTGCTGTATTTTTAATACCATTTTTTTTAATCTTATTAGCAACTCTAAATGGAAAAGATATTATTCGTCTACATCTATATTCAATTTTCTTGTTATTGGAGCCACATCGTTCAATCGCATCCACAATAGAATCAAGTTTAGAGTGCCATGAAGCGCTATAATGATGAATTGAAAATGTATTATTTGTTATTGTCAATTTTCCTGTCCCATAATTAAGTGGGCAGAAATATTCTTCGGGGTAAATATATATTCCGGCTACGTATTGGATTTGTTCTAGTTCCTTAAAACCATGCTTCTTTAAAATATTAGTTGTGTATAAAACCACTGTTTGTTCATTAAGCGTTCCATCCTTATTCACGAAATGGATAGTATGATAAAAATCCAAAATTTCTTTATACAGACCAAGACCGGGGTTTACTCCCAGACCAAGACCGGGAGCACATTTATTCATTGCTTCGCAACCCATAAATGCACCTCGATTTACTATCTCGCTCATGTCTCGAATCACTTCAACATCTGTATCAAAATATAAACCACCGTAATTATATAAAATCCAAAAACGAGCATAATCACTTACAAATGCCCATTTTTTTGCTGTGTAGGCTTCCTTCACATAGTCGCAACAATTCAAATCAAAATTGCTTTCATTCCATTCTTTGATTTCGTAATCTGGAAAGTATTTTTTCCAAGATTCTATACATTTTTGCGCCAGTTCTGGTAATTGATTTCCACCAAACCAACAATAATGGATAACTTTTGGTATCATATTCTTTCCTTTTCCTCACCTTGTATACATTTTTTGACCATAACAGCTAAAGCCCAAAATGCAATAAAACACAATTGGGAATACATTGCCATATTATAAACAAATACCATAACACACCCACAAACTAGCATAATCAACATTGTGCCATACTTTCGTTTTTTACTTTTCAGCAATGCCCTTAGCCCTATAATAAATATCTCTAAGTATATCAAGCAGTATAATATAAATCCTATCATTCCTTGCTCATTATACAAATATGAAGTATAAAATTGATCATAATGAGTCATTTGATTTTTAAGCCAGAAATTGTTATTTACTATGCCTGATGAGGTAACATTTCCGACTCCCATACCTATCAACTGATTTTTTTTATTGGACAAAAGATATTGATTGGAATACGTAAAAATTACAGCTCTTCCAATATCATTGTCTGTACTATAATGTCGCTGTAAATCAATCAATCGTGTAAGCCCACCTTTTTTTAGCTCATTAACAAGGTTAGTAAATTCTGGAAATATATGAATCAAAATGTTATAAAATACTACAATACCTACAATAATTAAGATGATACCGAAAATAGAGTTCCATTTCTTTGGAAGACACAAATAGGCAACTAAGAGTAAAACTAAAAACTCAGCAAAGAAATATTTTATCTCTGCGAAAGCTGCAGTGGCAAACATACAAGTAGAAATGATGAGCGCCTGCCTAAATTTTTTGCAGTCTGTATCTCGGTTTATAACTATTTCGATACAAAAAACACTAATGATTACAAAATATAAATTTGTATATTGATTGACGCCGACAACAGGACCAAATATGCCACCTAAAAGATCTTGATTTATTCCCCCAAAAAAGAATTCAACAATTGTTAATACAAAATTAATACAAAATATCACCTTCAAAAGAGAAAATGTACGTTTCTCACTTGAGGAATCTACAAGTGCCAAGGTAGAAAAGAAAAAGAGAAAACCTCTATAATATTTATATATTCCATACAAAGTATTTCCTAAAGGAACATTATTTGCAACACTTCCGATCAGCATAAAGATAAAAATCAGTATAAGTGTAAGTGGAATAGATATGAAACTTTTCCACGACAATACAGCAAAAATTTTTTTAAAGTTTTTTAACATCATGACCATAATGGGCACATCTATTAAAAAGTAAATTATTGATGGTGCGTGAAATGTCTGTGCCACAAATAATGTTGCAAAAGACATAAAAAGTGTTAAATTAATATAATCTATTCCAACTTCATATCTATACAATTTGAATTTCATATTTGATTTCGACATCTGATTTTTCTCCTTACTTCCCTAACGGCAAATAATATGTTAGGAAAACATGCGATAATATAATTCTTCCATCCCATTTCTTTTCTTTGAGATTTCACTGTTTCCATCAAATCTTCTCTAACTATCAATAAGCTCTTTTTGTCTTTTTCATCAAGCATCCTATATATTTCTTCACTTAATAGAATATAAGATTTCATTATATTTTTAAATGCGGTCTTTTTGCCAACACTCCATCCAACTTTATTAACTTTAATCAATAGTTTGCAAATTTCAATAATATCAAAATAATTTTTTCCCTTGGCTTTAGATGTTGTTATGGACTCCTCTCGTTTATTATAAAAATAAAGCGGCAAATCCATATAATATACTTTTGGATTCTCCAGAAAAACTAGTGCGGTAAAAAGAATATCTTCATAATATATTTTTTCTTTAAATGTTAAACATTTTTCTTTTAAAAAATCCCGACGATAACAATAAAGCGGCACTGTCGATAATGGTACTCTTCTTTGTGAAATCTCTATTCCTCTTTCAACCATATTTGTATAATTACCTGTTGATAGTAAACATGTATTATTAAATGATGTAACTACAGCACTAAAACCAACAATATCTACCTCTTGAGTTTTGATTACGTGCATTAATTCTTCAAGAAGATTAACTGCAATTGTATCATCACTATCTAAAAAATATATATACCGACCTTTTGCCGCTTTCAAACCAGTATTTCTTGCTCCTGAAAGTCCCTTGTTTAACTGATGTATAACCTTACATCGAGAATCTATCTTAGCAAAACTATCGCAAAGTGAAGGACAACTATCAGGTGATCCATCATCTATTAAGATTACTTCAAAATCGGTATATGTCTGAGCCGTTACACTTTCGAGGCACTTTGATAAATATTTTTCAACCTTATATACTGGAATGATGATTGAAAACATTGGTTTATACATCTTTTGCTACCTCATAATATAATTTTTTAATTTCGCTTGCGTGTTTTTCCATGGAAAAATTTAATCGGGCACTTTTTTTTGCATTCTCACCGAATTTATGTACTGCATCCTGATTATGTATTGCCCAAATCACGGCTTTACGCAATGCATCTTTATTTAATACCTCATACAAAATACCTGTTTTTTTATCATCAATGATTTCTGGTGATGCCCCGCCATTGCTTGCTATTGGACAAAGTCCGGCCATCATATATTCTACTGTAACCCTGCCAAATCCCTCTCCATGTGAACAAGTCAATCCCACATCATATTGTGATATCTTTTTCCATATATCCTGTTGATATGAGTGAAGTTTCATTACATCTGAAAGACCATTTTGATCAATTTTGATTTTTAGATACTTAATATATGCTTCTGCTCCATTTCCATAAAAATCAATTTCAAATTGTTTTTTTAGCTCTTGCGATAAATTCTTTAATGCATCAATTAAGTCCTCTTGACCTTTGCTCTTAGCATATCCTCCCAAAAAAATCATACGCAGTTTATCACTTTTAGCAGAACATCTTGATTGATATAATTCTGCTCGAACTCCATCATAGATTACACTTGCCCTATAAGTTTTTAATCCCCTTTTTTCCCATACATTCTTTACAGACTGTGAAATATAAACATACTTTGAGTCAAAGGAATTCATATATTTAATCGGATTTCTTTTTATTGACACCACTTTAAAATCTCGACCATCTGCATGTTCACGAATGTGCCAAATATGCGGAATCTTATATTTTTGAGCTAAAATAGCTCCAATATCGATTCTGTTTAAATTAGAATGAATAATATCAACTGTTGAAAAGTCTATCATCTTTTCGATTTTCCGTAGTGCAATATATTGTCCAGCTTGATAACGGATCTTTAATAAGAATTTAAACAACCACTCTGGAGATTTACTAGAGCTAATAAAGTTTTTGAATGGAGCTGAATAGTTTTCAATTCCTATATCAGATAACATTTGATTTAAATGATTATTCTTTCCTGTTATAACAACAGGCACAATCTCTGAATTTTTTTTAATTTCAATGATTAAATCATACAATGCAAGAGCTGCCCCTCCTTGATCAGCATGATTCATAAAATATAAAACTTTCATATTTCCTCATAATATTCCATGTATTCTAATTTTCAAGTATTGAATTTCATTTGTATAAGATACATAATTTTGCTGATTTTTGGGCTCTTAAACAGCTATAAATCAACATTTGCACTAATACATGTGTCATAAAACTTCTCACTACTGATCAATTACGGCACATTCCAATGCCAATGCAATTGCTTTGAATGGAACAATAATAGATTTACTTTTCCTTCCTATTTGTACTCCCAAACCACAGCACTTTGCGAATCCTAAAAAGCGCATTCTTAATCCACCAAGTAACCGTGTCTGACGCATAATATCGATAATTCTTAATCGTAAACGCTTCCATCCTGCTTCTGGTGTCAAACTTTCTCCTCGCTGATAAAAATTTTGAAGAATTTTCACATTCAACCTTTTAAACTTTCTATTGAGTTCTCTTTGATCATAAAAAAAATTTTGATCCACTTGATCCACGAACAATTTCTCATTAAATCTATAGTTATCGAATACCCTCATTCTAACTGCAAGACAACTTGCGATGGCGTTAAATTGATTTTGTGGAATTTCCATATTCATTGGTGAAATGAAGTGATTACGCATGAAATTATACTTATTAGGCGAGTAAATCACACCATCTTGTCCATAAATTGTTGGTGCAAAAATATCGACTTCCTGACATTCTTGTAAAGCTTTATATATCTCTATAAAATACTCTTCTGTAACTTCAGTATCATCATCAAAGAAGATAATTACATCTTTATCTTTACATGCATCAATAGCTGCATTATATGCTTTGGATAATCCCTTATTTCCAGCCATGGAAATATAACGAAGACCTTTACTAATACAATATTCTTTATTATTAAGGTCACTCGTACTATTATCAATAATTAATATTTCAACCAAATTGTGACAATTGTTAATAATATTTTTGCAAGTAATAGACTCCTCAACTTTTTTATTATATACAACTACTACCAAAACTACACTAAATTCCATAAGTCTATTTACCCTTTCAGTTGTTGCGCAATATCAGCATCTACAATTTCCTCGCCAGTCTTATATTTCAATTGTTCCTTAGATGCTTCACTCAATCCATTGTTGATTATGCAATTCATATCACAAGTGCTACACTTGTCCAATTCTTCTTTAGTGACCTTACCATCACGGTAATCGCGACAGATTTTTAGTTCATACATGTTGTATGGATACCTGGTAAAGAGAGACTTAATCTTATGAATCAGAACCCAAGTAGCTGGTTTCCAGATATACTTATGCATAGCCGGAGAAACAGAACCAATCATCCAACAGTCACGGTCACAGCAGCGAACCTTCTTGCGAACCTCTTCGGCCTGCGGACTATTCCACAGTTCATCCCAGCTCTGGGTATTCAGGTTGCCCATTACCTCTTTATCCTTGGTGCCGTTGCAAGGCATGACATCACCATACGGATCGATGAAAAATGTATCAAAACTCATATCGCAAGGCAGCAGACGATTCTGACCATAGATGTAATTAATCAGACCGTGGTTAAAATAGGCACGAAACCACTTTTTCGGGCTGTTGCTGCGGAGCAGTTCGTTAACCAGATTCTCAAAGTTCTTTGCAACCATCGGACGGTCATGGATGATGTTCTTAGCCTCCACAAAGTAGAAGCTGTTGTGCAGAGAAGCAGTTGCGAACTCCATGTCCATCTCATTGGAAATCTTGTACAGCGGAACTAAATCAGGAGCATTCTTATCTTGAACAGTCATGCCAAAACCAACATCCTTCATACCCATTTCCCGCAGTTTTTTCAGTGTGCCATAACCACGCTGATAGCCATTCTGTAGTCCACGAATCTCGTCATTGGTCTGTTCCAAGCCCTCAATTGAAATTCTGATACCGATTTGTGGGAATTCTTTACACAATTCAACAATACGGTCTGTGAAGAATCCATTGGTAGAAATAACAATACGATCAGATTTTTTGTACAACTCTCGCACGATATCCTTCAAATCAGTACGGATGAACGGTTCACCACCAGTGATATTCGTAAAATACATCTTTGGTAATTTCTTAATAGTTTCAATGCTAATTTCTTCGTCTGGTATTGAAGGTGCCTTATAACGATTGCACATGGAACAACGAGCATTGCAACGGTAAGTAACAATAACTGTACCATTTAACTTTTTTTCTTCAGGCATGATAATTCTCCTATTTTTCAATTTCTCATTACGTAATGATGTTAAATCAAATAAAGTTCAGCTAAAATATTGCGTAAACTATATTAAAAATTGAACTTGTGTTTTTATCCATATATCATCATTACATTTAATTTATATAAAATTTTTATTTATGTTTTGACATTTTTTCTGTATATCTTCAGCGTTTTTTTTACCACATCATCCCAATTGTATTTTTTACAGATGAAATTTGTGGCTGAGTCTTTATATCCATTAACCTTTGAAGGATGATTGCAGGCATCTTGCAACTTTTCATTAAGACTACTTACATTTGATTTTTTAAAGATCATTGCCTTATCCTCTACAACTTCTGCACATTCTGGTATATCTGAAACCAAGCAACAATTACCATAACTCATAGCTTCTAGTAAACTCAATGGCATACCTTCCAGATCAGATGGTAATATGTAGATATACGCATTGCTATACAATTCACTCAATATTTGTCCTTGCACAAAGCCAGTGAAAATGATCCGCTCATCACCTTTTGCAAGTTCTTTTAATTCTTTCATAAAACTATCGGTATCACTGGAACCACCGGCAATAACCAGTTTTTTATCAGTTCCAACATTCTTAAAAGCTTCAATCAAATATCGTATTCCTTTTTCAGGCACTAAACGACCAAGAAACAAGATGTATGAATTTTTTATCAATCCAAATTTTTCTGTAATCATCTCAGCTGGCTGGTTTTCTGGCCTGCTTACACCATTGGGGATGAAATGAGTCTCTCTGCCATAGACTTTTTTGAAATATTCCTGAACTCTTTTACTTAGGACAATAATTTCATCCGCATATTTCACCGCATTTTTTTCACCCTGACGAATGAACTTGGAGCCAAACCCTGATTTCCACTTTTCGCGTTGCCAGTCAATGCCATGAATAGTAACAACAACACGCTTTCCCAACAATTTCGGAAGCCAGCAGAAAAAAGCAGGTCCCTCCGCATGAATATGTACCACATCATATCTTCCGAATGCACTGTATAATGCAGCAAAGAAAGAAGAACTTACAGCAGCTAGCCCTTTTTTTTCAATAGTTGGTACATATTTTTGACATATACCTTCATATTCATTTTGGGCATCATATTCAGCTCCACTTACATGATGGCCTGATCTGTTATAGCACGTAACCCGATAGCCTTTTTGAGCCATCCTGGTGCAGAGTTCTTTTACAACTATTTCTATTCCGCCTTCTCTGGATAGCCGTTTTTGACCAAACATGGCTATTGAAAGTTTATCGTTCATACTGTCTCCAACTAACATTTCTAACGTTTGAATATATTTGAGACATATGTAAAGAATTGATAAGATAAAACAAAGCCGATAATCGCACATTTCAGCAACTATCGGCTCTAAAATCCAATCATTCATTTTCAAATATTATGTCTTATTTATTAGGTCAAATCCCACCTTTAACTCCAAATAATTGCTATTATTTGGACCTGACCTGTATAGATGATTATTGCTATACATAGCAGCTTAAATAGTTGTCTTATCCTCAAAAAAAGGCTATACTAAGTTCATAATTAAGTTGCATAGAACTGGGGAAATATAAGGTGGTTGCGATGGGAAATACATTTATGACTGCATTAAATATATACAATGTTCGTCATTTGAAAGATATAATAATTCCGCTTTCAAAAACAGAATGTAAATCCTTGATCTTAACAGGAAAAAATAGAAGTGGAACATTTAAGAGTACATCGGGGAACGGATAGAAATCTCATGTTTGATTGGAATAATCTGTTTCTATGCTGTCCGCATTGTACCGAATATATTTTAAGGAAGGAGTTGAAAGAGAGTGGGAATGTTTTTAAATCCAGATAATTCAGCATTTCAGGCAGTATTGAACGCAAAAATTTATGTTGATAAAAGTGGTTTGCTTAATTACACTAATAGCGTTTTGGCATCTACGGATGCTTTTATATGTAACAGTCGTCCGCGGCGTTTTGGAAAATCAATTACAGCAAATATGCTTACCGCGTATTATAGTAAGGGCTGTGATTCCGAAAAGATGTTTTCTGAGCTTGAAATCAGCGAGGCAGAGGATTTTAAGAAACATTTGAATAAGTATGATGTGATTCATCTGGATATTCAATGGTGTATGGAACCGGCTGGAGGACCAGAACGGATCGTTTCTTATATTTCTGAAAAAACGATTCAGGAGTTGCGGGAATATTATCCTAATGTATTGAAAGAATCAACAACATCATTACCAGAAGCATTGGCAATGATCAATGCGGAGACAGGAAACAAATTTATTATAATTATCGATGAATGGGATGTTTTGATTCGTGATGAGGCAGCGAATCAAAAGGTTCAGGAGGAGTATATTAATTTTTTAAGGGGAATGTTTAAAGGAACAGAACCTACAAAATATATACAGTTAGCATATTTAACAGGTATTCTACCAATAAAGAGAGAAAAAACACAGTCAGCACTGAATAATTTCGATGAATTTACGATGTTGAGTCCAAGTATTTTGGCTAAATATATTGGATTTACAGAGGATGAGGTTCAAAAATTAGCAGAGGAATATCATCAAAATTTTGAAGAAGTAAAGCGGTGGTATGATGGCTATTTGCTGAAAGATTATCAGGTTTATAATCCACGAGCAGTTATAAGTTTGATGCAGAAGGGGGAATTTAAAAGTTATTGGTCTGAAACTGCTTCTTATGAGGCGATTGTACCTCTTATTAATATGGATTATGACGGTTTGAAAACAGCTATTATAGAGATGCTTTCTGGTGCAGCAGTGAAAGTGAATACTGCAACGTTTAAAAATGATATATTAAATATTCAAAGTAAAGATGACGTATTGACGTATATGATCCATTTAGGTTATTTAGGATATGATCAAACCAGGAAAATGGCGTTTGTACCGAATGAAGACATAAGACAGGAATTAGAAATTGCGTTAGATAGTAAAATAATGAATAAGTGAAATCCCACTGGCAAAAGATATACAGTATGCCAGTGGGATTATGTTTATTCCATCCCCAATCGGTTCCGTCCGTTATATTTCATCAAGACTTCTTTTTTTCGGGCAGTGGAGATTTCTGTATAGATCTGAGTGGTGACAATACTGCTGTGTCCCAGCAATTCCTGGACATCCCGGATTCCGGCGCCATTGTTTAGAAGCTGGGTTGCAAAGCTGTGTCTCAGATAGTGGGGTGTGGCATTGGGGTTGATATGGGACAGGTCGCGGTACTTATAAAATATGTTTTCGATGCTGTAGATGCTCAGGCGATCTCCATACCGGTTGATAAAGAGGGCAGTGGTAGTGGGGGACATTTCCATACGGGTCTGTATCCACAGGTTTAATTTCTGGCATACAATGGGAGATGAGATGAATAACAGTCGTTCCCGGCTGCCTTTTCCGCGGATCAGGATAGTACAGTCTTCCTGGCAGTAGTCATCCAGGTTCAGGGAAGCGGCTTCGCCAATGCGAAGTCCCAGACAGAAGAGCAGTTCGATGATGCACATGTTGCGGGTGTTCAGGCGGCGTTTATAGTCGGAAGTGGAATCCTGATATTCGGCTGCTGAAACGGATATAAGGTTTTTGATTTCCTGATTGCTTAAAGTTTTTGGAAGATTTCTGGGGATGTGGAATTTACGGGATGTAAAGCGGAAAAAGATTTCGTTGATATTGTATTCCAGTTTTAAGAAATTGAAGTATTGGCCTAAAGCGACATATTTCCGGCGGATGGATTTTGCCTGCAGGCTGCGTTCTTTTTGTAAGTACAGAAAATAGGAAGAAATAGAAGAATCATTGATATTTGTAAAATTTTGGGAATCAAACCAGGTCAGAAGGCCATTTATATCACAGCGATAGGTCAGAAGTGTTTTAGTGGAGAGATTGCGTTCTACAGAAAGTGCATTGAGAAATTTGGATGTGTAAAGCTGTTGTTGTTCAAGATTGAAGATCATAAAATTTATCCTTTCCTTATTGTAATAGTTATTAAGATTTAGAATTATTATAATAAGGAAAGGATAGTTTTTTGGGAGTCTATTTAAGGGGGCAGTAATCTCCACATCGGCTGCAGCCACTGGCAGATTGTCCGGCAATACAGCTCTTTTTTCTTGCAATAGCATATTTGTAATCTGACGAGTAATCATGCAGTTGATCCATATCTATTACATGGGCAGCAAGACGGGCAGTCAGAACGGCTTCCTTTGTAGATTCAACAGATGGAATATTGCCAGTATGTTCTTCACGGGTGACTGCGGAAATGATCTGCACATTTCCGTCAAGGCCCATAAGGGTAACACCGATAGCAGCAGTGATATGATCCATGCCGATACCTGTGTCAGTTACAATTGGTCCGAGAGGCATAATAGGGAAAGGACAGTCTTTTAGGATTTGGTTCAGTTCCCGGATTTTTTCAGGAGAAGCATGTCCTGGCATTTCCAGGATAACGGGTACCTCCTTATTACGAAGTGATTCAGCCAGTGTTATCTGCATTTGTATTTCTGCTTTTTGTACAGCATCTATGGAGTCGATTACGTTTGCAGAACGGAAAGTAGTGCCAATACTGAGAACTGCATGGTATTTTTGACATAATTTAACAATGGAATCCAGGCATTTAAGATAAATATTTTCTTTACGATGATTAATTAATAGATCACGGATTACAATACCGCCTCCTCGGGAGGTAATGGGAGTAATACGTTTTTGGGAAAGATCAATCAGCTCCATAGTAGGCGTGGGATGGATGGTGATAATCTTTACACCTTTTGATAATTGCTCTTCAATAACTGTTAAAAGTTCCTGAGGATGGATGTTCTCTTTGGTTTTTACAAAATAAATAGGAACAGTTCCTACAATGAAGTCTCTTTTTTGAAGGGCATATTCCCAGATTGGGCAGCCGCAGCCTGGTGCAGTCAGGCTTACATCTGTAATGATGTCAGGAGCCTGTGGATCATTGTCCCACATATCGATTTTTTCAATAGTCTGTGCATAGTCCAGGTCATGATTGATCCCGGCTAATTGGTTGATCAGGACTTTTTGCTTTTTCCCTAAGATGATTTCTTTATTTTTCCATATTAGTTTAGTATTGATTCCAGACATAAGATAATATCATCTACTCCTACTGAATTTTTTAATAATTTTTCTAAATAGAAATTAGCGTATTTTTCCAGTGTGGCTGTGATTTCTGGAAATTTTAGTATTTCTGCTTTGAAGTCATCGTCTTCATAGAATACGGGTACGATAATAACACCTTTTTTCAAGCCAATCTTGACTTCTGACAGAGTCCCTTTTTTACCGGGAAATGCGATCATAATCTGCGTTTTTCCAAGAAGATCTTCACGGAATGCAGTCAGTTGTCCAAGGAGAGCATCCTGATTATCCCATTTGTCACAAAGAGAATAGGGGTTTGCAAAAATACGGATATGTGCAGGTAATTGTTCGGAAGATTTTACACATTTTTGCGCATAGCTGCTGCAGACAGTTTTTCCTATGCCATCTGAGTGGCCATAATTAAGTATGAGATCATCTATTTTATGCAGTTTCTTTCCAAGCTTTTTAGCCATTTCATTGGAAGCATCATAATGGCTTCCTGTTACAAATACGCTTTTTCCTTTGGATTTCAGGCATATTTTTTCAAGCATTTCGGCCAGTTCGGGAAATCCGTTTTCTAATAAGTATACGTGTATCCCATAGCGCTCCAGGTCCTGTATCCACAATTTTTGCAGTTTTTGGCTGTTCTTTTTCTTCTCTGGTGAGAGAATCATATAGTGACGTGTCTGGGATTTTCCATCGGTCAGCTGCCTTACATTATTAATGATGGACTGGATATTGGGGTCCTTGTAACTGTAGCCGATGAAAAGCAGGGATTTCGTCAGGAGGTCCTGTTCTAAGCGGCGGATGGTTACAGGATGAGTGAGATTGAAATCTTCATAATCATTTTTTGTTATTATAATGTCGTTGCTGTAAATATCTCCATGGATTTTTAATACTTCACAGTCGTCTGTAGTTTCAAATTCCTTTTTAAAATCGAAATCTGTATTTTTAGATATATATTTTTTGCCGCAGTATTCCAGACTTTGTTCGATCAAGGTATCAAAGTTAGTAGTCCATATGGTGGAAACATTGGATTTGGCGATGGAATCCAAATATGTGCTTTTGTTTTTGTTATAAGGAATATTAAACCGGCACTGGATCTGTTTTAGGATAGGGGACTTATCGTGGGAGCTGGCATTCAGGATATATTGTGCAATTTCAGGGAAATTGTGATTGGGCTTGATCTTAAGGTCAATCCGTCCCTTTGCCAATTCACGTATCAGATTTTCAAAATCAGGAAGCCCATAGGGAATAGAGATACCGGCACCAATGAAATAAGCAGCTTTGTTTTCGGCGGCTCTCTGGGAAAATTCATTGATCAGTTCAGCTTTTTGTATCATAGTGTACCTCCGATACGATGTTGTATATTTTTATTATAATCGTATTTTGGTGGTCGACAAGAAAAACAGGATTTTTTGTGATTATTATAACATGGAAAGTGAAAAGATGTTGTTTGATTCACAATCTTCATGTGATATACTAACCTTAACTTTAAAATCAATGAAGAGAAAGATAGATAAGGAAAAGAATGTTATGGCGAGTAATTGTCAGATTCCTACTCCAGAAATATATGTAGATCAGATGTTGGATTATATAGGATATTCGGGAAATCTTTATGGCAAAAAGGTTTTAGAAAATTCCTGTGGAGAGGGAAATATCTTATTAAAAATAGTAATGAGATATATCGAAAGTGCAAAGAGACGGGAATATACTAGCTGTGAGATAAAAGAAGGTTTGCAGAGAGATATTGTTGCATAGATTATTGGATGAATTAGAAAAAAATATGTTTGAGAGCAGAGAATAAAAATTTTCCTTCATTGGAAAATTTTCTATTTCAAAATCCCATAATTTTAAGGGAATATACATTTATTTTTAATCGATATATGTTATAATACCCATGTTTAACGCAGATTTTGGTGTTTTGACGTAATCTGCAGGTTATAGAAAAACAGGGGAGAAGAGTTGAATGTACCAAAAGCGAAGAAATATGGAAAATATGCTGATCTGGCTGATCGATATTTTCTGCATTTTGTGCAGCGGTGCTCTGGCTTTCGGGATCCGGTATGGAAGACTATATGGAGCCTTTCAGCATGGAGACCAGGTATGGCTGGTAGTGACCATGTGCCTGCTGTACATATTAATTAACGTATTTGTAAATTTTAATCATCACTTTTTCAGAAGAGGCTATTTTGATGAACTGGTAAGTGTAGTCAGGCTGGAAATAGCATTGTCTATTTGCTGGATCGTCCTTCTTTATGCGATGCATAGAAGTACGGAGCTGTCCAGACTGGTATTTTGTTATTTTGTTGTATCTGATACGATCCTTATGTATATAGGAAGGATCTGCTTCAAGCAGTATATGACCCGTGTTTATAAATACAGCAAATACAGCAGTCATCTGCTGCTTGTGACCAGTTCTGGCAAAGCAGGGGCACTGATCGACAATCTGATCGCTTATAAGGAGTGGAACCGTGTGCTCAGTGGCCTGGTATTTCTGGATAAGGATGAAACCGGTATGGAGTTTATGGGTTATCCGGTGGTGGCTTCGAAAGAAACGCTGCTAGATTATGTGATCCATAATGAGATTGATGAAGTATTTATTGCTTATACAGATGGGATCAGGAGTGATACTTTAAAGGAATGGGTTTCTGAATTGGAGCAGATGGGCGTTATTGTAGATGTAAATATTGATGCCTTTGATCTGTTAAACCATGGAAATAAGAATTTAAACCAGGTAGGAAAATATGCAGTCGTTACTTTTGCCAGAAATGTTATTTCTACAAGGCAGTTGATCATGAAGCGGCTGTTGGATATTGCAGGTGCGCTGGTTGGTATGGTGATCCTTGGAGTTGCTACTATTTTTGTTGCACCGGCTATTAAATTGGAATCTCCGGGGCCCGTATTTTTTGGGCAGACCCGTATTGGAAAGAATGGGCGTCGTTTTACGTTTTATAAGTTCCGTTCTATGTATCAGGATGCAGAACAGCGCAAGAAGGAACTGATGGCAAAGAATGAAGTCCATGGCCTGATGTTTAAGATGGAAAATGACCCCCGCATTACAAAAGTGGGCAGATTTATCCGAAAGACCAGTATTGATGAGCTTCCGCAGTTCTGGAATATTTTAAAAGGTGATATGAGCCTGGTGGGAACAAGGCCGCCGACTGTGGATGAGTTTGAGCGTTATGAAGCAAAGCATAAGTGCCGTCTGAGTATGACTCCTGGACTTACTGGCTTATGGCAGGTAAGTGGCCGCAGTGATATTAAGGATTTTGATGAAGTAGTGCAGCTGGATATGCAGTATATTGACAACTGGAGCATTTTAAAGGATATTAAGATCCTTTTGCTGACAGTGGGAATTGTTATTACCGGTAAAGGTTCCAGATGACAGAAAACGGTGACTATGAAAATATATATTAAAGGAGAACGTAATGTACACAGAGGACTATGAACAGGAGATCGACCTGAAGGATTTATTATTTGTATTGTTATACAGATGGCGGATCCTTCTTCTGGCAGCAGTGATCGGCGCAGCCCTTTTAGGCGGATATAAGGTGGTAAAGGGAAATACACAGCAGACAGATCTGCCTCAGACAGAAAGCTACCAGGAAGAACTGGACAATTATGAAAGGGAAAAACTGGCTATAGAAACGTCCATTGAAAATCTGGAAAACAGTATGGATGAACAGAACCAGTATCTTGCAGAGGCACCTTTGATGCAGATCAATCCGTATAAAGAGGCGTTTTCTTCAGCGGATATACTGGTGGAAATTTCTGATATAACAGACCGAGGAATGGGAAGTCTTTTAAAGGCGTATGAATATGGCCTTGAGAATGGGGATTATATTCAGAAAATAGCGGAAATGAAAGATTCACAGGAGCGTTATGTAAGAGAGACGATCCGTGTAAGCAACAGTTTAGGGACGTATGAAAACAGTGAAGCAGGCTTTGTGTTTGCAATGCAGGATGCAGCTGCAGCAAGGGGCATTCTTCATATTGAGGTTATTGGGGCTGATAGTGAATACACGGAACAGGTTTTGAAGGCTGTTTTAAATCAGGCAGAGGAACTGCATGGAAGATTTGCAGCTGAGCTGAAAGCCCATGTGATCCGTCTTCTTGGCCAGTCAAACGGTGAACAGGTAGATAAGGATCTTTTGGATCAGCAGCAGTCTGTACGTAATAATATAGCTATTCTTCAGAAATCTGAGAAAGATTTTAAGACCAGTCTGGATGGTCTGGAAAAACCAGTAGCTGAAAATGCAGTTGCCGGTTCTTCACAGGGACTTGCGAAGTATGTGATTTTAGGATTTTTGGCAGGTGGATTTGTTTCTGTATGCGTGATAGCCGGTATGTACATCATGGGAGATAAGGTTACTTCTGATAAGGAGATCGTTAATCGTTTCCGTATTAAGAGTCTTGGGGCATTTTCTGTTGTTCCTGAGAAAAGGGTATTTGGCTTTATTGACAGCTGGCTGCGTCGTCTTGCCGGTGATGATAAGATCTGGCCGGATGCTGTGGTCTATGAGATGATCGAGGCGAATGCTGCTAACTACGCAGAGGGAAAGAAAGCTTTGTTTGTAACAGGTCTGGCATCTGAGAAGCAGATGGAACAGGTATGTGGGCATCTGAA
Organism: uncultured Clostridium sp.; assembly: GCA_900541315.1. Classification (GTDB taxonomy): domain Bacteria; phylum Bacillota; class Clostridia; order Lachnospirales; family Lachnospiraceae; genus Enterocloster. The sequence goes on along the minus strand of UQJF01000003.1, from coordinate 33,577 downwards.
AGCAGCACTTCCACAGACACAGATCGTATGTGAGAGAAATCTGGTGGAAAGTGCATCTGCACGCAGAAAACTGGCTGAGGCAGAAGGTGTGATCCTGGTAGAGGAGAGAGGAAACTCTAAATATTCTGTTATCGCCCAGGAAATTGAACTGGCTAAAAATGTGAATATAGATGTGATTGGTGTGATCGTGGTATAAGAAAGAGCACTGCAGGTAAGACTGGATGGTTTGGCTTTGCAGTGCCTTTTTAGCAGGTATGAAAAAGAGGTTTGCAAATGACAAGGAAAACAAAGACAGTATTATATAGCGCAGTATTTATGATCACAGCCATTTCTATGGTGGTCTTATGCTATTTAAAGGGGATCGTCCCTTTTGGAAGCAAGGGATCTATGGCGATCATGGATGCTCAGATCCAGTATCTGGATTTTTTTGCATATTTAAAGGATGTGTTAAATGGAACTCAAAAAATAGGCTATACTTTTAACCGGACATTGGGTGGAAATAATATAGCTGTATTTGCCTATTATCTGTCTTCTCCGTTTAATCTTCTGGTAGCTTTTTTTAGAAAAGATCAGCTGCAGGCATTTTTTACTGTAATAGTAATTTTAAAATTGTCTATGGCTTCTATGACCTGCAGTATTTTTTTAAGAAATCGTTTTAAAAATCTTGAAATTGCAGTCGTAATGGCATTGTCCCTGGGATATGGCATGATGCAGTATAATATTGCACAGGCAAGTAATATTATGTGGCTGGATGGCGTGTATATGCTCCCATTGATCTTATTGGGAGTACACCAGCTTGTAAATGAAAATAAAAAGGCACTTCTTATGGCTGCAGCAGGAATTGCTTTGGTGTTTAACTGGTATTCCGCTGCTATTGATTTTCTGTTCTCTGTTATCTGGTTTATGTATGAGGTGCTGCTTATAACACCTGTTGAAAGATCAAACATTAAAAAGATGGTGGATCATATCGTTCGCTATTGTATTGCTATGGGAACTGCTTTAATGATCGGGGCATTTCTTTTTCTTCCGGCAGCGCTGGCTATGTCAGATGGAAAAGGCAATGTAGAGTGGATCCCTATTTTGGGGATCTATGGATGGGGAAATATTTTCTCTTTTATCCAGAGATTTGAATTGGGTTCCAGAAGTGAATATGGAAGTGTTTCTTTATATTGCGGAAGCTTGGCTGTGATCGGCTGTATAGCTTATATGTTATGCAAAAAGATTGATAGAAATAAAAAAATTCTTCACAGTATACTGATCGTATTTGTATTATCATTATTTTATATTCCGGTGTTTGTCTGGGGATTTAGCCTGTTGAAGGTAGTAGGAAGCTATTGGTATCGGTATTCTTATATTGGAATCATTACGCTGATCGTGATAGCTGCTGAATTTTTTTCTGTTAAAGATCAGGAAACGAATACAAGGGCATTGATGTGGAAGGCAACAGCAGTGGCGGTTCTTGTATTATTTTTTATGGAATATGTGAAACCGCTGGGAAAACCGTTTAATGTCTATATGACAGTGCTTGCTTTTATTGCAACAATGCTTTTTACAGATATTCTTTTCTGGACGAAAAGGGTGTCTGTTAAAAGAATCGTGATATTTTTGATGGCGGTCACTGTATCTACGGAACTTGTCTATAATGCTAAACTGATCATGACTTTAGATGGTGGAGTAGAACACTTTACCCAATATGCGGAAGATGAGATGAAATTGATCGGCCAATTGCAGCAGCAGGATGGAGGCTTTTACAGAATAAATCAAACAAGCACGAGAGATGTAGATGGAAATAAACTGACTGCCAATTATAATGAGGGAATTGCATACAATTATAAATCTATTTCCGGTTATACTTCAGATCCAGATCGAAATCAGCTCCTTTTTATGAAACAGATGGGATATGCTATTTGTGGAGATGTTATGAATGTTGTAAATACATCTGTTTTGGGAGCAGACAGTATTCTGGGAGTGAAGTATGTACTTTCATCTTATGATATTCCTGGATTGAAAAAGTTAGAGAACATTGAACCGGGAAATGGAAAGTCTGTGTATTATAACCCTTATGCATTGCCTGTGGCATTTACATATGAGTCATCTAATATGTTACCGGATTCAGAGGAAAAGGATGAGTTCTTGTACCAGAATCAGCTATTTAGTTATTTGTCAGGACAAAATGTACAGGTAAATAAAAGAATCGAGGCAGAGCCAAAGGCAGATTCCAATACGGTAGGTTATGATGTGAAGCATATGGATGATCCGGTATATGGATATTTCAATATGAAGGATAAGGATGGTGGTAAGGTCTATGTAGATGATCAGTATGTGACTCTTTACAATACCTGGCTCTGTCCAAGAGTTGTATATATTCCTCAGCAGCCGGATGCACCTTCTACTCATGTGCATATTGATGGTGACAATAGGGAAAACCGGGTGGAAAGTGCCTGCTTTTATTATACTGATCTGAATGAGCTGGAAAAGGTGACACAAAAAATCCAGGACAGAAGGGAAGATGGCTTGCTGATCCAGGATGGCTCTATTACAGGAACAGTTAAGAATCCCCAGAATCTGGACCGGTTATATTTATCCGTTCCTTATGATAAGGGATGGTCTGTTAAGGTAAATGGGAAGAAGATAAAGCCGGAACTGGTTGGTAACTGTATGATGTCCTTACCATTAGAAAATGGCGAAAATACCATTGAGATGAGGTATCATGTTCCGGGCTTGAAGGCGGGAATCTGTCTTTCTGTTGTCGGAGCAGCTGCATGGGCGGTTATATGGTGGAAGGAAAGAAAAAATAATATAACTGAAAAATAACGCTGGATAGGTTATATTTTATATATGGGAAAAGAAGTTCACATATCCAAAGCGTGCGACTATAGGGAAACGTTCGAAGGAAAAGCCGGATATGTTCCGGCCAAACCAGAACTATCTGACGTACTTTCCAAATGCAGAGCTGCCAATCTCTGATTACCGAAGCACAAGAAGCAGTTGTCTGCGTGCCGGTGCTTTTATTGTGATGAGAAAGATTATAAAGGACTATAAACTGGAAGAAATACTGGGAATGTATTTCAAGGATCGTGATCTTGGTCTTTTTCTGGATCTTGCAGTGTATTCCATAATTACAGAAGATAATGCAAGTCAGTATTATCCGGATTACGCTTACAATCACCCGTTGTTTACACAAAATATGAAGATATACAGCGATTCTACAGTTTCTGCTTTTCTCCAGTCAGTCACGGAAGATCAGAATGCCGGTTTTCTGAATGAATGGAACGGTTCCAGAAATCATCGTGAAAAAAAATATATATCCTACGATTCCACAAACAAAAACAGCCAGGCTGGTGATGTCGAGATCGTAGAGTATGGAAAGCCCAAGGTTGATATAGGATTTCCTGTATTTAACTATGCCGTGGGATATGATGTGAATAACCGGGAACCCTTATTCTATGAAAAATATCCGGGTAGTATTGTAGATATATCGCAGCTCAAACTGATGCTGAATAAGGCACAGGGATATGGATATAAGAAAGTTGGTTTTATTTTGGACCGCGGATATTTCTCGAAACAGAACATCGAGCACATGGATAAATGTGGATATAGCTTTATTATCATGGCAAAATATTTTAGTACCAGACTCATTGATTACATTTTTGCGAGATCAATTGGAAGAAGAAAAAAGGATGAAAGCTATCTCACCAGGAAGTGTAAGTAAGACGGCGGATGGAGAGATTATTCTGATTAAACCTGATTTAGAAGAGGTAGATGGATGGGAACGAATTCTGAAGATTGCAGTAAATTTTAAACAATGCAGTGTTACAGATCAAGAGGTACTGGAATTTCCGTTTCTGGAGGGATGCGATATGGATCGGCTGCGTTCGGTATTTAAATTATCTAGGAATCAAATTGATGCAATGATATTAGCAAAACGAGAAAAGGCCGTTTATGTCTGTGATGATCTGTTCCTCAGAAAGATAGGAAGTGCCTGTGGAATTACATGCAATAATAGTTTGTTTTTGTTAAAGGCATTATATCAGAAAAATCCAGTACAAGCTGCAAAAGTTTTAAAGAAAATCTCCAAAAGTGATTATAATGCAGTTGGGGAAAGACTTATTATAGATGTATGAGTATATGTGGGACTCAAAAGTTTTAAATTAGACTTTTGGGTTCTATTTTTTATTATAAAATAAAGTGAAAAAATCACATTTGCAGTAGAATTTATGGCTAAAAATGGTTATAATATTATAATAAAAACGAAAAAATAACTTTTAACTAGAAGAGAAAGGGAGAAATCATGCTGATCAGATTTAATGTAAAAAATTTCTTGTCATTTGCTGAAAGAGAAGACGGTGGCTCAGAAGAGTTTTCTATGATTGCAGGAAAAGTAAGGAATAAAAAAGAACATGTATATGATAATGAAAAAATAAAGTTATTAAAATTTGCAGCAATTTATGGGGCAAATGCTTCAGGAAAGTCCAATCTGGTGAAAGCTATGGATTACATGAGGCGAATAGTTTTATTTGGATTCCCTGTAGGATACACAGATATGTATTGTAAAGTAGATGAGGCAAATAGGGAAAAGGCAAGCTATTTTGAAGTAGAAATCATGCTGGGAGATAAATATTTTGCGTATGGGTTTGAAACGATTTTAAACCAAGGCAAATATATTTCAGAATGGTTGGTGGAGCTTACAAGCGATAATCGAGAAAAGTTGATTTTTAGCAGGAATATTGAAGATGGAACGTTTGAAATAGGAGATACACTGCGGGATAAGGGATTAATTGAAAAATTGAAAATGTATGCTGAGGATATTCAGGAAGATAGTGAAGTATTATTCCTTTCTATTATGAATAAGAATAAAAAAACATTGTATCAACAATATGATGAAGCAGCTGTTTTCCAAGATGTTTACAGATGGATAAAGGTTAATCTGGATATAAACTATCCAAATACTTTGATCTCAGATTATTCATATTTGGCAGAAAGCGAAAATGTTGAAGAAATTTACAGAATGATTTCTGCATTTGGAACGGGTATTACAGGTTTTAAAATGGTAGATGTGGCACCAGAGAAAGTGTTAGGAAATATTCCAAAGGCTATTCGTGAGAGTATACTTTCGGAAATTGAGAAAAAAACGGTAGAAATGAAGAATGATGAGAATGCTAAGGGATTTAGCGTTGTAATGCGGTCCTCAAAAGATTTTTTCATACTGACTATAGATAGAAATGAGAAAGTTGAGTGTAAGACGATAAAGTTTTCTCATGGAAAAGAAAATGTTTTATTTAATATATCTGAGGAATCGGATGGAACAATACGTATTTTGGATTTATTAGTAGTTTTGCTTTCAGAAGAGAATAAGACATATGTGATAGATGAATTAGACAGATGTCTGCATCCAAGTTTAACGTATAAATTTGTAGACACATTTTTGCAATTAGCGGCAAAGAGAAATATACAACTAATAGTGACAACCCATGAGTCGAGACTATTGGATTTTGATCTGCTGCGACGTGATGAAATCTGGTTTGTAAATAAAAGAAATTCAGGTGAAAGTGATATTTATTCTTTGGAAGAATATAATACACGATTTGATCAGAAAATTGATAAGGCCTATTTAGAAGGCAGATATGGAGGTGTTCCGATATTTAGTACGGTATTTCCTGTTAGTGAAAGGGGATAATGTATGCGAGAAAAGAGAACATTTGCAGAGAGAACAAAAGTATTAAAATCAGATGAAGTCAGAAAGGACAAGTTATTGAAAAATCCAAAGATTACGAGAGAAAGAAGGTATACTGAACATTGCATGAGAAAATTGTATAAAGGATATAAAAAAGATGCATATCGTGCGAACGAGTTCGTAAAACGAATTGACAAAGCAATTGAAAATGAAAAACAGTTTTGTGAGGATATAGGGGCTTTGGAATATTCGGTAGGAAGCAATATAGGATGCTTGATTACTGAGCTGCGACAAAATTGAATGCCATATCAGTAGTTGATAATCAAAAATATGGCATCATATGAAACGTAGGGAGATATTAGTCTCTGTTCTTTTGACATATGAAAAGGAGAGGAGAGGAAATTATATGGCAAATGCAGTAGCTGCTAGAGATTATGGAGATCAATATCAAGCACTAGTGTTGGGGAAGAGAGCATGATTATGATAAAGAGATTTTTCAGGTATACGCGGTTTTGGGATGTTGCTTTATGTTCAGCCGAAAATGTGCATTAGATGTAACTCCGTTGGATGAAAAGCCATTTTTGTATGAAGAGGAATTGATACTTGGGATTTCTATGGAGAAGGCTGGCTGGAAGACTGTTTATGATCCAAAGAGTGTAGTCCATCATCTTCATGGAAACAGTACGGAAAAAGTGAAGGCATTTGCCTATACCTGTAATATCTGCAGTGAGATATATTTTTGCAGAGAATATTTAAAGATGAAGAAATGGCATATTTTGCCGTTATATTGGTATCGAACCATCTTGTATGGGTTGAAAATGATTAAATATCAGGATTTTAGGAAATATGTAGGAGAATATCTGAGGAAGAGCAAAAAAGAATTACGAATGGCATTTTAAATGTGAAAGGGGCGCAAAATGGGGATTTTCGTAAATCCGGATAATGCAGCTTTTAGAGTAATGCTTAATTCAGAGATTTATGTGGATAAAATAGAAAAAGCATAACATGTATCAAAAAGCAGTTATCTGAAAAAGTAAGTAGTGTTCCAGACAACTGCTTTTAAAATATTAGATATGCAAGAATAAAACTTTGGCGCTGATAAGATTACCCGATCAACTCCCGCAGTTCCTCCTGGCTAAGGCTTCCAAGGTTTCCGTTTTCACCCTTTAGGATCTCATCAGCAAGGTCTTTTTTGGCTTCCTGTAGTTTGAGGATCTTTTCTTCAATGGAGTCTTTCATGATCAGTTTGTATACAGTGACGGTTTTGGTCTGGCCTAAGCGGTGGGCGCGGTCAGTGGCCTGGTTTTGGACTGCCAGATTCCACCATGGATCGTAGTGGATGACGATGTCAGCACCGGTAAGGTTCAGACCGGTTCCGCCAGCTTTTAAGGAGATCAGGAAAACAGGAACAGAGTCTTCGTTAAATGCTTTTACCAGACGGATACGTTCTTCTTTTGGGGTGGAGCCGGTTATTTTATACCAGGAGAGACCGGATGCTTTCAGGTCTTTTTCCAGCAATTCGAGCATAGAAGTAAACTGGGAAAATACCAGCATTTTGTGGCCGCTTTCAGCTGCGCTTGCGATCAGCTCCATGCAGGCTTCCCGCTTGGCAGAACCGCCGTTGTAGTCTTCAAAACAAAGGGACGGGTCGCAGCAGATCTGGCGTATCCTTGTAAGTTCAGCCAGTACTTTCAGCTTGTTTTTGTTAAAATCGTCTTCGTTCTGGTTTTTTAGCAGTTTCTGCATATGCACCAGCTGGCCGTTGTACAGATCCAGCTGCTTTTTCTCCGGTTTTGCGTAGCGTACTTCTTCCAGTTTTTCCGGAAGATCCCGGAGAACGTCTTTTTTCAGGCGGCGCAGGATAAAGGGAGCAGTCATCTGTCGGAGTCTTTCGGATGCAGCCATATCCTTGTTTTTTATAATAGGTGTCTCAAAGCTTTTCTTAAAGGTTTCATATTTATACAGGAAACCAGGCATGAGATAATCAAAAATACTCCACAGTTCGCTGAGGCGGTTTTCAATCGGAGTGCCGGTTAATGCCAGCCGGGTCTTGCTATGGATCACTTTTACGGCTTTTGAAGCGGCTGTAGTGTGATTTTTAATATACTGCGCTTCATCCAGGATCTGGAAATCGAATCTCAGTGCGTCATACTGATCGATATCTCTTTTTAAAAGGTCATAGGATGTGACCAGAATATCGTAATCCCTCTGTTTTTCAAGGATCAGCTGCCGTTCTGTCTGGGTGCCGCTTACTGGAGCTGCCTGCAATTTTGGGGCGAAACGATGTATTTCTTCGCACCAGTTGTATACAAGAGAAGCGGGAGTTACTACTAATGTATGGCAGTGTCCATTTTCTGCTTTACAGGCAGACAGGACAGAAATGGCCTGAAGGGTTTTTCCAAGACCCATTTCATCTGCAAGGATACCGCCAAAGCCAAAGTGGTCTAAAAGCCGGATCCATTTATATCCGTCTGACTGATAATTACGCATGGTGGTTTTTAAATGTTCTGGCACTTCAAAGTCAGTGTCATTAACAGACTTAAATTCACGGATCAGCTGTTTAAAATGGCGGTCGCGTTGTGTATACAGTTCTTCGGACTGTTCCATCAGACGGTTTAAGTACAGTGCCCGGTAAGCCGGAAGGTGCATTTTCCCTTTTACAAAGTCTTTTGGGGAAATCTGCAGCTGATCGAACAGGCCTTCCAGTATGAGAAGATTATCTTCAGCGTCCTCTTCTAATTTCAGAAAATCCCCATTTTTCAGGCGGAAGAATTTCTTCTTTTTCTGGTAGCTTTTCAGGATTTCCAGCAGCTCTTCGTTGGAAATGCCTTCTGCTGAAATAGACAGATCCAGTAAGCCATTATCCAGGGAAATGCCCACGGAAAGCTTTGGTGTTTTGCGGATGGTGATCCTGCGGAAGCGGTCTGTGGTATGAACATCGCCAAGTGAGAGGAAGCGATCTATGCCTTCAGTTAAAATTTCAAAGATGGAACTTTCGTCTTTTTCGCTGTGGTAACGGCCATTTGCTTCTGTAAAGGGAAAGTAGCTTAAGACGGTTTGTGCAGCATCAAATTCTCGGTCTGGATCACGGAAGGTTTCCGGTAATATTTCTGACAGCTCTCTTTTAACCAGTGGAGCTGTGAACTGCTCACCATAGGAAACTTCTGCTTTACAGCTGATCCTGTTTTCTTCTGTGTCCAGATAGAAGGAAAAATGGGCTTTTGGGGGAAGCAGAGGCTGTATTTCGCCCAGCTTTGATTCGTCTACGTCTGCAATGCTTCGCATCCATGGCAGTGTTTTATAGTAAAACTGAGACAGATTTCGGCGGCCGATGGTGAATTGAAGCTGGCCGTCATAAGCCATAGCTGCCAGTGGAGCAATCTCTTTTATCCGGTCCTTGGAAATGCGGTTAAAATAAGGTGGCGCTACATAATAAGAAGCATTTGCACCGTTAATGGTTTCGTGAAGAGAACCGGTTATGCAGATGCCATCGAAACATTCATCAAATGGCAGTGAATTTTCACTGGCATCTGTCAAGGGTGCTGAGTAGCCTGTTACTGTGTACACAGGTGACAGCTCTAAGGAAAGAGGGAGAGATGCATCGTGGCAGGTGAGCATTTCTTTCTTCTTTTTGGATCTGTCATAGGAGGACAGCTCTATTGTGTGATTTCCAATGGCTTCGTACAGATCGTCAATGCGCTGGCCAAAGAGAGGAAGTTCTTGCTTTATTTCTTCTGCATAATATGACTGGCCAGGTGAATGGCGGTAATAAGCATTGTATCTGTTTTGCTCGGTAATGTATTTTTTTATGAAAGCATAGTAGCGTTTTCCCTGTTCTGTAAGGTATTCTTCTCCCAGTTTTAAGGTGGTTTTTGTGCCGAATGGGGCTACAGCCTTTTTCTCCATCTGATCTACAAAGTGTGTCAGATCTTTAATTATATACAGGGATTTAGTGCCAATACGGAAGGAAACAGTCAGCCCATCAAAGTATTTATCGTTAAGCCGGGCCTCTAATTCTAATGTTTCTCCAGGAAGCTGGTCTGCAATGTCCAAAAGCTTATTTTGAATATTAAAAATCTGAAAGCGACTGAGAAAATCCTGACCACCACGGTCAGTGGCATCACCAGGCTTTTCTTTTTTAATTTTTAAACCTGCAAGATAATACAGCCCAAGACCATGGATACAGGGGATCTTTGCACCGAAACGAGATCCAATGTCATAATGGGCATTGCAGCCTTTGTAAGTACAGTTACATTGGAGGATATGGGTGGAATCGCAGGTCATCCTGACTTCTGGCCGGTAGGAAGATTCAGATTTGGGAAAGCTGCCGGTAATATCCAGCTTCAGGGAATCATCCTGGGAATAGTAGTATCCTCCGGAAAATGTGGTGTTCATGCTGCTTAATTTAAGCTTGCCTTCACGCACAAAATCCAGTGCCTTTTCCCACATGGAAGTGGTGATGGGAAGGGACTTTCCCATTTCTTCCGGGTGAAAGTAGGTGTATTTTCCGGGAGATGCCATAAGCTGATCTAAAATAAGGGGATTTAAAGGCGGATCCGGCTTTTCTGGTTTTGCAGGACCAGAGTCCTGGATCAGTTCAGGTTCCTGTTCGATCATGTATAAAACAGCCGCTTCGTGTTTACAACCGATCCTGCCCTGGGCATAGGGACAGGTGCAGGACATGGAGCGGACCACATCATTTTTTACCGTGACCGTGACCTGGTAGATATGAGAACTGGAACCGGTTACGGTTCCAGTATAAGTGTTGCCTGCTTTGTGGACTTTTTCTACATGTCCATTTTTATAATATAGAAATCCCCGGTTTCGGATTGTGCTGCTGAATAAGTGACTCCATCTCATGGTGTATATATCCTCGTTTTTTATCAGTATATTTTTGATTTATTTTAATAAACAGTGTATTTCGCCCGGTTGGGAGTGTATGTATCCCCGGTCTCATCCCACACACCATCTTCTCCGATCCGGTAATACAGATTTTCAGCAAGGGATTTTACATAGCAATTGCTTACCATATAGCCGTTTCCGTCAAAGTAGTACCATTTTTCTTTGATCTGGCGCCAGCTGAAGGTGGGGTAAGAGCCATCAGTATAGACGAAACGCCATTTATTTCCTACCTGTTTCCAGATGCCGTTGTCACTGTACCAGGCATCTTCTAAGGTGAGGATGTAAGGTTCAGAACCTGTGGACCAGGTGCTGTTCTGGCTGCTGGCGGTAGTGACGGCACGGACTGTGAAGGTATAGGAGCCGGCAATGTTGATGTAGTCAGAGAAGTCGTAGGAGGTTCCTTTAGAGTTTATGGTCACAAGTGTCTTGCCGTCTTTTTTCAGGCATACTTCGTAGCTGTCACTTCCTTCTATACTGTCCCATACAGCGTTTTTGCCGCTCCAGGAAAGGTCAGTGATCTTTGGCAGCTGGCCGCCGATACGGGATAAGTAGACCTGCAGGATAAGGGTACTTCCGTCACTGTCGATCTCAGCGCTCTTGTACTGGACATTGCAGCCGGACAATGAGAAGGTACGGCGGTTTGGTCTGGAAAAATGGTAGCCTTCTGCTGCGGAAAGTTCAATCTCAGCACAGGGCCATTCACCGTAGGTCCAGGTATCATCATCTTTTAAGTATTCGCTTCCTTCTACAATAAAGGCTTTGCTGGTGGTAGAAGCGGTCAGTGTGCCTACCATTTCTCCGCCTTTGGGGGCACCATCCCAGCTAAAGGAGAGCGGAACAGAGGAAATGGCCTCTTCTCCATAGGCGGAAAATGCCAGTCCTGCACTTAAACAGGCTGCTGTTGCCAGGATACGCAAGTGTTTTTTCTGCATAAAAATATCCCCTTTCTATAATGAGTATACAAGTTTACTGAATATGGATCGTGCATAGTATAGATACATATATTGTACATCATTTATAAGGGGATGTCTAAAAATATTTACGGTTTTATGAAAGCTTTTTTACAATGAGCATTTTTGCGAAAAATTGTGTTATACTACCCATTAGTCAAAGAGAGACTGGATCAGCATTTTGATCATGGAATCACAGGTGCGGATATGCAGCTCGTTTGCTCCCATACAGCGGATGGTAGTTGCCATTAAGGTATCTTTTAAACCTGGTTCGCAGATGCTGATCATATTTGCGCAGGATTCTACGATGGAGGTCAGGCGACTGGCTTTCTGGATGAACCGGGTGATCTGGTCCTGGGTCAGGCAGAATACAAAGTCAGTCATGGTCTCCCCTGGTGTCTGGGTGTATGCTGCATTGGAAAAAGAATAGGTTTCTTTCAGTTCATTAAGTAATTGATTGATATCCATTTTTGCTCCTCTTTAGTAAATATAAGGTTGGCGGCAAAATATTTTTGCCCCTGACATTCTAATATAGGGCATCAGAACCTGCATTTCAAGTGAAAATTTTTCTTAGGAAGTGATATTTTATGATTTTAAGAGGTAAAAAAAGAATAAATTACATGAAAAAGGCAGTCTGTATGGTAACAGCCTGTTTGGTTTTGGGGCAGACGATGCCTGTATATGCACAGGGGACTTCCTGGATCGATCAGGTGGAGATCACGGCTCACAGAGGAGATTCCTTAAAGGCGCTGGAAAATACACTCCCTGCTTTTGAAAAGGCTATAGAGAGTGGTTCTGACTGGATCGAACTGGATGTAAATGAAACAAAGGATAATGTGCCGGTGGTTTTCCATGACTGTAATTTAAAACGGATCATGGGAAAGGATGCAAAGATCCGGGATCTGACGTTGGAGGAAATAAAAGCGGTTCATCCGGTGGACAGTATGGGACCGTCCTTTGGCGGCATAAGGATACCATCTCTGGAAGAGGCCTTAAATACCTGTAAGGGGAAGATCTCCTTAAATATTGAGATAAAAGAAGACGGGACCCAGAGTGGTGATTTTGTGGACAGAGTCATACAGCTGGTCCGGGATAAGAAAATGGTGGACCAGTGCATGATCACATCCTTTGATTATAATGTTTTAGTGAAGGTAAAGGCGCTGGAGCCTTCTTTTAAGACTGGTTATATCACTTCCAGGGATATAGGAGATCCGGGGCAGTATGTGGCTGCGGACCAGTTTATGATCAGCATCGAGCTGGTAAGGAAAGAACTGGTGGATCAGATACATGGTCTTGGAAAGAAGGCTGTGGCCTGGACCATTAATGATGCTTATTCTTTAAAAAAGTGCGAAGAGGCCCAGGTGGATAATATGATCACAGATAAGCCGGGATCCCTCCGTAGTCTTTAACGTTCATCCAGATCAATGTTGGGTGTGCTCACTGGCAGGCGGTTTGGCAGTGGCTGTATCCTCTGGAGGATTTTTCAACGAATCATCATTTTCAAGGCTGTTTAAGATCTCAGCCACATTTTTATCTGTGTAGCCCTTCTGTTCACGGATCATTTCCCAGATGGTGTCATGCATCCATTTGACAGTGTCGCTGAGTATTTTGTTTTCTGTGTCAAGGCGCATGATCTCAATGTTCATTTCTGCAATGATCTCACGGCTGTTGAAACGCTTATGTGGTGCGGTAATCCGTTTTATGTAAGACGGATTGCCCTTTAAGATCTCAAGGGCCAGATAATCGTCCCTTTCTTTACATCCCATGTCCATAAATTCCCTGTAATGCATACGCACCATATGCATCTCATCCGGATAGAAGCATCTGGGACACTGTGGATGGCGTGAAGTCTGGTAGTAGGCGTAGTATCCGCATTTTGGACAGTAAAAAACAGCAAGTTCTCTCATCACAAATCCCCCTTTGAGTAAAATGTTCGTTTAAAAAAATCCTTACACTATAAATAACGCGCGAATCCCCAAAATATACCGCCTGTTTTTAATTTTTTTCAAAATTCGTCAAAATGCACAAAAAAAGGCGCTCCTTTTTGTGAACGGATGATAAAGGCGCGCCGTTTTTGGTGAAAGCTGTATAGCCTGCCATAAAGCGTGGCAGAGATTTTATTACTGGATGATACCTTCTGTATTAACAGTCCAGATTACTTCATTTTCGTCTTTGAAGTCTTTATATCCGCTGCCAAGCTCTGGCTTAGATGCAGATTTGGAGGTTGAACCGGCTTTCTGGACTGTGCCGTTTACATTTACCAGGTAACGGATGCCGTCTAAGGACATTGGTGCAAAGCGCAGATCCCTGTCGGCTTCCTGGCGGAGACCATTTACATAGAGGGTGTTGTCTTTGATGCCGTGGTAGCCCTGACCTTTTTTTGTGCCTTCTGCGTGGAAGAGCCAGTTCTGGGTCTCGCCAAGATCCTCGTCATAGATGGTCTGTTTGCCGGTTTTCATAACACCTTCTTCATCAAAATAGTAGTTAGCGTAAACGCCTTCTGAGGTTTTTACAGACTGCTTTCCGGTCTGCATTTCACCGGCAGTGTTAAATGCGTATTTTTTGGACTCAATGGTGAAGATCTCAAGTCCTTCTTTTCCATAGTAAGGAGTACCGTTTTTAAAGTAGAAGCGGAAATATTCGCCGTCTTCGCTGATGTTTTCCACACCTTCAATGGTGCGCCAGCCAGAAGCACGTTTTCCGTCCTCGTCATAGTATTTGTAGCCTGAGATGGCTGGAAGAGAAGCAGTAGAAGCAGCAGTTTCCTCTGATCCGTTGTTTTCTGCAGCTTCAGCGTTTGAACCAGTGGCAGTTTCTGTGCTTTCAGCATCGGTATTTTCAGGACCGAAATTTTCAGTCAGCTTCTCAGCTGGATTTTTGTCAGCAGCAGGAAGCTTATACCAGCCGGTCTGCATTTTTCCGTCTTCAAAGGTATAGTAAGCACCGTCGATCTTTTTATCTACTTCATTTTCTACGCGGCGGCCGTTGCCATCAAAGTAGTACCATGCTTCCAGATCTTCCGGGTCATCTGTTTCTTCTTCTAAAAGGATCCAGCCGGTCTTTCTGCTGCCGTCTTCCCCAAGGTAATAGTTATAGCCGTCTACCTGGATGGAACCGGTTTCCATAATGCTGTCTTCGTTAAAGTAGTACCAGCTGCCGTTAATGGAAGCCCAGGTGGAAGTTAAGGCTTTGCCGTCTTTTCCATAATAGTAATAGAGGAATTCAGGTGCATCATCTTCGTTCCAGTAGTCTTCGTTTTCAATGGAGACCCACTGATAGGTGACGCGTTTACCTTCATCGTTTACATAGTATTCATCTACCTGCTGTGAGTAAGCGCGGATCCCGTCTGAGTTTAAGTAGTACCAGTCATTCCCGGATTTTTTCCATGTATCAGTAAGGGGATCTCCGTAGGAATCGTAGTAGTACCAGTTGCCGTTATCTTCGGTCCAGCCTGCCGCTTTTGCATAAGCAGGGAACGCCATGGATGCAGTAAATACTGCGGTGGATAATACAGCCAGAAATGTTGCCTGTTTTTTCATAATATTAAATCTCTCCTTTTTAATGTGTTGATCGTAGTCTGCCGGTGGCTGTTGATCTGTTGTCTGCATTACGTAGGTCATTATAACCAGGCTGGATCTGCCTTTCTAGTGAAGGTTACTGGTAAGTCTGGGCATGGTTTCCACACCTGGGAACAGGTGAGAAGGGGGACCCCTTAAGGAAAAAGACAGTATGTTTTTTAAGGATTTTGTGGTATGCTTGTTTTCAGATAGATCAATGGGTAAACGGACTTAAAGGAGAAGACTATTATGAGGATGAAAGTTTCAAATTATATTTCTGAAATGTTAGTGAAGGCCGGTATCAACCAGGCATTTATGGTTACCGGAGGCGGTGCCATGCATCTGGATGATGCACTGGGACATCAGAAGGGACTTCATTGTATTTATGATCATCATGAGCAGGCCTGTGCCATTGCAGCAGAAGCATATGCCAGGATCCATAATAAAATGGCAGCTCTTTGCGTAACAACAGGACCTGGGGGCACCAATGCCATTACCGGTGTGCTGGGAGCGTGGCTGGATTCGATCCCTATGATCGTGCTTTCAGGACAGGTGCGCTATGATACCACAGCCCGCTGGTCAGGCACAGGCATCCGCGCTATGGGGGATCAGGAATTTGATATCTGTAAGGCCATTGATTGTATGACTAAGTATTCAGAAATGGTCATTGATCCTATGCGTATCCGTTATTGTATGGAAAAGGCATTGTATCTGGCTGATTCCGGCCGCAAGGGTCCAAGCTGGCTGGATATTCCTTTAAATGTCCAGGGCGCTTATGTGGAAACAGATGAGCTTGTTGGATTTGACCCGGAAGATTATGAAAAAGGGGGAAATGGCTGGGCAGAGAAGAAAAATGTGCCTGCTATCCCGGAAGATGAAGCGGGCGAAGGGGAAAAACGCCAGGTCCTTCCAGAGAAAGTGACAGAAGAGACAGCAAAGACTATTATCGCAAAGATCCGTCAGGCAAAACGCCCGGTGATCAATGCGGGAAATGGCATCCGTCTGGCTGGTGCCCATGAGACCTTTATGAAGGTAGCTGAAAAGCTGGGTATTCCGGTAGTTACCGGCTGGGACAGTGAGGACTGTATCTGGGATGAGCATCCATTATATACAGGCCGCGGCGGAAATATGGGAGACCGGGCGGGAAATTTTGCTATCCAGAACAGTGATCTGGTGCTGTCTGTTGGCAGCCGTTTAAGCATCCGCCAGGTGGGCTATAACTATAAAACATGGGCCAGAGCTGCTTATGTGATCGTAAATGATATTGATGAGGAAGAGTTAAAGAAGCCTTCCATACATGTGGATATGCCGGTCCATGCAGATGCAGCAGACCTGCTGGCAGTGATGGATCAGTGCCTGGATCAGGTACTGGAGGCAGAAAAGGATACACTTCCAGATAGTTTAAGTGAGCCGGGGAAGAAGCAGGTCTTTGCTTATGGTGAAGGCATTAAGGGAATGACCTGGAATGAGACCTGTGCTATGTGGAAGAAAAAATATCCGGTGGTACAGGAGAAGCACTGGGCCCAGAGTGAAGAGAAGGCAGCTAATGTATACGCAGCTATTCAGGCTATCAGCAGCCGTTTGAAGGAAGACCAGATCACAGTAGTGGGAAATGGTTCTGCCTGCGTTGTAGGCGGTCATGCCCAGATCATTAAAAAGGGACAGAGATTTATCTCCAATTCAGCAGTGGCGTCCATGGGATATGATCTTCCGGCAGCGATCGGTATCTGGGCCGCTTCCAGAAAGGACGGTGCTTACAGCATGGGCGCTGCCAGGGAAGGGGAAGATGTGATCCTGGTAACTGGTGACGGAAGCATCCAGATGAATATCCAGGAGCTGCAGACCATTATCCACCATAAAATGGGAATTAAGATCTTTCTGATCAACAATGGCGGCTATCATTCCATCCGCCAGACCCAGAAAAATTTCTTTGGTGAGCCGTTAATAGGCATTGGATATGACAGCGGTGACCTTAGCTTCCCGGATATGGAGAAATTGTCAGCTGCCTATGGTTATCCTTATGTGAGAGCAGGGCATAATGGGGAGCTGGCAGAGGCTGTGGAGAAAACACTGGCAATGGAAGGACCTGTGATCTGTGAGATCTTTGTATCTACGGATCAGAACTTTGAGCCTAAGTCATCTGCGAAACGTCTGCCGGATGGAACACTGGTATCTCCTCCATTGGAAGATCTGGCTCCCTTCCTTCCTGATGAGGAAATGGATGAGAATATGATCATTCCAAGGATCAAAGGATAAATGTAAGTAAAAAAGAGATGTAACTAAGCGATGTAAAAAATAAAAGATGTAACTAAGAAAGGGCCGATCATCCTATGACTGTGATCGTTACAGGAGCTACCAGTTTTATTGGAAGGGCAGCTGTAAAAGAGCTTTTGGTAAATGGGGAAAATGTGCTTGCAGTATCCCGGCCGGCATCTGCCGGGGCCGGGGCATTACAGGAGCTTTTTAAGGATTTAAAACAGCGGGCAGAGCAAAAAGGAGAGAGCATTGGAAATCTGGAACTTTGCTTTTGTGAGCTGGGAGAGATTGAAAAACTGGAAAAAATTTACAATAAAGAGGAATTGCAGGCAAAAGCATGGCTTCATTTAGGCTGGGACGGCGCAGGCAGTGACAAGAGAAAGGATGTAAAGCTGCAGGAAAAGAACATTGGTTACGCTATTCAGGCTCTTTATACAGCGGCGGCTCTTGGCTGCAGCCGTTTCCTGTTTTCCGGCTCACAGGCAGAATATGGGATCTGTGATAGCTGGATGAAAGAGGAACAGCAGTGTCATCCTGTATCTGAATATGGAAAGGATAAGGTACTGGTGTATCAGCAGGCATCGAAGGCAGCAAAGGAACTGGGGGTAGATTACATCCATACCCGCATTTTCAGTGTATATGGCCCAGGTGATCATCCATGGTCCCTTATTGAGACCTGTATCCGTACCTTTTTATCCGGCGGACATATGGAAATGGGGCCATGCACCCAGCAGTGGAACTTCCTGTATGTAGGGGAAGCAGCCAGGATACTGGTAAAACTTCTTCTTGGCAAAGCCGCAGCAGGCGTGTATAATGTGGCAGGAGAAGATACAAGACCTTTAAAAGAGTATATAGAAGAGTTATTTATGATCTGCGGTGAAAAAGGAAGCTATGAGTTCGGGTACCGGCCGCCAAATGCAGAAGGCTGTGTTTCCCTGATGCCGGAGCTTAGCAAGCTAAAAAATGCCATTGGTTTTCACCAGCAGGTGTCATTTAAAGAAGGAATTTTGGAGACTATAAAAGGAGAACAGGTTAAATGAAACGTTGTATTGCCTGCGGAGCTCCTCTTTGGGAGACCCCGCTTCTTACATTAGATAATATGCCGGCATCTGCGCAGCATATGCCTGATGCAGACCATGTGGGAGCAGATAAGGGACTGACTTTGGATCTATGCCAGTGCAGCGGCTGTGGTCTGGTGCAGTTTGACTGCGAGCCTGTGGATTATTACCGGGATGTGATCCGTGCCGGTGGATATTCTACCACTATGGCAGAGCTTCGCAGAAAGCAGTATAAACATCTCATAGAGACCTATCACCTGGAAGGCAGGCGATTTATTGAAGTTGGCTGTGGACAAGGGGAGTTTTTGCAGGTTTTAAAGGAATTTCCGGTAGAGGTCCATGGAATGGAACATGATCCGGAGTTGGTGAAGCTGGCAAAGAGCAAGGGCATTGATGTGGTACAGGGCTTTACAGAGACAGAGGATACAGTGATCCCAGGGGGACTTTACGATGTATTTTTGTCCTTTAATTTCCTGGAACATCAGCCGGATCCGGTGACTATGCTCAGGGCCATCTGGAATAATCTGGAAGATGATGCCATAGGACTGGTCACTGTGCCCAGCTTTGAGTATATTATGGAACACAGCAGCTATTATGAGCTGATCCGTGACCACATTGCGTATTATACCTTTGATACTCTTACCTCTCTTATGGAGCGCTGCGGCTTTGCAGTGTTAGAGGCGTCTATGGTTAACAGGGATACCTTATCTCTGGTGGTGCGCAAGCGTCCCCAGATGGAAACAGAAAACCTCCTTGATTGTTATGTAAACCTGCGTTCTGAAATGGACACATATATGAAGTATTTGAAGGCATGGAACAAGAAGGTATGTATGTGGGGTGCCAGTCATCAGGGCTTTACTCTGGCGGCTACTACCAGCCTTGGGAAAAATGTGGAGTATATTATTGATTCTGCCCCATTTAAGCATGGCAAATTTGCTCCTGCATCCCATTTGCCGATTGTACCGCCGGATCATTTTGAAGAACATCCGGTAGATGCCATTGTGATCACAGCTCCCGGCTATACAGACGAGATCGCAAAGATCATCAGAGAACGTTTTGGTGATAAAATAGAGATACGTGCCATGCGCTCTAATCATCTGGAAATGGTTTAGGGGGAAATGGAATGAGAATAGTCATAACAGGAGCTACTGGTTTTATTGGAAGTAATCTGGCGAAACTGTTTTTGGAGAAAGGGGCAGAGGTTTTTGCACTGGTGCGTCCGGAGTCCAGCCATTTAGAGGCACTTCCAAAGGATGAAAAACTTCATATGGTTTCCTGTGGTTTAAGCAATGTAATGGACTGCACAGGCCAGATCGGACAGGCAGATGCTTTCTTTCATCTTGCCTGGGGTGGTGTAAACCGTCAGGAGATCGACTCGCCACAGGTTCAGGCAAAAAATGTGGACGGTTCTTTAGAATGCATCCGTGCAGCAAAGGAGCTTGGTTGTACCATGTTTATGGATGCCGGTTCCAGAGTGGAATATGGCCTGACAGACGGTTTTATGCAGGAGGATATTGATTGTCATCCTGTAAACCAGTATGGAAAGGCAAAATGGGAGTTCTACCAGAAAGCAGCACCGCTTTGCACAGACCTGGGACTCCATTATGTGCATCTGCGCTTTTTCAGTGTATATGGAACAGGAGATCATCCCTGGTCTATTATTTCAACACTGGTCCGGGAGCTTCCGGCGGGAAACAAGGTTTCTTTAAGCGCCTGCAGGCATCAGTGGAATTTTATGTACATTGATGATGCAGTGGAAGCTGTATATGAATTGTATACACATCTGCCCCAGTCAGCAGAGGAAGGGTTTAAGAAAAACGGACTTGTAAATACGATCGTAAATATTGCAGGCAAGGACACCAGGGTGTTAAAGGACTTTGTTGAGGAGATCCATACCATTGCCGGCGGCGCAGGCCAACTGGAATATGGCACCTTTGTTCAGGCAAAAGAAGGCGCGCTTTCCATAAAGCCGGATATTTCCCGCCTTATGCTGCTTACCGGTGGCTGGCAGGAAAGATTTACCTTCCGTAAAGGCATTGAGACGATGATGAAAAAAGAGAAAGAGAACAAAAACCTATGAAAAAGATCAGTGTATTGATTCCCTGTTATAATGAAGTGGAAAATGCAGGCCCTATCAGCAAGGCAGTTACCGATATTATAGAGAAGGAGCTGCCCCAGTATGACTATGAGCTTGTATTTATTGATAATGATTCCACTGACGGCACCCGTGATGTGATCCGGGAGCTTTGCAGGCAGAACCCGAAGATAAAGGCTATTTTTAATGCCAGAAACTTCGGTCAGTTTAATTCCCCCTACTATGGCATGCTTCAGGTGACAGGTGACTGTGTGATTGAAATGGTAGCGGATTTCCAGGATCCGGTAGAAATGATACCAAAGTATGTCCATGAATGGGAAAAGGGCTATAAGATCGTTATCGGTATTAAGACCAGCAGCAAGGAAAATAAGGTTATGTACTGGCTTCGTACCTGTTATTATAAGGTCATTAAAAAGATGTCAGAGGTAGAGCAGATCGAGCATTTCACAGGCTCCGGCCTTTATGACAGGGAATTTATTGAGATCCTGCGTAAATTAGATGATCCAACACCATTTTTACGCGGCATCGTGGCAGAGCTTGGCTACAAGCGCAAGGAGATTCCTTATGAGCAGCCAAAACGCCGTGCAGGTAAGACACACAACAACTTTTACCGTCTTTATGATGCGGCTATGTTAAGTGTTACTTCTTATACAAAAGAGGGACTTCGTCTGGCCACTATTTTCGGCGGTATCTGCGCAGCAGGAAGTATGATCATTGCACTGGTCTATCTGGTAATGAAGCTGATCTGGTGGGACCGTTTCCCGGCAGGTATGGCGCCAATGCTCATTGGAATGCTGTTTTTAGGCTCTGTCCAGTTATTTTTCATTGGTTTTCTGGGTGAGTATATTATGAGTATCAACCAGCGTGTGATGAAGCGTCCTCTGGTCATTGAAGAAGAAAGACTGAATTTTGACCAGAAAAGGGAAAATGCCAATAAGGACGTAAATGCAAAGAACGTAGATACAAAGGACGGTAAGGAAAATGAAGTATAAGGTAGATGTGGTCCGTATCCGTGAAAATTCGATCACATTAAACGGCTGGGCACTGGGAAAGTCACCGGAGAGCAAGGTCACTTTCCGGGTAGAGGATGAACATCACCAGCCGGTGAAATGCAAAATGGTCTCTACCAGAAGAGATGATGTAAGCCAGATTTATTTTAAGAAAGTGATCGATCGGGAATTTGGTTTTGATATCCAGTTTCCTTATGAGCGGGGAAAAAGTTACTGGCTGCTGATCCGCTGTGACGGCAGACAGGCAAAGATCAAATATAATGAAGAACTGATCACAAAGAGAGCCAGTGTGGCCCATAAGCGCATGGAAAAGATCAAGGATCTGATGAACATGGAAACAGTCCACGTTGCCCTTGATTTCTGGAAGGAAAATGGTCTTCGTGCCCTTATTAAAAAGTCCTGTCACAAGATCCAGGGACTGGACAATGATTACGACTACGGTGAGTGGTATGACCTGACAAAGCCTACAGAAGAAGACTTAAAGGCCCAGAGGGAGACTCATTTTGAGTATGAGCCTTTATTTTCCGTGGTGATACCGGTATACAAAACACCGGAACGGTATCTGAAAGAAATGTTAGACTCTATTCTGGACCAGACCTATGGACAGTGGGAGGTCTGCATTGCAGACGGCAGCCCAAGAGGTCAGGATGTGGAAAAGGTTCTGAAAAAATATGCAGAAAAGGATCCCCGTATCCATTATGAGATCTTAGGGGGAAACCGTGGCATTGCAGGAAATACCAATGGGGCCCTTTCTATGGCAGCCGGTGATTTTGTGATCCTGGCAGACCATGATGATACCATTCCGCCCCAGGCTTTTTATGAGGTGGCAAAGGCTATTAATAAGCATCCGGACTGTGATGTGCTGTATTCTGATGAAGATAAGCTGGATATGGATGGAAAAGCCTTATTTGATCCCCATTTTAAGCCGGATTTCAACCCGGATCTGCTCACCAGTGTAAATTATATCTGTCATTTATTTGTTGTAAAAAAGGAATTACTGGACCGGGTGGGCGGCTTCAGACAGGAATTTGACGGGGCGCAGGATTATGATTTTATCTTCCGCTGCACAGAACAGGCAAAAGAAATCGTCCACATTCCCCAGGTGCTGTATCACTGGCGCTGTCATCAGGGATCAACTGCCAGCAACCCGGAAAGCAAGATGTATGCTTTTGAGGCGGGAGCCAGAGCTATTATGGCTCATTATGAGCGTATGGGCATTGCAGCAGAGAAAGTGGAAAAGGGTGTAGATTATGGTATTTACCATACTACCTTTAAGATCAAGGGGGAACCCTTAGTTTCTATTATTATCCCCAATAAGGATCACAGCAGGGATCTGGATGTGTGCGTCCGCTCTATTTTAGAGAAATCTACCTACCGGAACCTGGAATTTATTATTGTGGAAAATAACAGTACAGAGCCGGAGACCTTTGCTTATTATGAGGAAATGGAAGAAAAGCATCCGGCGTTCCATGTAGTCACCTGGAAAGAGGGCTTTAATTATTCTGCTATCAATAATTTCGGCGCATCTTTTGCAAAGGGCGAATATCTGCTTCTTCTGAATAATGATACAGAGCTGCTGGAGCCTGACAGTATACGGGAAATGCTTGGTTTCTGCCAGAGAGAGGACGTTGGCATTGCAGGTGCAAGGCTGCTGTATGCAGATGATACAATCCAGCATGCAGGTGTTGTTATTGGCTTTGGCGGTATTGCAGGACATACCTTTATCGGTCTTCACAAGGCAGAAAACAGCTATTTCCACAGGGCAATGTGTGCCCAGGATTACAGCGCCGTTACTGCGGCCTGCTTAATGACTAAAAAGTCTGTGTTTGAGGCAGTTGGCGGTTTAAGTACCGAGCTGGCAGTTGCCTTTAATGATATTGATTACTGCATGAAAGTGCGGGCACTGGGAAAACTGGTAGTGTATGCACCTTATGCAACCCTTTACCATTATGAGTCCAAGTCTAGAGGTCTGGAAGATACACCGGAGAAGGTGGCCAGATTTAACAGGGAAGTGGCTATTTTCATTAAGAAGTGGCCGGATATCATTAAAAATGGTGATCCTTACTACAACCCGAACCTGACCCTTAGAAAGTCCAATTTTGCTCTTCGCGATCTCTTAAAAGAAAAGATCGGAGAGCCATACGACCTGTCTGTTTACGACAAGTTTGCACCTGAGGAGAAAAACAGTGATGAGTAATGCTGCGAAAGTAACGGTGGTTATCCCAAATTATAACGGACTTAAGTTTATGGAGCCATGCTTTAAGGCGTTGGAGATGCAGATTTGCCGGGATTTTGAGATCCTGGTGGTGGATAATGGCTCTGGGGACGGAAGTGTGGAATGGTTAAAGGAACATGAGATCCCAAGTATTTTCCTTGAGACAAACACCGGATTTTCTGGAGCTGTCAATGTGGGGATCAGGGCGTCAAAAACACCTTATGTGATCCTTTTAAATAATGATACAGAGCCGGACTGCCATTATATCGGGGAAATGATAAAGGCCATTGAGCGTTCGCCGAAGATATTTTCTGTCAGCAGCAAGATGATCCAGCTGTATGACCACAGCAAAATGGATGATGCGGGAGATATGTATACTCTTATGGGATGGGCTTTTCAAAGGGGCGTGGGACGGCCTTCCGGCGGCTATAACCATGTTTGCCGAGTATTTTCTGCCTGTGCCGGGGCTGCTATTTACCGCAGGGAGGTATTTGAGACCATCGGTTATTTTGATGAGATGCATTTTGCATATCTGGAAGATATTGATGTGGGCTACAGGGCCCGTATCTATGGATATGATAATATTTACTGTCCCACAGCGGTCGTTTATCATGTAGGAAGCGGCACCAGCGGTTCCCGCTATAATTCCTTTAAGGTGCGGCTGGCAGCAAGGAATAATGTGTATCTGAATTATAAAAACATGCCCCTTTTCCAGCTGGTATTAAACAGTCTTCCCCTGGGACTTGGGATCCTGGTAAAATATGCTTTTTTCAGGAAGATCGGCTTTGGGAAGGATTACATTGACGGTTTAAAAGAGGGATTTAAAACTGCAAAACAGTGCAGAAAAGTGAAATATGATAAGAAGCATCTGAAAAATTATTTGGCTATTGAGTGGGGGTTATGTACCGGAACCCTGCTGTATATCCGGGAATTTTTGGCGAGACAGGCGGCAAAATTGTGAGTTCAGCCATTACATCTTCTTGTTTCCATCATTCATGAAAACAAGAAGCACAAATTTTATTATAATTTTAAGAGAAAAGCTATGGAATAATGGGAATGTATCATGTATAATGTTTTGAATGAACAGCTATTTTCCCCGACCGGGAAAATGAGCGGACCAGGAATCCAACAAAAGGTGATATACAATGATTAAAGATAACCAGAAAAGCCTGAACCATGTTCAGGTGCTTCTGGATGCAATGGTGACAGCAGCAGCCTATGTGCTGGCATGGTTTATTATCGTCAGCGGTAAGGTGGTGCCTTTAAGGGGAGCCACCCTTGAGCCGGGGCCTTATTTTGTGGCTCTTATATTTATTGTTCCTGTTTATCTGATCTTAAACGGCTGCTTTCACCTGTATGTACCCAAACGCATCCAGGGAAGACGGGTCGAATTTGCCAATATCTGTAAGGCAAATGTGATTGGTCTGATGCTTTTTACGCTGATCCTTTTCGGCGGACGAAGCTTTATTGTTCATCTGGGGTATTTCTCGACCAGAATGCTCCTGGTGTTTTTTGCTTTGAATATTCTTCTTCTGGCAGGAGAGAGACTGGCGATCCGTCTGTTTTTACGCTCTCTGCGTACCAATGGCTATAATCAGAAGCATGTGCTTATGATCGGTTACAGCCGTGCGGCAGAAGGTTTTATTGACCGGGTATCCTTAAATCCGGAATGGGGATACCACATCCAGGGGATCCTGGATGACCATAAAGATCCAGGCTATGTTTATAAGAAGATCCCGGTTTTAGGACCGATCTCCGATCTGGAGACATTTCTTGCTGCCAATACATTAGATGAGATCGTTATTACATTAAGTATCGGTGAGTACGCAAATCTGGAACAGATCGTAGCAGCCTGTGAAAAATCCGGCGTGCATACGAAATTTATTCCGGATTACAATAATATTATCCCTACGATCCCTTATATGGAAGATCTTCAGGGACTTCCTGTGATCAATATCCGCCATGTGCCGCTGACCAATGTATTTAATGCTACGGTAAAGCGTTGTGTGGATATTTTCGGGGCACTCTTTGGAATCACTCTGTTTTCACCCCTTATGCTGATCACAGCAGCACTGATCAAGATCACTTCTCCGGGACCGGTCATTTACAGTCAGGAGCGCATCGGACTGCACAACCGTCCTTTTAAAATGTTTAAATTCCGTTCCATGGAAGTCCAGGATCCAAACAAGGAGAAAAAGCAGTGGACTACTCCACATGATCCACGGGTTACTCCGGTTGGACGTTTTATACGAAAGACAAGCATTGATGAGATGCCTCAGTTTTTTAATATCCTCATCGGGGATATGAGTCTGGTAGGCCCAAGACCGGAGCGGCCTCTTTTTGTAGAAAAGTTTAAGGAAGAGATCCCACGTTATATGATCAAGCACCAGGTAAGACCGGGTCTTACAGGATGGGCACAGGTCAATGGTTACAGGGGTGATACTTCTATTACAAAGAGGATCGAACACGATCTGTATTATATTGAAAACTGGAGTCTGGGATTTGATTTTAAGATCATGTTCCTGACTATATTCAAGGGCTTTATTAATAAGAATGCCTACTGATCACTGATACAGCGCATAGCGAAAACCGTTACCATTACAATGAGGAAATGTACATGAATCACGATTTTGACAACGAATTTGAGACGGATGACGAACTGAAAAGAGGACGCAGCCGCAGAAAAGAAGGAAGGAAATACCCATCTTCCGGACGCACAGGCAGAACTTCAGGGACAGACAGCACAGGAAGAAGCATAGGAAGAGGCAGTACAGGAAGAGGCAGCAGGACAGCTGCCGGGGCCGGAAAGAGCCGTTTAAGGACGATTATCATTTTTATTGTGGCCGAGATCATTGCCCTGGCCCTTATCGGCGCAGGCTGGTATGGAAAGCGTATGATGTCTCTGATGCAGACAGATACAGAGTTTAATAAGGCAGATATGACTAACCCCTATATTTCCATGGAAAAAGAGCAGGCAATGAGGGGCTACTGGACGGTAGCACTGTTTGGCGTGGATAGCCGTGACAGTTCTGTTGGAAAAGGAAATATGTCCGACGTTATCATTATCTGCAATATCAACCAGGAAACCGGCGAGATTAAATTAGTCAGCCTTTTTAGGGATACTTATCTGAACGTGGATGATAAGAACGGCTATAATAAGATCAATCAGGCATATTTCAGAGGCGGTCCAAAGCAGGCAGTAGAGGCCTTAAATAGGAACCTGGATCTGGAGATCGATGATTATGCTACCTTTAACTGGAAGGCAGTGGCAGATGCTATTAATATTTTAGGCGGTGTGGACGTAGAGCTGAGCAAGGCAGAGTTCTACTATATCAATGCCTATATTACAGAGACTGTAAATTCTACCGGTGTTGGTTCTTACCAGTTAAAGAGCGCCGGACCAAACCATTTAGATGGCATCCAGGCAGTTGCCTATGCACGTCTTAGGAAAATGGATACAGACTTTGCAAGAACTGAACGTCAGAGAAAGATCATCCAGTTAAGCTTTGACAAGCTTAAAAAGGCAAATTTCTCAGTTGTTAATAATGTAATGGAAGTTGTATTCCCACAGATCTTAAGCAGTGTCACTCTGGATGATGTGATCCCGGCAGCAAAGAACCTGACCCGTTATCATATTGGAGAGACAGCAGGATTCCCTGAGGCAAGAAGTGATGTGACTATGGGGAAAAAGGGTGACTGTGTTATCCCGCAGACACTGGAGAGCAACGTGATCTCTCTTCATAAGTTCCTCTTTAATGATGAGAATTACACACCAAGTGATATGGTAAAGAAGATCAGTGCACAGATCGCATCTGACACAGGTCTTTACAAGGAAGGAAAGCCAGTTGGTGATGTTGGAACCGGTGGTGGTTATACTCCAAAGGAAACAGAAGCCAAAACAGATGAAAAGAGTACACAGAAGGATAATTCAGAAAGCAGCTCTTCTTCTGATACGAACAATGAAAGCACCTCAGCTGTGGATGAGAGCATCATTGACGGCGAAACTGATTTTGAGTATGAAACAGATGAGGATGGAAATGTGATCGATCCGCCGGAAGATTATATTCCACAGACCAGCAGACACAGCTCTGAAAGCTCGTTGCATCCAGGTGAGACCAGCCAGGCACATCCGGGAGAGACCACAAAGGCGCCTCATCCGGGAGAATCCAGTGAAGGTTTAAAGCCTACAGTTCCAAGCGGTACTTTGTCACCTTCACCTGCTACAGAAGCGGCAACAACAGAGGCTGCAACCAAAGCAGTTGGTCCTGGAAGCCGTGAGACAACAGCAGCTTCACAGTTCAGCCCTGAAAACAGCATTCAGGAAGAGAATACAGGCGGTCCGGGAGCGATGATCGTACCGGCAGCCTGATGTGAGTGTGAGAATAGATGTTATAGACCGGCATATGTCTGGGCTGTAAAGGATAAATGAAGAGATTCCGCGAAAGTATGGTCTGCGGGATCTCTTTTTTTACTTCCATATTCTGCACTTGCTGAAATGATAGATTCAGTATAAAATGATGATGTCACCCTCAGGTGACATGTCCGTTAGTTTTTTAAGAAGGGAAGACGAACATACATGAGGAAAAACAGTTTATTGAAAAAGACGGCATGGATCGTTCTTTCGGCAGTCCTTTTTGGAACTGTGGCAGGAACAGTGATGACAGGTGTACAGATCGCATCTTCCGGAATGGTTTCCCAGTTTTTTGCCATTGTTTCATCAGATGAGAAACTGCCTGAACAGGGAGAAGAACTGCTGCCTGAGCCATTTCCAGGTGGAAATGTACCGGGGATCCTTCCTGAAGCGCCAACAGTCCCGGCACCGGCTACAGATGTTTCACAGGTGGTAGAAGAGGCCATGCCTGCGGTAGTGGCAGTTGCCAGTACAGCAGTTTACCAGATGCCGGATTTTGGATTTGGCTGGTTTTTTGGAGGCGGAAGCCAGTCCTATGAAGTGCCAAGCAGCGGCTCCGGTATTATTATCGGGGAAAACGATACAGAGCTTTTGATTGTTACTAACAATCATGTGGTACAGGATACAGTGTCCTTAAAGATCACCTTTGTGGATGATGCAGCAGTAGATGCAGCTGTAAAGGGAACGGACACAGATACAGATCTGGCAGTTATTTCTGTTCCGTTGGATCAGATTCCACAGGAAACGAAAGAGAAGATATCAGTTGCAAGGCTGGGAGATTCAGATGGCTTAAAGGTTGGTCAGGGAGTGATCGCCATTGGAAATGCCCTTGGATATGGACAGTCTGTTACAGTAGGCTATGTAAGCGCGCTGAACCGGGAAATAAAGACTTCCGATGGTAATGCAAGAGTGCTGCTTCAGACAGACGCAGCTATTAATCCTGGAAACAGCGGAGGTGCTCTCCTGAATATGAAGGGAGAGGTTATTGGCATTAATGCGGCTAAATATTCATCTACAGAGGTAGAAGGCATTGGTTATGCCATTCCTGTTTCCGGTGTTCAGGATATTTTAGATGAACTGATGAACAGGAAAACACGTTCTGAGGTCGCGGAAGAAAAGCGGGGCTATCTGGGAATACAGGGAACTACTGTGGATGAGGATGCAGCAGCTGCTTTTGGTATGCCAAAGGGTGTTTATGTATACAAGATACTGAAAGACGGGGCGGCAGCTGATTCCCAGCTCAGGGAAAAGGATATCATTACTAAATTAGATGGAATGACTGTAAAGAGCATGCAGGAATTGCAGAAGCTCTTAAAAGGCTATGAAGCAGGCGAAACCATAGAATTGCTGGTACAGCGCCAGGAAGATGGCCAGTATAAGGAAATACAGATCCCTGTAACACTGACCGGACTGCCGGGAACTGTGGTAAGTGGCAAGCAGTAAGGAGAAAAATGGTGGAAGATAAGAATTTTGAAGATGAAGACCTGAAGGATATTCAGGATAAGGATAAGACTGCCCATGGCAGTCAGGATAAAGATAAGGCTGCTCATGGCAGCAGTGATAATGCAGATAATTACGAAAAGATCTGCTACATGTGCCGCAGACCGGAGAGCAAAGCGGGACCGATGATAACTATGCCAGGTGGCATGTGCCTGTGCCATGACTGTATGCAGAAGGCTTTTGATACAGTGACAAAAGGCGGTATGGATTTTTCTAAAATGCCAAACATGCCAAATATGCCTTATATGGGCATGAATTTCAGTGATCTCACCCAGATGCCGCCGGTAAATGAGATCCCCCAGCGGCAGAAATTAAAAAAGAAGAAGGAGCCGGAAAAGCAGCTGACTATGAAGGATATTCCGGCACCCCATATTATCAAGGGAAAACTGGATGAATATGTGATTGGCCAGGACAAGGCAAAGAAGGTTATGGCTGTGGCGGTTTATAACCATTATAAACGTGCCTTTTTAGGCGGAACGGATCCGGATGGTGTTGTGATCGAAAAGTCCAATATTTTAATGATCGGACCTACAGGAAGCGGAAAAACCTATCTGGTAAAGACTTTGGCAAAGCTTTTAGATGTGCCTCTGGCAATTGCAGATGCGACTTCCCTTACAGAGGCCGGATATATTGGCGATGATATTGAAAGTGTTGTTTCCAAGCTTTTAGCAGCTGCGGGAAATGATGTAAAGCGTGCGGAAAAAGGTATTATCTTTATTGATGAGATCGATAAGATAGCCAAGAAAAAGCAGACCAACACCAGGGATGTAAGCGGCGAATCTGTGCAGCAGGAGCTGTTAAAGCTTCTGGAAGGCAGTACAGTAGAAGTGCCGGTAGGTTCCAACCAGAAGAATGCCATGACACCTATGGCTACTGTAAATACGGATAATATCCTGTTTATCTGTGGCGGCGCGTTCCCTGATATGGAAAATATCATTAAGGAGCGCCTGACCAGGAAGTCTTCCATGGGCTTTGGAGCTGCTTTGAAAGACAGCTATGACAATGATCCTGATATCCTGAGCCATGTGACCAATGAAGATCTGCGCACCTTTGGCATGATACCGGAGTTTTTAGGACGTTTGCCTGTGACTGTTACTTTAAAGGGGCTGGATAAGGATATGATGATCCGTATTTTAAAGGAGCCAAAGAATGCTATCCTGCTCCAGTATGAGAAGCTTCTGGCGCTGGATGAGGTGAAGCTGGTGTTTGAAGATGATGCCCTTTCCTGGATCGCAGAGGAAGCATTAAAGCGTGGGACCGGCGCAAGGGCTTTGAGGGCCATCCTGGAAGAATTTATGCTGGATATTATGTATGAGATACCAAAAGATCCGAATATTGGGTCTGTGGTAGTCACAAGACCTTATCTGGAGAAGAAAGGCGGCCCTCTGATCCAGATGCGTCAGATGTAAACCGATCTCTCTGTTATTCCCGCAACTTGAGAAAGGTCTGCAGCAGGTCCAGAGTACCATACCCAAATTCCCTGTTGGGATAGGAAAGGGACGGATTTCTGGATGCGCCCCGGATGAGGTAGCTTTTAATAGAGGCTTCGCTCATTGTGGGGTAATTTCCCATTACAATGCCCCAGTTTAAAAGATTGGCCACTGCTCCGGCAGTAATAGCAGCGGCAGCGCTGGTACCGGTGCGGTGGGTGAATGTCTGTGTGTTTTTTAGGATACCGGAATGGACTGAGGTATTGGCAGGTCCAAGTACGTCTACTCCCGGTGCTGCCAGATCCGGTTTTACAGAATCCCTGCTGATGTAGCCGCGGCTGGAGTGGATGTAGATACTGTTATTCCTGTGATCATATGCACCTACTGTAATAGGGAGACGGGAGTTTCCAGGTACAGTGATGGTATTGGATGGATCTGGTTTTAAAAATACTGTTTCATCAGAGATAAAGCCCTGGACCGGCAGCCACATGTGGTAATCTCCTGTGAGAAACTGTGTATTGTATACACGGATCGTCCAGATACCTGCAGAGGGCTTTTCGAAGCGCATGGATACCAGCTGGCTGCCACTTCCTGCTTCGATCAGCTCATAATTTACAGTGACTGTAGTGTTTTCCAGTAAAAATGGGATCCTGGTTTCATTGTTAGCTAAAATAGGGATGCGGTTGATCCGCTCTCCTCCGGGAGAAACAAAGCCTACTGTATAAAGTTCTGTGGCAGAGGACCACAGCTCCAGGATAAATCCCCGTTCTGCTTCTTTTTTTCCAACCCTCAGTTCTACATCCTCATAAGAGGTGTCAGCGGAAAGCCTTCCTGCGTAGTGGTGGGCAAGCCCTGTTTCGTTTCCCGCTGCGATCACAGTGGCAATGCCGAAAAATCCCCCGTAATTCTGGGCTACCTGACTTAAGGGGGAACTGCCGGTATGACTGCCGTAATTGCTTCCAAGACCAAGAAGTATAACAAGGGGCTGGCGGAACCGGTCTGCAAGGACCCGCAGGTATTTAATACCCATCATAATATCGTTTTCCTGAAAAGCATCTGCTTTTTCGGGGATCAGGTAATAGTCCCGCAGATATTTTTTTGCGGGCTTTAATTTTACTATGGCAAGGTCTGACATAGGGGCAGCACCTGTAAAATTTTGCAGGGGAAATGATCTTCCTGCTGCAAGGCCGGCTAAATAGGTGCCGTGGCCATTGGCATCTTTTGACGGCACAAGGGAAAATGGATCATCAGATGCAAGGGCTGAATTAATATCTTCTCTGGTAAATTCCGTTCCATAAGAAGCACCGCCCATGGGATAATAGTCAGGTACACCGGAAGTCGGAACAGAAGTGTCCTCCGGCAGTGTCTGATCCCAGATCCCAAGGATGCGGGTGGTGCCGTCGTCATTTCTGAAAGCAGGGCTGGTATAGTCAATGCCGGAATCTACGATGCCGACGAGAACGCCTTTGCCCATATTAGAAAGAGCTGGTGTCTGTAAAGCTGCCAGAATACCGGAAGCTTCCATGGCAGAGTCGTCTAAAAGGGTAAAAAGACCGGGGATGCTGTAGTAAGGATAACGTTCCAGGGAGACCGGAAGCGCTTCGTTTAAAGGAGTATAAAAAATGGCATAATCATTGCTCACATAGTCTACACAGGGAAATTGTTCCGGGTCGCGGAGGTTATTTTGCAGGGAGCCGAAGCGATAGATAAAGTCTGCCACTTCTTCAGAAGCAGGATTTAAGGTGCATGAGGGCATGGAAGTGCCTTTCTGTAAAGCTGTGTTGTTGTAAGTATATGGGATAAATGGGGATCATATGTATATTGCGGCTGTACTGCCCCTTGTTTTCATGGAAATGTACTGGATCTTAGGGTTATGAACATTGCCTGTATAACTGGACGTGATAGGGAGATTATAGTAAAATAAAAGCAGGCAGAAAAATACGGAAAATGTGTATCCATAAGTCGATCTTACAAGAAAGGACGGACCAAAATATGTTCTTACCATGGCTTACAGGCGGCATTGCCGCTCTTGACTTATTTATAAAAGACGAAATAGAACGGGAAGGCGCTGAAGAATTTCCCAGAGATCTTCCTGGCACGAAAGGTTTTATACGCATTCATAAAAGCTATAATCCAGGTTTTCCCTTTGGCTTTATGAAAGAGCGCCCCCAGCTTGTAAAAGGTATTCCCCTGGCGGTCACATCTGCAGCTGCAGGCGCACTGGCGGCTCTTTTTACAAAAAAGGGCTGTGTGGCCCAGAAGATCGGCCTTTCCATGGTTTTAGGAGGCGCCATCAGCAATCTGTATGACCGCCTGGTAAAAGGTTATGTAGTGGACTATTTTTCTATTGAGTTTAAGCGTCTTAAAAATGTGATATTCAATCTTGGCGATATTTTTGTGTTTCTGGGCAGTCTGGTCTTCCTGGCCGCAGAGCTGTTAGAGGACATGAAAGACTGAATATGATGATGTTGGGGTCAAAAGGTATTTTGACCCCTCTGATACCGAATTGCTACGTGCTT
>UQJF01000002.1 GCA_900541315.1 uncultured Clostridium sp. | reverse complement strand
TTGCATGTGTTAAGCACGCCGCCAGCGTTCATCCTGAGCCAGGATCAAACTCTCATGTTAAAAGTTGATTCCAGGTCCGGATTACTTAGCTTGGCTAATTTATCCTAAACCTTCATTACTTGGTTTTTGTTCTGAATTTTCTCAAATCCAAAGGTCTAAACCAGACCTTTTATTTTCTGAATTTTCAGGGTTTTACATACTGTTTAATCTTCAATTATCAAGGTTCTTTGTTGTCTTGTTTTCAACAGCTTGATTATTTTATCATAACCTTTTGTGCTTGTCAAGAACTTTTTAAATTATTTTTTGTTGCTCATCAGCAACTCAATCAGTTTATCATGTATCATTGCCTTTGTCAACAACTTTTTTATTTTTCTCAAATTCTTTATTTGAGCCATTGTTTTCACAACGGAACTATAATATAACATTATACCCCGCTATTGTCAAGAGGATTTGTAGATTTTTTTACACAATTTTTCCAGCTCTATACATTGCTGTTTTTTCAAGTATTTATCTTGTTTTTCAGGAAAGGATAAACAGCACATCGTTTTGTAAATAACTGTACTGATCGCGTAGGATGCGGATCCGGGTGTATGGTTTAAAGACACAGGTGCAGTGGGCTGCGCTGAGTTTTTTAGTCCTGCGCAACCAGATTCGCAGACAAGTGTGTAGTACAGTCATTTCGAAAACGATGTACTAACATTAATATAAAATAAATGGTCAGGGAACGTTTAAATAGACACGCTTCCTGGCCATTTATTTTTATTGTAGATTTTATTTCAATCATTTTCATCCTGCACTGTAACTGTACACGGATCAGCTATAAAATCCCCTTTATCAATCCGCCTAACAGCAGGTTCATAAGATTATAACGGTATATCAGAGAAAGCCATATGCTTTTATTTATCTGTTCTTCCAGCATCTGACCCACAGGTGTTTCTGTAAAAAAGCTGAGAACAAAGCCTGCGATCCATAAGATCAGGAAACCTTCAGCCAATCCCACAACACCTCCGGCCATCTGGTTTAAGCCACATAATATGGGAAGTCTTGACAAAAGATCCAGCCATCGTATGACCAGATGGATCGCTACATAACTAACCGCAAATACCAGGACAGATCCCACTGTATTGATCAGCATGTCTGCAAGACAGGTGCTGATATACTCTTCGAAGCGATCCACTCCTAACAGTTTATAAAATTCGCTGTTATTATTTTCCAGTAATACATTTTTTACAGACTGCGGCAGCTTCATTTTTTCAATAGCCATACGCTGTGCTGCCGGTAAAACGCCTGCATCTTCTGCAGGCGGCTCCCATCCGGATACTTCAATAATAAAATCAGCTGCATTTTCCCTTACCGCAGGATTTGCTTTTATAAAATCAGCCACATAGGGCGTTGCTATTTTTACCGTGATGATTGTTAATATCAGTGCTCCTAAGGAAACGCACTGACGCAGCAGGCCCCGGTAATGACCATATAGCATCGTCCCCACTAAAAAAATACCTGCTGCGATGGATAACCAATGTTCTGTCATCATTCTTCACTTGATCCAAATATAAATTTTCTGATTGCAGCTGCCACACCATCCTCATCATTATTGAGAGTAATGGTATCTGCTGCTTCTTTTACTGTATCCAGGGCATTTTCCATGGCTACACCAATACCAGCAGCTTTGATCATAGGAATATCATTTTCCCCATCTCCAAAGGCCATTGTTTCTTCTCTGGAAATACCCAGATGATCTGCAAGCCACAACAGCGCTGATCCCTTATCAGCACCTTTTGCATTTACTTCCAGGTTATTATACATAGAAGAACTGATAGAAAGCTCCGACATTGCCATTAATTCTTTACGCAGGATTTCCCTTTCTTCCAGATCAGCCATAAAAATATTGATCTTTTCTGCCTGAGCACCTGTAGTTTTTACGTATTCCATTACATCCGGAACTACTTCCCTGGTATCGCGGATCAGTTTCTGCATCTGTGGACTGAGACCAAATTCATCCATATGATCAATGGAAGAAGGCTGGGTAATGGCCCTTCCGTCAATGAAGGGATCTGTTGCGGAATGATATTTTTTTGCAATATTCAAAATGCGCTGGACCATTTCATTGGAAAGTTCGCAGGTCCGGATAGCCTTATTGGTTTTCAGATCCGCTATGACCGCCCCGTTGGTAGTAATGGCATAGTTTGCCCCTGGAAGCTCCCGGATCATAGGCGGAATACCGCCTACGCCTCTTCCTGTAGCCGGTACGATCTGGATACCTGCCGCCTCACACTGCTTTAAAGCCTCATAATTTCCCTGAGGAACCTTTTTCTCCATGTTTAAAAGGGTTCCATCCAGATCCAGAGCGATCAATTTTATTGTTTTCATAAGAAATGTTCCTCCTTCAGTATCAGGAGTCCTTCTTTATCATATTTTGAAGAGAAAATACCTGTGAGTTTCTTAAAGAAAGATGGATTTTCTGCTCTGTCTGCCGCCTCTTCGATCAGATTTTCTGCCTCTGCTTTTGTGAGTGCAATTCCATCTTCTTCCATGATCTCAATGCGCTCATAGAGAGCCAGCATGCTCTTACCGGAGATGCTGCAATCGATCTTTCCAGCATACTGGCAGGCATATTTTGCAAACTCATCAATATCCATTTCCACTTCTTTTGGCTCTTCTGCCGGATGCTTTGGTTCTTTTACTACCGGCGCCTGTACCATACGTTTCTGAGCCTGTGGATTTGCAGCCTGTTTCTTTTCCGGTTGTGGAACTGGTTTTACAGCCTGCTTTGTCCCAACAGTTTTTTCAACTGGTTTTTCAGGTGATTTTTGAACCATTTGCGGCTTTACTGCCGGCCTTTCAGAAAGCTGTACCTTCTTTGTGGCTTCTGGGATTTTAGCTGCCGGTGCCTGTGGTTTTACAGCAGCTGCCGGCTTCATTTCTCTTACAGGCTCTGCCGCTTTAACAGGCTGTTTTTCTGCTTTTTTTGCTTTGATACTGTCAGAAGTACCAATGCATTCAAAACGTTTTGCAAGCCCCGGATATACCCGGTGAAGTTCTTCTAAACGCTTTGCAGTATCGATCAGGACAACATTCATTCCTGTCTCATCTCTTGCCATCAGCTGGTTTAATTCCTGAAGAATGGCTTCTGTCATATCACCTGCTTTTTCGATGATCAGGTCCTTTCCTGTCAGTTTATCAGCCAGGGCAAATACACCTCTGCGGTTTAATTTTTCCCCGGAGATCTTTGCAGCCTGGTTTTTTACACCGGTTTCTTTATGTACCTTGCGCAATGCTTCAATAGCCAGTTCCAGCCCTTTTTCAGGAACCTCAGCCTCGATCATCAGATGGTTGGAGCCTGTGTAAACCGGACCTTTGCGGATCTCTCTGATATCTGCAAGAGCTCTTGTCTGTGCCATTTCATCTTCCGGAATATCTTCTTCCATAGCTGTAACAGATAATTTTGACATTTCTCTCGCAAGATTTTCCTGTGCCTGAGCTTCATGGAAACGGGCACGGATATCTTCATCTGCGGCAGCTGTCTCATAAATAGCCTCATCTTCAGAAACCTGTTCTTCTTCCGAAACAGCTTCCCTATCTTCACCAGCTTCCGCTTTTTCTGATGTTGGTTCCTCTTCTGTCACATCATCTTCCTGAATGGTAACTGCAGGTTCCCGTACCGGTTCTTCCGTAAACTCTTCTTCATATTCTTCCGGTTCTTCTTCCTCCGGATATTCCTGCTCATAGCCAGCATCCTGATCCTGTGTTTCTTCTGCATAGACCATCTCATCTTCTGCCTCTTCTTCACGATCCAGCTGACGGCGGTCTGTATTTTCTACAGGCTGAACAAAGGATGTGCCCTGGCGGTATTCCTGCTCTACTGCCTTTAATTTTGCTTCATATTTGTCTTTATTTTCTACCAGATCCATCTGGTACTTATTCAACGGTGCATACTGAAGCTTTAACTCCATAGCCTTATCTACATATTTTCCAAGACCAAACATAAGCATGATCTTATCGCAGGTCATAACGCAAAGCTGCTCCATTCCAGTCTTGTTGTACAATTCTGCCAGCTCATACATCCATTTTTCATCCAGCTCTGCATTGCAATACTGCTCTAAGGTATGGATCAGCTGTTCTGCAGGTGCACCTTTGGCCTTTAAGATCATATATCTTAAAATATACTGACGCGCATCATCTGCAGCCAGGTCGCAGAATTCCTTATAATAGTCCTCCGCCTCTTCTATACTGCCTTCCTTTAATGCCAGCTCTGACAATTTATAAAGCAGGCGTTTTCCAATAGGCGCACGTTCGAAGGCCAGAAGCAGGATATCTTTTGCTTCCTGGAACTCTCCATTTTTCTCATAAATGCCTGCAACCATAGACAAAATATTTACATTGCGGACTCTTCTCCAATCAATGGTATCCGCGATCTTCATAGCTGTCTCATAATCGCTTTTGTTGATCAGTTTTTTAATCTGCTCAACTTTAATATTAAACTCGTATTTATCCATCTTTTTTGTATCTCCCTGTGCTTTTCCCCGCAGCTACAGCTCTATTCTGCCTTCCAGTGCTCTTAAAAGAGTTACTTCATCAATATACTCCAGATCTCCGCCAACCGGCACCCCGCTGGCGATCCTGGTGACTTTAATGCCTGTTGGCTTTATCAGCTTGCTGATATACATAGCCGTAGTTTCACCTTCCAGACTGGAATTTGTGGCAATGATCACTTCTTCCACATCTGCCTGAAGGCGGTGCATCAGTTCCTTTAATTTAATATCATTCGGCCCGATCCCTAACATAGGTGAAATAGCGCCATGGAGCACATGATATACTCCGTTGTATTTCCCGGTCTTTTCATAGGCCGCCAGATCCCTGGTATTTTCCACTACCATAATAGTCTTATGATTTCTCTTGTCACTGCTGCAGATAGGACAAAGTTCTTTGTCCGTCAGTGTAAAACATTCTTTGCAGTAACGTACATTATTTCTGGCACCGGTCATGGCGCCGGCCAGTTCATCTACCTGCTCTTTCGGCATATTGATAATATGAAAGGCAAGGCGCTGAGCAGACTTTGCTCCCACTCCCGGAAGCTTAGATAATTCTTCGATCAATTTGCTGATCTGACTGCTGTAATAATCCATTAGAACGGAAAGCCTCCGCCTAAGGCGCCGCCCAGTCCGCCTGTAAGTCTGGACATAGCTTCGCTGTTTGCAGCTTCCATCTGGCGGAATGCTTCATTAGTTGCTGCCACGATCAGATCCTGCAGCATCTCAATATCATCCGGATCTACTACTTCTTCTGATAATTTAATGGAAACTACCTCTTTTTTACCAGATACAGTTACAGTAACGGCACCGCCGCCTGCTGCTGCTGTGTATTCCTTCTCTTCCAGTTCCTTTGTTGTCTCTTCCATCTGGCGCTGCATACGCTGTGCCTGCTTCATAATATTGTTCATATTTCCCGGCATACCGCCTGGGAATCCGCCACGTTTTGCCATGGTGCGTTCCTCCTCATGATCATTTTGAATTTTTCTTAATTTTTAATCTTCATACGTAATATCCATATGGATCTTATCTTCTAAATCTTCTTTTGTAACGTATATGGTATCTAAGCGCTCTCCACGTCCGGCCAGCCGGGTCTTAAAATAAATGGATTTTCCATAATTATCCTGGACCAGCTGTTCTAACTGGCCTATTACAGTAGGACGCCTTCCCATATCATAGCTCATAGAGTCAAGAAATACAATGGTAAGACAGCCTTCTCCACCAGGTTCTACCACTGTATCCCTGAAGCAGGCTCTTGCACTGCCTCCTGCGCTCCGTATGATCTTCGCCCATTCATTTCTGATAAGATTTAAGTCCTCTAACTGGGCCGGTGGAAGACTGACCTGGTTTGGCGGGACAATGCCTGCTGCTTCAGAAGCATTTCCTGATGGAACACCCGGCGTGCCTGCTGCCTGCACCGGGATAGCCGCCATTTGGGGCTGCGCTCCCTGCATACCTACATTTGCCGGTAACATTCCCACCTGGGGCGGCATACCTGCTTTTGGCATAAATCCACCTGCCTCCAGATCTTCTACAGCTGCCTCTAACTGCTTTAACCGCTGGAGAACAGAATCCATATCCGGCTCCATAGACGGTCTGGTCAGCTTGATCAGGGCAACTTCCACCATAACACGCTTCTGGCTGGCATAACGCAGTTGGTTGGAAAGCTCAGAAAGCACACGGATATAGCGCATCAATGTATTTCCATCTGTTTTTGTGGAATCTTCTTTTAACTGTTTTAAATTTTCTTCTGACATGTCCAAAAGGACTTCTGCATCATCTGTGCTCTGGACTAGCAGCAGATTTCGCAGATACCAGATAAAATCAGTGACAAACTGGCCTAATTCACGGCCCTGGATCACGATCTCCTCCAACTGTGTAATACAGTCTTTAGTACGTCCTTCGATCACAGCATTGAACATGCTGCTGAACACACCGGAATCTACTGCCCCAAGGACATCCAGTACATTTTCATAAGTCAGAAGTTTTCCATAGTGGAAAGCTACGCACTGGTCCAAAAGGCTTAGGGCATCTCGCAGGGAACCATCTGCTGCCTTGGCAATGTACATAAGGGCCTTATCTTCGGTCTCAATGTGCTCCGCTTCTGTCAGCTGGCGAAGTCTTCCTGCAATGGTCTCCAGGGAAATCCTCTTAAAATCGTATCTTTGGCACCTAGAAAGAATGGTGATTGGGATTTTATGGACTTCAGTCGTTGCCAGTATGAAGATCACATAAGATGGCGGCTCTTCCAGAGTCTTTAATAAAGCATTAAATGCACCAATGGATAACATGTGTACCTCATCGATGATATAGACTCTGTATTTTCCTTCTGTAGGCGGATACTGCACCTGTTCCCTGATATCACGGATATTTTCCACGCCATTATTGGAAGCCGCATCGATCTCCACTACGTTCATGGAGGTGCCTGCTAAAATGGACTTACAGGAGGCACATTCATTACAGGGGCTTCCGTCTACCGGATGCTCACAGTTGACCGCTCTTGCATATATTTTCGCAATACTGGTCTTACCAGTACCTCTTGTCCCGCAAAACAGGTATGCATGGCCAATGCGCTCTGATGTTATCTGGTTTTTTAAGGTCTGGACAATAGGGTCCTGTCCCTTTACATCTTCAAAAGAGACAGGACGCCATTTTCTATATAATGCCGTA
Organism: uncultured Clostridium sp.; assembly: GCA_900541315.1. GTDB lineage: Bacteria > Bacillota > Clostridia > Lachnospirales > Lachnospiraceae > Enterocloster. The sequence goes on along the minus strand of UQJF01000002.1, from coordinate 67,804 downwards.
TACGACATTTTCTTACTCCTTGCTTTTACTGATCACTATTACTCATCACCAAAGCTGATACCGATCCGTTTTGCTTCCCTGATCATGGAGCAGTCTGGATCTACAGTCTTTAATTTTCCGGCCACTTCTGATAATGGCACTTTGGTGATCTCATTATTCTTTACAGCTGCCATATAGCCATATTCTTCATTTATAATAAGCTCTGCTGCTGCAGCGCCCAGTCTGGTTGCCAGCACACGGTCATATGGACACGGCTCTCCTCCCCGCTGCATATGGCCCGGAACGGTGACTCTCACTTCACTGCCTGTAACTTCCTGGATGCGTGCTCCGATCTCGTATGCAACAGATGGATAGACAACGCCGCTTTTCTTCTTTTCTTTTAATTCCTTTTTAGACATGGCAGCATCTTCTTTTGAAATAGCCCCCTCTGCCACTGCAAGAATAGAAAAACGTTTTCCAGCTTTAGTCCGCTTTGTAATGGCATCGCAGACTACCTGAATATCATAGGGTACCTCTGGAAGAAGGATAATATCCGCACCGCCTGCAAGTCCTGCATATAAGGTAAGCCAGCCAACTTTATGTCCCATAACTTCTACAATAAAAACTCTTCCGTGGGAAGCGGCTGTTGTATGGATACAGTCAATGGCATTGGTTGCCACATCTACTGCGCTCTGGAATCCGAAGGTCATATCTGTTCCCCAAAGGTCATTATCAATGGTCTTTGGAAGAGATACTACATTTAAGCCTTCCTCGCTGAGCATATTGGCAGTCTTCTGGCTTCCGTTTCCGCCTAATACCACCAGACAGCTTAATTTCAGTTTCTTATAGGTATGTTTCATGGCTTCAACCTTATCCAGGCCATTTTCATCCGGAAGGCGCATCTGTTTAAATGGCTGTCGGGATGTTCCCAGAATGGTTCCGCCCTGAGTAAGGATACCGGAAAAATCCGCTGGTTTCATAATCTGATAATCTGCATACATAAGGCCTTTATATCCGTCTTCAAATCCGATGATCTCCACATCATCCAGCATATTGTATAGGGACTTTGCCACACCTCGCATAGTCGCATTTAATGCCTGGCAATCACCGCCGCTTGTTAAGATACCTATTCTTCTCATATCGCATTTCCTCCATAATCAGAAATCTGGATTTTTCGTTGTTGCCCATAAGAATGATTCTATTATACCCATTTTGTAATTATAGCGCAAAGGTTTTCAAGGGGCAAGCGCATTTTCTCATTCAAACCAGCGCATAAATGAACTGCAACGGATAATAATAAATGAACAGAATCTGGATTTTAGCTTGTTTTAGACAGCAAAAAACCCGCAGATAATGGAATGATCTTTCCAAAACCTGCAGGTTTGAATTTATAAGTTAGAGATCCACGCGCCTTGCTTTGTACCGGCATCACAAACGTTACTCATGCAGTTAACTCAGTCCAGGCTGCCTTACGGCACACGAAAGGTCCTGCTTAGTGCTGCTGCATTCCTGCCCTGACACGGTTCACAGGTTTCCGTTGCGTAAGACCCAAACGTCAACGCCACTTACACAAGGCAGCTTTGCAATGGTCGGTCCGGGGCAAGGCATCACCTCTGCTGGAGCGGATTGCAGATACAGGGCACCGCTATCTCCCCGGCTGCGTGGAAACTTTATAACAAATTTATGCTTATCCAGTATACCTGTGGGGCGTGTTTTTGTCAAGTGATTCATCTTGTTATCCATATTTTCCTCTGTTATAATAAGCTTCAGAGTCTTTTTCAAACTTTTAAATTTACATAAGATTTTACAAATTTTTACAAATAAGGAGCATTTTCATGAATCAAACAAAAGAAAAACATGACCAGTATTATGAAATGGCCCATTCTCCTATCAGCCACATTATACCAAAGCTTGCGGCACCGACCATTGTCAGTATGCTGATCAGTTCTATCTACAACATGGCAGATACATTTTTTGTAAGCCAGTTAGGCACCAGTGCTTCCGGTGCTGTAGGCGTTATCTTTTCTGCCATGGCCATCATCCAGGCACTGGCATTTATGATCGGAATGGGAAGCGGCAATTACATGACCCGTTCTTTAGGCGCCGGTAAGAGGGAACTGGCAGAACAGATCGTTTCCATTGCCTTTTTTACCGGCATCATCATGGGACTGGTGATCACTGTTTCAGCTACCTTTAATATCCACAAAATCGTCCTGCTTTTAGGCGCAACAGAAACCATTGCCCCTTATGCTAAAGCCTATGCACAGTATATTTTTATTGCAGCACCATTTATGATCTGCTCTTTCATTATGAACAATCTGCTGCGCTTTCAGGGGAAGGCTTCTTATGCCATGGTTGGTATTACCATCGGCGGTCTTTTAAATATCGCCCTGGATCCGCTGTTTATCTTTACCCTTGGAATGGGCACTGCCGGAGCTGCTTTAGCTACAGGACTTTCCCAGTTTATCAGCTTCTGCATCCTTTTATGGATGTGCAATCATCAGGAAAGCTGTATTTCTATCAGCATACGCAAATTCCGCCCGAAACTGGCTATTTACCGTGAGATCATTTACGGCGGCATCCCATCTTTGGGACGTCAGGGAATTGCCAGCGTGGCAACCATCCTTTTAAACTTTATGTGCCAGCCTTACGGGGATGCAGCCATTGCAGCCATGTCCATTGTCAGCCGCTTTATGTTCTTTATCAACTCCGTTATCATAGGCTTTGGTCAGGGCTTCCAACCGGTATGCAGCTACTGCTTCGGCGCTGGGCTTTATAACCGTGTGAAGAAAGCCTGCTGGTTCTGTATCCGCATAAGTACCATTATCCTTCTGGTGCTCAGTGTGATCTGTTTCCCGGCATCCCACGCTATCATCTCCCTGTTCCGCCGCAACGATCCGGTGGTTATTGAGATCGGAACACTGGCACTGCGGATGCAGCTGCTCACTCTTCCCCTTCAGGGCACTGTGATCATGGGTAATATGATGCCTCAGTCCATTGGATATGGTTTCAGGGCAACTTTGGTATCTACCGCCCGTCAGGGGATTTTCCTGATCCCGCTGCTTATAGTTCTGACTTTATCCTTAGGACTTCTGGGAATCCAGTGTGCCCAGCCACTGGCAGATATTGCCACTTTTTTACTGGCACTTTTTGTGATCCGGGGTATTTTTAAGGAGTTCCCGGAAGATGTTTCTTCTTCCTCAGCCCAGTAAAAAAGCCTGACATCATTTCCGAACACTCTTCTTCTAATATTCCTGTAACAACCTGAGCCTGGTGATTGAAACCAGGCTCTTTTAATAAATTGAGAACGGAACCGGCACAGCCCGCTTTGCTGTTCATGGAGCCAATGACCACTCTTGGTATTCTCGCCTGGACAATGGCACCGGCGCACATGGGACATGGTTCCAAAGTCACGTACAGTGTACAATCTTCCAGACGCCAGTCCCCTTCTTTTTTACAGGCTTTTTTAATGGAAGTGACCTCAGCATGGGAAAGAACCGTTTTATCTGCGTTTCTCCGGTTATAGCCTCTTGCAATGATCTGTCCATCTTTTACAAGGACACAACCAATGGGAACATCTCCTATTTTGGCTGCTTTTTTTGCCTGCTTAATGGCTTCTTTCATATATTTTTCGTCTTCAGCTTTAATTTTTGCAGCTTTCGCCTCTTCTTCTAAAGCTTTCAGGCGGCGTTTTTCATTTCTTGCTTCCCAGCGGCGCTGTCTGGTGGCAAGTCCTTTCTGGGTGGCTTCATCCATAGAGTATATCTACCTTTCTAAAGTTCATTGGATTTCCCGCATTCCTGTATCAGTGCATCCTTTCGTAAATAACCGGTCCAATGACGGAAGATGCAGATTTGCGTATACAGTTTCAAAACGAAAGCGGTCTGTCTGTTGGATTATAGCACATTTACTCCACATTCTCCATCCTTACGTCCGCATACCAGTAGCCAAAACGACCGTCCTGGGCCGGCTGAGTCTTTGCGAGGACAAAATGCGGAAAGCCGAACATAGATGCCATATATTTTTCATTGCTGTAGTAATGACCGGGAACTCCCAGTATGTAACGTGCCCTGGTATGTTTTTCATCACCTACTCTGGCAAATATCAGATATCGGTAGTTGTAATAGCCATGAAGGAGAAAACTGTTGTTGCCGTATCCCCAGTTTTCTCTTGGAAGAAGCCCTATATCCTGAGGACGGATCGTAAGTATTTCAGCAGTTCCCGGACTGTCAAAAGCCTGCATTTTGGGATAATGTTTCCGGAAACGGTCCCAAAGCACCTCCGGACCCCATTTTTCTTCTTCTGCGTCCAGATGTTCTAAGGCTTTTGGATCGCCAAGGGGGATTTCTTCCTGCTGTGTGCTTTGGATAAATGGACTGGACGAAGACTGGGGTGACTGTGGCTGCTGGTCTGTAGGTGGCTGGACCGGCTGGCCTATGGTGGACTGTGACTGTCGATCTGCGGGTGGCTGAGCTATGGATGGCTGGGCTTGTCGATCTGCGGATGGCTGCACCCACTGATCTGCGGATGGTTGTGGTGACTGGGCTGCGGATGGTTGCTTAGGTGGGTCTCCAGACGGCTGTAATTGCTGCAGAAGCTCCAGTTCAGATGTATTTTGCGATGCCCCGGATGCTGCTGGTGCTGTATCTTCTGTCACATTTTCCTCTGCCGCACTTTCCTTTTCCACATTTTCCTTTTCCGCTATATTATCACCCACTTTCGCCGCCTCATCGATCTCCCGGTTCAGCTCTTCAATCTGCTTTTTCAGCCGTTTATCCCGTTCCTGTGTATCATCCGGCTTTTTTTCCGCTGCCTCTGCCAGCTCCAGCTCCGCCGCCTGAGCCACTGCATCTTCCCAGACCGTCTTGTATACACGCCATTCTTCCCCTTTTTCATGAATGACCAGACCAATGCAGCTATCCAGGGAATTGCCTGTCCCCATTACATTTTCCACATTTATAATGGTGCGGAACTCGCCACAGCCATTTCTTATAAAGATATTTCCCAAAGGGATCTCCTGACCTGAAGCAATCAGATAAACACCAATATCATTTCCCCCTGCATATATCTTTTTTACGTTTACACTAAGGCGGCACTGGCCGTTTCTGGACTCCAGCTTTACAAAACCGATATTTTTCCCCTTTTCTTCTCCTTCATAAGCATAAATATACGATATTAACCTGCGATAACCTGTCATATCCTCACTCCTTGCTTTTAACAGCTATTCCATTTTATAAACCAGAGATCTGCAAAGAGATCCCATCAGTATTTATTGTATGCACAAGGAGTAAAGCTCTATGTCTTTTTATTTTAAATATCTATAATAAGGTATCATTACAACGGGAAGAGTAACCACCCACGCCAAGACAGTTGCTACATAATATCCGTATTCTCCAATAAACACAGGCAGCACAGAAACGGAAAATACTCTTGCTAAAAGTTGTAAAAATCCGGCATACATAGGGTATTTTGGATGTCCTAATGTCTGAATGGCAATTCTGTATAAATACATAGGCGCCATAATAAACATTCCCAGTGTGATTACCCGCACATCTGCCACTGCTACATGAAGCGTCTGGGCATACAGCGGATCAGACGGTGATAAAAACATTCCCACAAGGACCGGAGCCAGGCTCTGGACCAGGATATTTAAGACAAATGCCAGTGTCAGACCAAAAAGTACTACCTGGTGCTGTCCTCTCTTTACCCGATCTTTTAATCCTGCGCCAAGATTTTGTCCAATAAACACAGACAGTCCAGTCTGAATAGCCATGATCAGAGATTCCAGCATGGTAAATATTTTGGTTCCAGAAGAAATTCCCGCTGTAAAATACGGACCAATGGCATTTACATTTCGTGACACGAAGCTTCCACCAATAGTGATTACTGCACTGTTCACAAACATGGGCAGCCACAAGTTAATCATTTGTTTTAACAGACTTGCCTCCAGTCTCCAGTAGGACAGATCCCAGGTGAATATTTTACTTTTAAACAGTGGCACTAAAGCGATCACCATGGATACAAACTGGGCGATCACAGTAGCGGCAGCTCCACCTTTTACCCCCCAGCCTAAATGCACAATAAATAACACATCCAGGATTACATTGATCACAGTAGCCACTGCCACAGAATGAAAGGTGACCTGGCTGTTTCCTTCTGCCCTTAAAAGAGCTGCTGCTACGTTATAGATCAAAACAAACGGAATTCCCAAAAGTATAATGGAAAAGTATTCCCCTGTCATCTGGACCACCTCTGCCTGCACTTTAAACAGACGAAAAAAAAGATCCAGGTTCATTTCCACAAAAATAAGAAGAAACAGAGAAAGAAGCAGCGTAATGGTTCCTGCATTTCCAACGATTTTCTTTACTTTTTCCTGATCTCCTTCTCCTACGCTGTAGGAAGCCAGAATACTTAAGGTATTGGAAAAATCCCTGGCAATGGCGTTTAAAAGCCAGGTGATCCAGGTACAGCTGTTTACAGCTGCCAGTGCCTGAATACTAATATATTTACCTACGATCACAGCATCTGTAATATAGTATAATTGCTGAAATATGTTCCCAAAGATCAGTGGAATGGAAAACAGAACCACCAGACGCACCGGGCTTCCTGCTGTCATGTTTATATTCCTGCTTTTTGCTTTTTTTACTGTACCTGTCATATATATTCCCTCTTAACAACCTTATTCTGTAAACAGATAAGGCTGCTGCAGTTTTATTTGCAGCAGCCACAGGCTTGTTTTTGTATTCTATTATTTTATTTACATTTTAGCCATTGCCTGTTCATCTGTGTAATGCTCAAACCAGATATAATATACTTCCTTACCAGGATCAGAAACAAGGTCATGGTCTGCACCTGCAGGAATGAAGCTCCAGTCACCTGCGCGATGCTGAACTGTTTCCATATTGTTTTCTGCTTTATATCCTACACTCATATGGAAGTCAGAATCACCTAAGCAGTAATTCCACTGATGAACCTTTGGATGGCCCTTTTCTACAGTGCCTTCACCAACAGCTCTGGTTGTTCCCAGAATGATTCTTCCATGCCACTTCGGGCAAAGGATCATTCTTGCCTCTGTATTTGGTCCCTTGCAGTCCTGGATGTACTGAACACACTCGCTGTGAAGACGGAAATATGGGAGACGGATATGCCATCTGTCGAATGCAGCTCTATCCCACTGATTCATCTCAATTACATTGTAGACAAATTCCATATCTTCAATTGCATGAATCTCATATTTTTCCTTATCCATAAATGGAACATAGAAAGCAACCTCTGTAATCTTATGTACTCCGTCACAGTCTGTCAGTTCACCTTCGCCTTTTCCGAAAAAAATAACCACGGATTTATCTGCAAAAAGCTCTGGAGATACCTTATGTCCGGCTTTCAGAAAGCATTTGAAGCTCTGGATTCCACCATGATATACACCTGGCAGTAATTCTACTTTTGCAAATCCATTGTCATCATACTGTGCTCTCGCAGCAATGTCTGCTGCTTTCTCTACATAAAAGTTTTTCTCGTATTCTCTCTCCATTTTTTAATTCGCTCCTTTTATATTCATATAATAACTACCGCTTTATTAATGTTTCAGTTTATCTTCCAGCTTATCGCCCTTTGCAAGAGTGACCATAAAATCACGCTCTCTTGTATAATGCTCATACCATACATAGAATACTTCTTTGCCTGGTTTTGCAATCAGACTGTGATCCGGTCCTGCCGGAACGAAGCTGAAATCTCCGCCTCTTTGAATGATAGGCTCTTGATGATCCACACTCAGTTCAAATTCTGCGTTGTCAATGCTGTAATTCCACTGTGCAACGGTAGGATGTCCTTTTTCATCAGTTCCTTCTCCTACAGCCCGTACAACACCCATTAAGATTCTTCCCATCTGTCCTGGTCCTACAATCAACCAGGAAGTGGTATTGGGGCCCTTGCAATCCTGGTCATAAACCTGTCCATCTGTGTACTTTAAGAAAAATGGCAGATGAATATGGCTGTGATCAAAACGTTCCTTATCCCACTGGTTCATATCTACCACGCTCATAATAAATTCCATATCATCTATTGCATGGATCTCAAAAGGAGAATGATCAAAATCAGGAAGATAAAATGATAATTCTGTAATGTTGTGGGCTTCTTTCGTATCTGTTACGTATCCCCGGCCCTTTCCAAACATGTATACAACGGTTTTATCTTTATACAATGCCGGTTTTACTTCGCAGCCTGCTTTCAGAAAACATTTATAATTTCTGATGCCTCCGTCATAACTGCCTGCCAGCACCTCTGTCTGAAAAAATCCATTTTCATCATATTGAATGTGGATGTCTTCATTTCTTACGATATAATAACCTTCCATAAATGCTACCTCTATTCCATTTCACCTTTCGCCAACTTCACAATATAATCACGACTGCCTCTGGTAAACTGCTCATACCATACATAAAATACTTCCTTACCCGGCTGTGCGATCAGGCTGTGATCCGGTCCTGCTGGAATAAAGCTGAAATCGCCTGCCTTTGTATGAGTAGTCTCTCCGTCAACAGTAATATCAAAATCTGCATTTCCAAGGCAGTAATTCCACTGATGAACGGCTGGATGTCCCTTTTCATCAGTTCCTTCTCCTACGGCCCGTACAACACCAAGGATCACATGACCTAACTGCTTTGGATTTAATACATGCCAGGATGTGGTACGAGGACCTTTGCAGTCCTGATCATAACGTGAGCATTTGCTTAATGGTCTGAAATACGGCAGTCTCACATGGGACTTGCTGTAATCTTCCCAGTCATAGTCATCCATTGTTACAATTGACTTGATAAACTCCATATCTTCAAAAGCGTGGATCCTGTATGGGTTTTTGTCAAATGCTGGGAAGTAAAAGCTAATCTCTTCTTCAATGGAATTGACACCATTTTGATCTGCCACATATCCCTTTCCTTTGCCAAACATATAGATGACTACTTTATCCTTATACAGCTCCGGAACGATCTCTGCTCCTGATTTTAAAAAGCCTTTGTAATTATGGATACTGTCATCATGGCTGCCCTCCAGAAGTTCTGTAAGGGCAAAGCCATGTTCATTGTAATCTGCTTTTATTTCTTCTGCTCTCGCAATATAAAATTTATTCATTTTCCTACCTCTCACTACAGACCAGAGATTTAGCCGTAAATACCATCTTTTAAATCTTTAAAGATCTGCTGATATCTCTCAAGAAACTGCTCTCTAGTTTCTACGCCAGCAACATATTTTGCCCAGTTCTCCTGCATATCTGTATAAATAGATGATGGCATGTATACGAAAACATTCTCTGTTGCTTTTCCTGCATCGATGGTATCAATTACATCTTTTGCAATAACAGGAAGTTTATCGGATACCTCCAGTCCCTGAATAGATGTTGGACTTCCCATAGTTTCCTGATGCCATAATCTTGCAGTATCAGAGGATACTAACCAGCTTGCAAAATCCTTTGCACATGCAACTACATTTGGATCGTCATTTTTTGTAACACTAATACTAATTGTTGCAATTGCCATCTTATTCTTAGATGCGTCATTTGAAATCGGAAGGATTCCCTGTTTTACATGATCAAGCAGTGCCGGATTCGCATTCTGGATATTTGGTGTTTCGTAAGATCCTTCACCGATCAGCATTGCACACTCTTCTGCAAAGAATGCATTACGGCAGGTCCATTTATCTGCTGAAACAGCGCCTTCCTGTGCATAAGGCATTAATATCTGTTCATATGTATCTAACAGTTCCGTCATCTCTGGATCATTGGCAAGATCTACGTCTTCTCCGTTCATCAGTTTAGCTAACGTTTCTTTTCCGCCATCTGGCTTATCCAACAGCCAGTAATTTCCTACATTGTTAAATAAATTCAGATAAGTCTCTGCCCATGGAAGCATAAATGGCTGAATGCCTTTTTCCTTCAGATCCTTGCAGTACTGCAACAGTTCATCTCTTGTTTCCGGCATATGATCCCAGCCAGTCTCTTCCAGGATCTTAGTATTATAAAGAATTCCTGTTCCTTCCATTGTCATAGGCAGAACCAACATTCCGTAATCGCCATCTGTACCATTTTCAATCTGAGCATCTGTCAGCATTTCGTATGCTGGACAGCCAGTGCTTAAATCTTCACAGTACTGCCACCAATCCTGTCTTCTTACACCATAGCCAAGGTTAATGATGTTTGGCAGCTCTCCTGCTGAAAGAGCAGATACTAATAAATCATCATATTTATCAGAACCTGGGAATGTAGCTGTAATCTCACCGATTTCCGGATGCTCTGCTTTATATGCATCAATCAACATATTAAAATTATCCGTCCACTGCCCCAGTGGAAGCATAATGGAAAGATCGACTGAACCGGCAGGAAGACTCTTTACATCAATCGTTTTCTCTTTCGCTGCCTCTGTTTCTTCCTTTGAAACTGCCTCTGAACCAGCTTCTGTTTTAGCTGCCTCTGTTGTTGCGGTATCTGAAGAACCACATCCTGTCATTCCTGTTACTGCCATAAATAACGCTGCTACTCTTCTTTTCTTCATAAACTGCTTCCCCTTTCGTTTATTAAAATTATTAAAATTTAAGTGATGAAACTCACAACTTTCCGGACAGTTGTAAGCTCTAGCCTTTCACTGCTCCTACTGTTGCCCCACTCATTACCTGTTTCTGTGAAATCACAAAGAAAACAAATAAAGGAAGGATTGACAAAGTTACTGCTGCTACTGCTACATCCCAGGAGAACAATGCCTCGTTAAATAAGGACATCATTGCAATCTGAATCGTACGCAGCTGTGGCTTTGTAAGAATAAACTGTGTCATCAGGTAATTATTCCAATATTTTAACACTTCCAGACATACGATCGTAAACATAGTTCCTTTTGTCAGTGGAAATACGATTCGCCAGTAAAGAGACATCGGAGAACAACCATCAATAACTGCTGACTCTTCAATTTCTAATGGAAGTGCCTTTACCGCCCCTGTTACCAGAAAAACCGACATAGGCATGGAAAATGTCCAATTACTTAAAATAACGCCCAGATAATGATTTCCAAGTTTTAATAAACCAATCATTTTTGCAAATGTGATCATAATACATTGAAAAGGAACACTCATTCCACAAAGGATCAATACAAAACAGAGTTTTGTAAACCAATTGTTATGACGTGTGATCCAATAGCCGGTCATTCCGCTTAAAATCACAGTACCAATAGCAGAAAATACAGTAACGATCAATGTATTTCCCAAAACTCTCAGGAAATCCAATCTTCTCCACGCTTCTTTAAAATTGCTTAACGTTGGGTTGTGTGGAAATGCTGCAATATTTGCTGCAATCTCTGAGTATGGTTTAAAAGAATTCAGTACCGTAAAATATAAAGGTATGATTACGAGACAGCAGCTAAAAATGATAAATACAAGCGCCAGAAACAAGTACAATCTTTTCGCCTTTTTCATTATAAAGTCACCTCATTTCTGGATGTCAGTTTCATCTGTCCAAAGGAAACTACTAACAATACAATGATAAATAAAATGGACTTTGCTGCACCAAAAGCGATCTGGTTACTTCTAAATGCTGTTGCATATATATTCATCATAACGCCTTCTGAAGTTCTGTAAGGATTACCATTTGTAAGAGAAATATTCGTATCATATAAAAGCATTGCCCAGTTAATAGCAATAAACAGACACCTTGTTGTTGTTCCCTTTAAAAGCGGGAGAGTAATAGATTTGAGGATCGTAAGCTTAGATGCACCATCTACAGTAGCTGCTTCATAGTAATCTTTTGAAATCGCTGCCAGACCAGAATTGTAAATGATCATCAGATACCCTGAAAGAGACCAGGTCATAACGATTACCAGTGCCCAGAAAGAAGATTCCGGAGTTGTAAACCACTGCTGGGCAAACCACTTAATGCCAGTCCAGTTACCAAACTGGACAAATACATTCTGGAAAATGAATCTCCACAAAAATCCAAGTACAACACCACCAATAATACGTGGCGCATAGATCAGCGCTCTCCAGAAATTTTTATAAGGGATATCCCCTGAAAGCACATATGCCCAGAAAAATCCAATCAGATTGGATATCACTACAACAAAAATGGAAAACTTAATAGTAAACCAGAAAGATGTCCAGTACGTAGCATCTTTTACGGTTCTCAGATAATTTTTTAATCCGATAAACTTAAAAGTAGGGTCAATACCATTCCAGTTTGTAAATGAATAAAATATCTCACTGACTAAAGGGATCAGGAACAGCAAAGTAAACAGCAGCATCGTCGGCCCCAGGAATATAGCACTTCCTTTAATTTCCGTTAAAACATTTTTTGTTTTTACAACACTTTTACCATTCAACAAAAATCATCCCCCTTTAAATCATAAATCATGTACATCTAACAGTCATTTTTCTCACTTGTTATGGTAATATGTTACCATTCCTGTTTTTATTTTAGTACATACATTTTTGACTTAAAGGAGGACTTTTTTGACCTCTATTTCTAAATTTTCTGCCGATATTGGGCCGGTGTCATAGAGCAGGCTAATTTAAACTGCCGTGAAAAATACTTGGCATCAAAATACCCCACCTGGTCTGCAATCTCTGCAACTGTCAAATTCGAAGAACTAAGCAATTCTCTGGCATTTTCTATCCGTATATTGTTTAGATATTTTGCCATTCCAATTCCCGTATGTTTTTTAAATGCCCTGCTCAAATAATCCTTGTTTACATGAAAATAATCTGCAATCTCCTGCTGTGATATTTTTTTCATATAATTCAGTTCCAGAAAATCTTCTATTTTAGCCATCAGTCCTGAAATGTTCTGGGTGTGTTTACGGCACTCTATCAATTTGGCTGCACACAAAATAAAATATCTTGTCATACATACAGGAATCTCTTTCCAGGAACAGGAAAGAATATCTCCAAAATTCTTTACCGGTATTTCTGAGAATAACTCCTCCTCTAAAACATCGGATTCACTGACCCATTTTTTATATACTGCAAGAAAGCCATCCCATACATTTCTGTAAATTCCCAAAGTGATCTTCTGGTTTTCTATTAAAGCCGCAGTCCACAGGTTCAGCTGCTCTTCAAATGTTATAATATTACCCAGTATAATAGAAGAATACATAGCTCTTTCTAATTTCAGATTTTCTTTTAAGCGGATATGGGACATACCCTTCCTGTATAGTTCTGTAATAAAAATTCCTGTCCCAGAAATATGATCTGCCGCTGTTTTGGCTTCTTCCCATGTGTTTTCCAATTCTGAAGGAAATGGACGCACACTGCTTACTCCCAAATGGATCACACAGTTTTCACTTACTGCAATTTTTTTTAATTCCAGGATCTGGGCAGAAAAATCTGTTTTTTCTGTCCCATAGATCAAGATTACAATATCCATAGAGGGTTTCATGTTTTGAAATACAGCCCCTTTTCCTTCTGATTCCAACATATCCTGTATTCTGTTCACAAAACGACTCAGCTTAAGAAGATAACCTTCTTCATGTATTGGAAGCGTGCTGCCACTGCAATGCAGGATGCAGCTGCGATCTGCATTTTTCAGCTGCTGTGATATTTTTACAAGTTCTTCATATGCCTTGTCTGCAAGTTCAGGACGAAATAATTTACGTAAAAGACCATGCTGATAATCCGGTGACATACGTTTAAATTGCTTATCTACAGTGAATTTTTCCTCTTCCTCTATTATCTTCATTTGTGAAACTGCTTTTAATACAGCTTCCTCCAGCTTGTCCTGTTCAATTGGTTTTAGCAGGTATTCCACTGCTCCTAGTATGAACATAGCCCTTACATATTGAAAATCATCGTGGCCGGAAATGACCACTGCTTTTGTATTAAGATTCTGGTCATTAATATAATTCATAATATCCATGCCAAAAACATCCTCGATCACTACATCTACAATCAGCAATTCTGGTCTTTCATCCTGTAAAATATTGATAGCATCTTCTACATTGTCCGCAGTCAATACTGTATCAAACCCATATTTTTCCCATTCCAGAAGCAGTTGTATGGCATCTCTTACATGACTTTCATCATCTACGATCAAAACTTTCATCCTTCTACCTCCTTAAATGGTCTGACATGCGCCGGAACAACAAATTCTACGCTGGTACCATTAAGATTATTCCCATAAATCAAAAAATCGCACTCTCCAAAACTCAGTATAAGCCTCGAAAATACATTTTCAATCCCAATAAAATGGTGATGATCATTTCCTTCTTTTGCAAAATAAGATAATGCTGTCGTCTGCTGTACTTCCTTTGAAGCCACTCCCTCCTGCAACTTGCTGCGTATCTGTCTTATGGTATCGTAAATCTGACAGACTCTGTCATCTGTCACTGCTATCCCGTTGTCTTTTATTAGTACATGAAGCATCCCATCTGTAAGTCCGATTTTTAGCTGAATGGCACCATCTGATTTCTTCAACAGATTTCCGTGTGTGATCGCATTTTCAATCAATGGCTGAATTGTCATCTTGGGAATCCTGATATCAGCTGCTCCTGAATCCATTTCACAATCCAAAATCAGCTGCTGCTCAAAACGCATCTGCTGAAGCGCCACATATCTTTTTACATAATCCAATTCCTTTTCAATAGGAACCATACTTGGTTCCAACACCATGGCATAATGGAGCATCTGTCCAAAAGAAGAGATCATCTGGTACTGCTTTACATTTTTATCTTTTAATGCATTGGTTGCAAAACACTGAATCACATTATAAATAAAATGAGGATTTATTTGTGCCTGCATTGTACGCAGTTCTGCTTTTGTATACGCCAGTTTCAATTCATATTTTTGAATTGCATGTTCTTTTAAGGAATCCATCAGCTTTTCAAAAGAATCAATCAGCGAACTTATTTCATCATTTTCACCATAAATGATACATTCACCGATCTTTTTTCCTTTGTCCCAGCTTTTCATTTCCCGTTCTCGTTCCATATATGTAGTAATCTGACGCAGTGACACCGTATACTTTAATATTCTGAAAGAAGTAATACACCATAAAAGTACTACCAATATTCCAAATATTCCCAGTATGGAAAGCATCTGGGTAAGAGTTAATGCATATACACTGTCTGGATCAATGGCTGTTATGATCTTCCAGTTAAAATACTTGGAAACAATATCAACCTCTGACAGAAATTTAGCACCATACCTGGTGAAAATCCCTGCTTGCTCTAATTCAGAATAAGAAGGATAATACTCCAAGAAGCTTTTCATCTGGGCCTGCGTATCGCTGGAAGCCACAATAATATTATTTTCATCTACCACATACATAGCTTCCGATTGATTGTATACAACCCTGCAGTTATCCGTAATAAAAGAAATAGGAAGATCAATTGCAATATAAGCAATTGGTTTTGTCCTTGCCGGAAGATCTGAAATTGGGAGCCAGACTGTAAATACCTGTTCCTGAAGGGGATAACTGTCAATAGTCGATACATTATGTCCATAGCTTGTCTTTACATGAGTAGGTTCAATATAAATATCCTTGTAACTTTCCATAGCAGGAAATGTCAGATCTTCTTTGGATTCCTGAGCAAAAAATTTAAGGATCCTCGGAATATATAACATGGAAAAATTCTTTTCTCCCCCTGTACCCGGTATGACCAAATATATTTGTGATGCCACTGTAGATGCATAATATACAGATTTAAAATACTCTATAATCAGCTTTTCATTTTCTTCCAGTGCTTCGTCACTGTGATTATTTTTCAAAAACCGCATAAGCTGATGATTAATATAAACCGATCTTATTGCTTTAATCATACTGCTTATATAATGATCAATATTCTTTCCAGACACTTCTGCATTGGTTATTATCTGATTTTCATAACGTTTGACTGCATTTTTCTGCATGGAAGAATAAATATAAATAGAAAATATGATCGCAACAATAACCGTTATAATCGTTATATTCCATATGATTTTTTTTCCAATACTAACAAATTTTCTGTCCTTTTTCCCTGCCATAAACCTCCTCCAAAATAAATCTCAGATACTCCCTGGATTTTCGGGCACAGAGCCTTGCTTCTGGTTTAGAAAAAATTTCCAGTGCTAAAGTCCCGTCATACTCTATGTCCTTTAATGCCTGGATAATCTCCCTGAAATTTATATGTCCATGCCCTGGATAATAGCGATCATTATCCGCTATGTGAATATGATTTATCAGCTTTCCAGCCTTACGGATTGCCGCTCCCATATCACTTTCATCCACATTCATATGGACTGTATCAATGTGAATACCTGTTCTCTTGTAGGAATGCTCATTTAAAAAACGAATTCCATCTTCTATACGAAACAGGAAATCACTTTCATAATGATTCATCAGTTCATATCCTATATAAACTCCATATTCCTGAGCCATACGGTCTAAAATGTCCAGACTTTCTTCTACATTATTCACAAACTCTTCCGGTGAGCCTGCATCTTTAAATCTCCCCTGCATAGAACCAATGATGATCACCCCTTCATAAGGAGATGCCGTGATCATGTGTTCTTTCAAACACTCTATTGCTTTTTTTCTTATATCCTTATCATGATCTGCAATATTTAAATGCCAGGTGCCATATGCTCCCCCTGTACCAATAGATGTAAGCGTAAGACTGTTTTTTTTCAGTTCATTATCCAGTTTTTTTCTGTCGATCTCCCTGGAATCCCGAAGATGCAATTCCACCGCTCCAAACCCGTCTTCACGCATCATAGGAAAAATGTTTTTAAAATCCCCCCGGTAAATAATAGGTGCATTCTCTCCTGCTTTTAAGCTTCCAGTAACAGCAACTTTCATGTGTATAATCCCCCTTTTTATGTTGTCGTAGATTCTTTCTATTTTCCTATTATCGAAAATTTCTTTAGTACAGTTAACCGAAAATATCGGGGAAAAGGTGGATTTTATTGACATTTGCTGCATAGTCTCCAGTATAACGCAAAAAAATGTTCCGGAAAACACTTTTATGTCCTTCGGAACATTTTCATTCTGTCATTCATTCAATTTTTATCTGCGTTATGATCAGTCTACATTTTCATAATCAGCTTCATAAGAAAGATCTGCCGCACCTGCCAGGTCTTTTCCGTTTACCTGAAGAGCCAGCTTGGATAATTCAAAATTTTCTACAAAGGTATTTCCAATTTCTACCAGAAATGCATTATCAGAAACGCCTTCGTTATTTTCTGCCTGGTTCAGATTTAAGACAGCTGTCTTGTTGTCATCTTCACCGGTAATGTTGAAATCCAAAACCTCAGTTCCTTCTGTAAAGATACCGTACTCCATCATCTTATTTACTAAAGCCTGCGGATCCAGTTCATCACTGTCCAGGGAATCCATATCCTGGACAAGGCTGTCACCGTCACCCTTGTGATATATAGAAATAATAGCAACCGGAGCTACGTTTGGATCCGGTACCTTATCACTGGCACCGCCAGTAGTCTGTGCTTCCATCTGTGTCTGCGCTTCTGCAGCTGATTTTGTTTCTTTCTGTTTTTCAGTGGTCGGTGTACATGCAGCCAGTGAAACTGCCATCATAGCTGTCAGCAGACCTAATAACCATTTTTTCATTATAATGTTGCCTCCTTATTCGTCCTCGCCAAAGCTTCTGAACCAGGAATTTAACTTTGTCAGGGCTTTGATCAGCGCCTGAAGTTCCTCTTCTGTCAGCACACCAACCACTCCCTGGATCATCTGTTCATGGAAATGTTTATGGTGATAATATGCTTTGACACCTTTTTCTGAAAGAGAGATATGAACCACCCGGCGATCCTGTGTACTGCGGCACCGGATCACATAGCCTTTTTTCACAAGGCTGTTCATAGAAATAGTCAGCGTACCCACGGTCACTGACAATTCCTTTGCAATGGATGACATATTTTTAGTTGTACCGATCCCGATAGCATTGATCACATGCATATCGTTATTGGTCAGATCCTGATATTCCTGACTGGCTATCGCTTTCTCTTCTATACTATTGATATCCCGAAACAGGTTCACAAGTACATCATTCAGTGTATCGTAGGTTCCCACATTCTTCCCTTTCACGTTTCTAAAAAGCTTCTTACAGATTGTATCGTATTTTATCCATGTACACAAGCCCCTAAATCCTTATAAAATTCTTAAAAACCTGTGTTTTTTCTATGTTTTTACATTAACTTGTCTAATCCAGACACCAGGCGTGCAAAAACTTCACCCCGCTCTTCAAAGTTTTTAAAAATACCATAGCTGGCTGCTGCCGGTGACATAAGACAGCTGTGCCCTGGTCTGGTCAGTTCTTTTGCTTTGGCTACTGCATCCTCCAGATGATCCGTCAGCACCAGACGGTCTTTATCCTGAAAATCCGGATATCCATTCAGGATCTCCTCTAAAATACGCTTTCCGGTAGCTTCCATCAGGATAATATGGGGAACCTTATGTCCGGAAAGGAAATTGATCAGTTCACTGTAATCGATCCCCCGGTCCATGCCGCCTATGAGGACTGTATCCACATCTTTCAGTGTATTTAACGCCTGAATGGTCGTTTCACAGATAGTGGAAATAGAGTCATCATAATATTTAATGCCGTCTTTTTCCCCTAATGGCTGTAAGCGGTGAGGCAGCGGCTGATAGGACTTAAGACCATTGATAAATACTGTATCTTCTATTTTTAAAAGGCTGCACACTGCATAGGCAATGCCGATATCAAAATAATTGTGCTGTCCTAAAAGCCGGATCTGGTCTGTTGGGATCTTTATAAAATGACCGTCATAGCTGGCTTTTGTTCCATCATTTTCCTGTATGATCTCCATTTTTTTCCAGACATCGATCTGTTCCGGCAGGACTGCTTCCTGTCCTGAAACACCTGGTATTTCAAATAATGTTTCCTCAAAAGAAGGCTTTGCTGCAATCAGCTTAGAGGTGCAGGTTCCCTTCTTTGGCAGACACTGCACATTGCATACAAGAACGTCTCCCTCCTTCTGGTTTGAATAAATATGACGCTTTGCCTGCACATATTTTTCCAGAGTGCCATAGTGGTCTAAATGCTCCTCATGGAGATTGGTGAGAATAGCAATATGGGGGGAAACAGTCATGTATTCCAGCTGATGACAGGAAAGTTCGCAAACGATCCTGGTATCCGGTCCCACTTCTTCCATATGGTCAAATACCGGAATCCCGATATTTCCAACCAGAATGGTATCCATTCCCGCTTCTTTTAACAGATGATAGATCAGAGTGGTAATAGTGCTTTTTCCCTTAGTTCCGGTAATTCCAATGATCTGGTCCCTGAAGCACTGGAAAAACAGCTCTGTCTGGGATAATATCTGACTGGTATACTCCTTAACCGGCTTTTCAAGGACTACACCCGGACTTTTAAATACCACATCATAGTCGTTTAAGCATTTCTGATAGTCCTCACCTGCAGTCCATTTGCCAATACCTTCCGGCTTTTCTTTAGGATGTGCCATATCTGCCACATCTACAAGGGCACAGCAATCCAGCTTTTTTAACACATTCCAGGTAGATTTACCTTCACGTCCAAACCCCAGTATCAGTACCTTTTTTCCCTTTACCCAGGGAATTATTCTTTCGATCATCATAGTTTTATGCCTCTTCTTCACACTCTTGTGATTTGCAGTTCTTACGTACTAATTTCTCCCAGGCTGTTGGAACCAGGTTCTGCTCATCAAAATATCCGGAGAAATGATCTCCTTTGACCTTGTATTCTTCATACAGACCGGTAGTTTTATAATATTTTAAAAGATAAGGCAGTTTTTCCCCATCTTTTTCCAGACGGTCAATTGTCATAACAAGAGCTGTGTTGATCTCATCCCTGCTTCCCACACACTCAAATGGCTTTTCTTCCTGGATGCCGACCAGCTGTTCCATAGTAGACTGCATGGTCTCATCTTCTAACATATCCGTTCCAAAGATTTCTTTCACTTCTTCCCTGGAAAGGAAAGGAGAAAGAATAAAGTATACAAATAAGCACTTCGGACAATGGCCGCACCAGCTGTCTGTTTTGCTTCCCGCATTACAGCTTCTGAAGATAGCGTGGTACTGCTTCTGTTTTGCGAAATATTTTGCGATCTGGAACTCGCTTAATGGGCGCAGCATACTGAAATAGTAGGCACTTCCCGGCAGATAGTCAGTCTGATAACGGTGAAAATCTGTCTCAAATTTAAAGCTCTTGGAATACTGGTGGTTTACCGTACTTCCCTGGACTGTACTTTCATTTGCACTGGATTCATTGGACAGCGCAATATAGGAAAGACCTGCCATCCTAGCTGCGATCACAGTGGAAAATGCCACCAGCGCGGAAAATGGGGTATGTCCGTTTAAGAAACCTTCTTTATTTAACTGGAGCATGCGCTTATCCAGTGTACGATGTACACTGATCACATGGTCTGCGTCCAGATCTGCAGACTCTGTAGTATGGATAGTAGCACCTCTTGGATTAATGATATAGGCGAAAACAGGCACATCTGCACTCTTTAACAGCTCCAGAGTAACTGCAGAATCTTTTCCACCGCCTACAGGAACTAATACGCCTTTTTCAGAGCCTGTTGTATCCTGTTTCTTTGCATAGTCATGGGGTTCTTTTACTTCTTCACCCAATGCACAAACCATCTCCATAAAGCCTTCCGGGTCTGCTTCTGTGATCTTATTTACGTAGAAAAATTCCCCAAGACCATTAAAATACAGATCTTTCCACCAGAGGATCTGATCTTTGTTTAAAGCGCCTGCTTCAATCACTACCTGTGGTGAACAGGTGATTTTCCAGTAGCTGACCAGTTCTACCATTCCCAGGGAAAAGATCATTTTCTTCATCAATGGGTCTTCATTCCATTTCACCTGTGTATTTCCATTTTTTGGAAATGTCCAGGTGGGAGTAAATTCGGAAAGGCCTTCTATTTCAAAGGTATATGTGATCTTTAATTCGTTTAATGTTTCTTCTGTGCTGTAACCTCTATAGAAAAAACGGGGATATTCTTTTCTGAATTTCAGGTAACGCTCCATTTTGTACCTCTTTCTCAATTATATGTTCTCTCTGTACGCATTACATTGTCTTCCATTTTCCTGTGCGGTACTCTGCATAGGAGATGGCCCAGTTTGCAAACCAGCCCACAGGAACTGCGCACCAGACCATGGCAATGCCAAATCTTGGAGCACACGTAATGGCGATGATCACACGGATTCCTAAGTTTACCAGATTGGCAACGGTAAACATTTTCATATCACCGGCACCGCGCAGCAGGCCATCCACTGCCATTTTAAAACCAATAAAGCAGAAAAACCAGCCCATAAAGGTAAGATAACCGATTCCTGTGGAAAGTGCAACTGCCGTTCCTTCATTTCCAATGAACAGTCCGATCATCCCCCGGTTAAATACCTCTAAAAAGAAGCAGATAACTGCTGCACAGACAATGACCATTTTACTGGCTGCGTGAAGTCCCTGAACAACACGGTCTTTCTGCTGTGCTCCGATATTTTGCGCTGTATAGGATGAAACGGCATTTCCGATGGCAGACATTGGCACAACACAGATGGACTCAATACGCATGGCTGCAGAAAAACCTGCCAGTGCCTCGGAGCCAAAGCCGTTGACTACAGACTGTACCAGCATCATACCAATGGATACAGTAGACTGCTGGAGAATAGACGGAATAGCTATACGGGTCATTTCTGACAGCTCCATTGTATCAAACAGTGTTTTCTGCTTTCCTTCCAGATCGTTTAGGTTTTTAATAAGAACCGCAAAGGAAAGGACAGCGGAAATTCCCTGTGCGATCAAAGTAGCCCAGGCAACACCGGCTACTCCCATATCCATTTTTGTGACCATGATAATATCAAGGACTACATTAAATACCGAAGAGAATATCAGAAAATACAGTGGGATCCTGGATTTTCCCAGTGCGTTGAACATAGCGGAAAGCACATTGTACATAAAAAGGAAGGGCAGTCCCAAAAAATAGATCTGCAGATACTGTGCTGCCATATCCAGGCAATCCTGAGGGGTGTTTAACCAGATCATGATCTGGTTTCCAAGGAACAGACCTGCCACGCCAAGGACTAAGCTGATACCCAGGAAAGATAACAGAGCCGTAAATACAGCAGTCTTCATTCTTCCGTA
Source organism: uncultured Clostridium sp. (assembly GCA_900541315.1). Lineage (GTDB taxonomy): Bacteria > Bacillota > Clostridia > Lachnospirales > Lachnospiraceae > Enterocloster. Next base: position 45,713 of record UQJF01000002.1, on the reverse strand, counting down.
TTCTTTTGCACCAAAATACCGGCTTACAATCACCGATGCGCCGATACCGCCGCCAATAGCTACGCAGATAAAGATATTGGTCAGTGCATAGGAAGCACCTACCGCTGCCAGAGCCTGCTCACTGACATAGCGGCCTACAATGGCAGAGTCTACCATGGTATAAGTCTGCTGGAACAGGTTTCCTATAATCATTGGCAGTGAAAATAAAAATAACGCCTGTAAGGGCGGTTTTTTGATCAGATAATCATTATCCATTTTTATTGCAGCCTCCTGTGTGTCTAATGTACTCTCGGAATCTTTTTGTACTTGACTTTGGAGAAAAGACTCTGAAAATCCATTTCCTGTATTAGTATATCGGAGAATGAGGATTTATTCAATAGAATATACTTGCCGTATTTAAATGTGAAAAAAACAGGTTACAGTACACGGGCTCTCCATGCCCGCGCACTGTAACAGGATTTTGCCGATGCTCCGCATTCCGAATCGGCAAAATCCGCGGTCACAACTGTATCATACGGAATTTTCAGTTCAGAAAATTCCTACCCGTGAAAAGTAGCAAAACCAGATACTATAAAACCACCAGACGGTCAGCCAGAAATACCCCCACTGCCAGACTGACAAGCGCAGCCAAAAATCCCCCTGCAAGTGTGTACCGGGTACGACTGATACCCACAAAACCAAAATATACACTCATGCAATAAAGTACAGTTTCTGTACTTCCCATAAGAATGGAGGCCATAAGGCCGATCCGGGAGTCAGGGCCATAATTTTTAAACAAGTCTAATAGCAGACCAACAGCAGCGGAGTTGGAGATCATGCGCACAAAGGCAATGGGGATAATTGGCCCCGGAAGCCCCAGGGAAGTGGCCGGTGCTTCTAAAATCTGACTTAAAAATTCTAAAAATCCTGATGCCCGAAGTACGCCTACAGCGGTCATCAGCCCCACTAAAGAAGGTACCACCTGAACCACAGTGCCTATCCCTTCTTTTGCACCCCGCAGAAAATCATCAAATACCTGACGTTTTGCAAGGATGCCGAAACCAACAATATAAAAAATAATAAGTGGAACCATAAGATCTGATAAAAACAAAAGAAAACCCATAAAAAATACCCATCCCCACACATGCTTTGTTTTTACAACATACGTGGAAATGGATATTTTTATGAATATGGGGATGAGAGTATACGATACCCGGAATTATGCCTCAGTAAATAATGGAGTGGAGTAGTATCTGTCACCGCTGTCTGGAAGAAGAGCTACAATGGTCTTTCCTTCGTTTTCAGGACGTTTTGCCAGCTGGATGGCTGCATATAAAGCTGCACCAGAAGAGATACCGGTTAAGATACCTTCTGTCTTTGCAAGAAGCTTGGATGCTTCAAATGGATGCTCATTGTCGATGGGCATAACCTCATCGTAGATCTTGGTATCCAGTACCTTGGGTACGAAACCAGCACCGATTCCCTGGATCTTATGTGCACCGCCATGTCCTTCAGACAGAACAGGAGAAGTTGCAGGCTCTACTGCTACTACCTTTACATTTGGGTTCTGCTCTTTTAAGTATGTGCCAACACCGGTAATTGTGCCGCCTGTACCTACACCTGCTACGAAGAAGTCTACCTGACCCTCTGCATCTCTCCAGATCTCAGGACCTGTGGTCTCTTTGTGGATCTTCGGGTTTACAGGGTTTACAAACTGGCCTGGAATAAAGCTGTACGGGATCTCTTTTGCCAGTTCATCTGCCTTTGCGATAGCTCCGCTCATTCCCTTATCCCCAGGTGTAAGGACGATCTCAGCGCCATATGCCTTTAAAATGTTGCGGCGCTCTACGCTCATGGTCTCCGGCATGGTTAAGATCACGCGGTAGCCCTTGGATGCCGCTACAGATGCAAGTCCGATACCTGTATTTCCGGAAGTTGGTTCAATAATAACAGAACCTGGTTTTAAAACGCCTCTTGCTTCTGCATCTTCGATCATTGCCTTTCCTACACGGTCTTTTACGCTTCCTGCCGGGTTAAAGTATTCCAGCTTCAGTAAAATTCTTGCTTTTAATCCTTCTTTTTTCTCCAGATTTACCGGCTCTAAAAGTGGTGTGTTTCCTACTAATCCTGCTGCTCCCTTAACAATTCCTGCCATAATAAGTTCCTTTCCATGCACAGCACATATGCCTATCTGTTCACTGGGTTTTGATTTATGGGTATTATAAAACCTATAAACCTACTTGTCAATAGGTTTATAGGTTTTTATTTCAATACATCATAGCTCCATTTGCAGCGAACCGGTAAGTCCTGCCATCAATGACCATTTCCGTATTGCTGACCATGGCTCCATTTGCATCCATATAATACCAGTTATCTCCCACCTGTACCCAGCCGGTCTGCTTCACATAATCTTTCATGTAATACCATCTGCCATCAATCTTCTTCCAGCTATTTGCAGGGATTTTAGAACTATAGTCTGTAAACGACAGTTCAATGGTCACATGATCATTAATCCCATCTACATTTCCTTCCTGAGTGCACTGCCAGATAGTGCGGTTTGGATAACTGTTTACTGTGCCATAACGTGCATACCAGATATCATATGGGATATCTGCTGTATTTAAGTGATTGGTAAGCCAGTCATTATTTGCATACACAATAGGGCAATAACCTGCATCTGCGATCACCTTGCAGAAGGCATTTACATTTTCCGTGATCTGGGCTGCACTTAAACCCTGTTCCAACAGGTAATTAGACTCCACATCATAAGCTACCGGATAGGAAACCGGAAAATCCTTAATGACCTGGAGCACATACTCTGCCTCATCTGCTGCCGTCTGTGCATCCAGCGCCTGCGTATAGAAGAACACGCCTGTTTTTATGCCATGGGCTGCTGCTTCTGTTATATTCCGTTCAAAATACGGATCCCTGTCTTTATAATAGCCAATACGAATCATGGCAAAACCAACACCATCTGCAGCCACTTTTCCCCAATCAATACCATTTTCCTTATTTGCACGGTTCTGGTATTTTGTCACGGTAATACCTTTTGCCACTGCCCCCTCAACAGGCGCACCTGAAGCATCTACATAACTGCCATTTTCAAAATCCCATGCTTTGGCCTGGGCTGCCATAGGAAAAGCCAGCGAAACTGCAAGCACTGCTGCTGCCAATTTCAGAGAACCCTTATATTTCATATACCGGATTTTATTCCCATTCTGTTTCATCTATTCCCGTCCTTTCTGTTTTTCACAAATCATTCATGAGAGTTTCCGCCTGGGATAACAGGCAGCTAAGCAGGCATGTGGAGAACCTGAATATAAGGTATTATAACTCTGTTTCAGCAAATAAGTATTAATATTTGTCGAAGAAAGTCTAAAAATTCTCCTACCATTTTTCAAAAAAATCGGATATAATAAATAATATAGTTATGCACCAGGAGCGATTTTTTATGTCTAAAGTTTGGGAATTTTTTGAAAATATGAATGAAGCTGTTTATGCTTCTGATATAGATACATATGAACTGATCTATTTAAACAAAACAGCCAGAAATCTGTTCCATTTTAAGGATAAGGCTGCTTATAAAGGTAAAAAATGCTACGAAATCCTGCAGCAATGCTCCTCTCCCTGCGCAATGTGTACCAATAAACGCTTAAAACCAGATGAATTTTACGAATGGTCCCGTTTTAATCCGATGGTGAATCGTTCTTTTCTGCTGAAAGATACTATGGTCATTGATGACGGGCGCAGGATCCGGATTGAAATAGCGATCGATCTGGATACCCAGGAAATGACAAAGAAAACTTTCTCCCAGTTTACAGACACTGAAGCTCTGATCAATGAAGGGCTTCGCTGTGCTCTGGCAGAAGAAACACCTAAACAGTCTATTAATACATTATTGCAGTATCTGGGACAGATGTTCCACAGCGACCGGGTATATATTTTCGAGAAAAATAAACATGGCAACTTTGATAATACCTTTGAATGGTGCACCTGTGGCGTTTCTCCCCAGATAAATATGCTGCACAATATCCCACCGGAAGCACTGGGAACATGGTCTTCCACTTTCCAGAAAGGAGAAAGCGTGATCATCCGGAATTTGGATGATATTATGTCTTATGATCCTGTTGTGTATGAAACACTTATGCCCCAGAATATTAAACGGCTGGTCACCAGCCCTATTTCCCGCAATCAGGATATAATCGCTTTCTATGGTATCGACAATCCACCCCTTGATCGTATGGATCATATTGCTTTTATGCTTCAGCTATTTGGACATTTTATCGATTCCATGCTGCGACGCAGAAATCTGGTTGAAAAGCTGGAAAACTTAAGCTATTATGACCAGCTGACCGGTGCGAAAAACCGCCATGCCCTGAATAAACAGCTGGCTTCCCTTACCAAGGGCCAAAGTCTGGGCATACTTTACGGTGATGTTATGGGATTAAAACAGATCAATGATACTTTGGGACATCAGGCTGGCGATAAAGCCCTTCTTTATGCCTGTGAAAAACTGAAATCCCATTTTCCGGAGGAATGTGTATACCGTATTGGTGGTGATGAGTTTATTGTGCTCATACCGGGCATTACAGAAAATCTGTTCCAGTCCATGATCCGTTCTATACTGGCAGATATGGCAGAAGGCTCCGTTCACCTGTCTCTTGGCTCTGTGTGGGTAGAAGATTGTACTGACAATGCTGAAAAGGCTCTGTCTGAAGCAGATGCCAGAATGTATGAAGATAAACGGGTCTATTATGCAAAGAACAGACAGTTAGACAGAAGGAGACGTTAAAGTACGTCTCCTTTTTTATTGGAACGATCCATGATCCTGCAAAAAAATACCGCTGCCAGAGTACTTACCATAGTTGCCACAAGGCATGGACCTGTAACAGCTGCCGCAGATACACTGTGATACTGGCTTCTGTAAGCGATGATATTCACCGGGATCAGCTGAAGGGATGATATGTTCATGACCAAAAACGTACACATTTCATTGCTGGCAGTGCCTTTGGGAACTGCCCGAACCGTGCTTTTCTCTTTTCTGCGCATCTCTTCTATTTTTTCCAGTTCTTTCATGGCCTTAAGTCCCGCAGGGGTTGCGGCCCAGCCAAGCCCTAAAATATTTGCAATGAAATTTACTGAAATCTGTCTGGCGGCTTCACAGTCCGTTGGCAGATCTGGAAACAGAAACTTTAATATGGGCCTCATTTTCCCTGAAAGCTGCTCTACCAGCCCGGCCCTGCTTCCTATCTCCAGGATCCCGTTCCAGAAAGCTACGATCCCCACCATGGTGAGGCTTAATGTTACTGCTTCCCCGGCTGCGCTTAAAGCTCCTTCTGTTACCTGAGCCAGTCTTCCATGAAATGCTCCCCATATGATCCCCAGAAAAAGCATTCCGCTCCAGATATAATTTAACATATGACTTTTTCTGCGTTCCTTACACACCCATTTATACACATTTTATGATCTGGTGCACGGGAAAATACACCTTCCTGTAGTGCAAAAGTTATCCACAATCTAAATCTTGTATTTCCCCTTTTTTTTACCACATATCTTGTGTTTGTCGGTGGATAATGTGGATAACTTTGGGGATAACTCTGTTTATAGTGTGTGTAAACCATGGGGAAACTGTGGGGAAATATGTATTTTTATGTGGAAATAGAAAATTTTGTGGATTTTTTATCCACATTTTCATAGATTTTGGAAATCTGCTTTTGAATTTTCCCGGCTTATCCTGTTTTACTGCTCTCTTTTCACCGGCATATATAGCTCCATAAAGTGAATATTTTTTTCCTCTCCCAAAAATGTTGTCATATTATTGGCATAAAAAACTTGTTCCGGCTCTACACCCTGGGATTTTCCCCAGTTATACATTTTCCAGGCAACCTCTTCATCCAGATAAATGCTTTCTGATTTCACAATGGTATAAATACAGGGAACCGGTTCTGTCAGTTTATACTGCTCCGGCTGAAATCCTTTTCGGATCCACTGCTCTACTCCTTTATAAAGAAGCAGATTGGTTTCCCTCTCCTGCAGACCGTCTTTTTCCATTGAAAATAATGTATAAAAATATGTCATGTCCAGACCTTTTATCGTCGAAGACATGGCAAACCACTGCTTCAGACCCTCAAGAAGGCTTTCGCAAACCCCCAATTTATAAGCTGTGGGGAAATTTTTAAAAGTATATTTTCCCTCATATTTCTCGGCCTGGTCCATATCCCGTTCAGCAAGCTGCATACGTGCGATCGCCTGCTGGTGATACTGTATGCTGGCTTCCTCCTGTTTTATACGCATTGCTAAATGGTCTTTCATACATTCTAAGGAATTCTCTTCCTTTATATATCTTTCAATTTCTTCCAGACTCTGGTTCATCTTCCGTCTGTATACAATAAACATAAGCCGAAGGATATCTTCTTCCAGATAATAACGATATCCATTTTCCTTTTTTCTTGATTTTATGATCCCTTTTTTCTCATAAAAACGGAGAGTATCCCGGCTTATGCCCACGATCTCGGACATATCGCCTATAAGATACTCTCGACGTTTCATTTCTGTTCTGTTTTCCGTCATACCTTTCTTTTCTCCTGTTTTCCATTTTCCCACGATCGATATTTCTTTTGGATGTGCCCTTAAAGAATATCTTATATGGATTTTGTGATTTGGTCAATGGTGACCAGAAAAATAGAAAGGGAACCGGTACATCATTTACGAAATGATGTACCGGTTACAGTTTATCTTACACCGAACTTAGCTCCACGTTTAATGGTGCCGTTGCTGTTCCATTCATTGTAAACGTATGGACCGCCGTCTGTGGTTCCATTTTCTGTAAACTCATGGTTTCCGCCATTATAGTTATAGTTGCCAGTTACCATCTTGCAGCTGCTGGTGTCGAAATAATAAACATTTCCATTGATCTTCATAATACCGCCCTGAAGTTCGCCGGTATCAGCTGCATAGTACCAGGTGCCATCTCTCTGGATCCATCCGGTTCTCATTAACTGGTCATCACCAAAATAGAACCAGTGATTTCTGTACTGTACCCAGTTGTTGGTGCAGTAAGATCCGTCACCCCACTGATACTTTACTCCCTTTCCTGTACCTGTAAAACCTGCTGCAAAAGATGTCATCGCACTACCTGCAGTCAAAGCCAGTGCCAGCGCTGTAATAACAAAACGTTTCTTCATACTTATCAATGCCTCCTGCATTTTTATATCTGTACTCTCGGAATCTTTTTGTACTTGATTTTGCGAGAAGATTTTTTGTCAGTTGTGCCCAAATTTCTGAGGCGTACGCGGTGCGTACGGTGATGAAATTTGGGTGCGACTGGCGAAAAATCGGCCACAAAGGCAGATGCAGGAAAGACTCCGAGAGGACATCTGGTGCATAGGGGGTATGAAAAATGGATTTTTATAAAAGGCTGGGGATCGTATGCCGGGCAATTCCCAAAGGAAAAGTCATTACTTATGGACAGGCAGCTCTTTTATGCGGTTTCCCAAAGAATGCCAGACAGGTAGGATACGGGTTAAAAAAAGAGCTGGCAGGTGAAGTGCCAGCTTATAAGGTGGTAAACAGCAAAGGGATTCTTTCCGGTGCAGCTTCTTTTGATTATCCGGACCTTCAGCGTCTTCTATTAGAAGAAGAAGGAGTGGAAGTGTCCATGGATAACCAGGTGGACCTGAAGCAATATGGATGGAAAAACACACTGGAAGAGGCGGAAGCCTTTGCAGAAGAGTTTTGCAGACTGAAAATTTAAAATTCATCTTCCAGCGCCGGGATCCGCAGGGTAACTTCTGTTCCCTGACCAGGTACGCTGGTAAAGGAAAGGCCGTATTTGCTTCCGTAAAGGCTTTTCAGACGTAGGTTAGTATTTGATACCCCTATGTGTCTTGATGAGGATCCTACAACAGCCTGTGTGTGCTCATCTAGAAGGGAATCCAGCTTTTCCGGTGGGATTCCGGCTCCGTCATCAGAGATAATGAATACGATATCATTTCCTTCTTTCCATCCTGTGAGCAGGATGGTCCCTTTTTTCTCTTCTTTCATCATAATGCCATGAAGCAGCGCATTTTCCACAATAGGCTGAAAGGTAAGCCTTGGAATAGAAAAACTGTCAAGCTCCGGAGGTACATCGGCAATAAATTCCGCACAGTCGTTATAACGCATATTTTGAAGCTGCATATAAAGGGTTACATGGGTCACTTCGTCATGTACTGTGCTGATCAGATCCCGGCTCCCAAGGGTCAGACGGTAAAAACGGGTAAGAGCCTGGATAGCCTCAGTTACCTTTTCACTTTGTCCGGACTGAGAAAGCCAGTTGATCATATCCAGTGTATTGTAAAGAAAATGAGGATTGATCTGTGCCTGAAGTGCCCTAAATTCCGCATTCCGCAGTTCTTTTGCAGCTTTTTCTTCATAGTCCATCAGATGATTGATCTCAGCCGTCATATAATTATAAGTTCCGGATAATACACCGATCTCATCGTTTCCGGCATCAGAAAGTTCCAAAGGTTCCGGCCGTCCTTTTCGTATGGTTTCCATCTGCAGTGCTACGCCGATGATACGGTCAGCGATTGATTCAGACAGTTTGTAGGCGATGAAAAGGGCAAATAGTGCGATCATGCCATAGGTGACGGCAAAATTAGTTACAACGGAGTGGCCTATACCAGCCACCTGGTTTCTGGGGATCAGGGAACACATATACCAGTCTGTATTTTTTAATGGGAAGCAGGCAGTATAGGCAGAAAATTCCCTGTAGTTTATCAGCTGGAACTGTCCGCTGGCTGATGGGTCAGATTGTAAAGCCTGGATCGCCAGGTTATTTGAAAATAGAGATGGATCAGAAGCAGATATTAGATCCAGGTCATCATTTATAAGAAAAGAAAATTCATCTTTTATAGTAGAATCTTTTTTTAAGATCTCTTCAAATGCATCTTCAGAGAAATAAATGGCAGAGTAGGCAGCAATGAATTCTGGATCGCCATCATAGGAACGGTAAAAAATAGGCTTGATATAGGCGAGAGGACCATGTTCCGTTACCTCTTTTTCAGAAAGATCGACTTTAGGAACAAAAAGCTGGGATGCTCCTGTTGTTTCAAAGTGTTTTAACCATGGACTGGAAACCTGGGAAAGAGGCAGGAACAGCTTCTGGGTATCAGTGTTAAATTGTTCAAGTTTATGATAGATATGGTCGTCATAGTAAAAGGTTACAGATTCGATGAGAGAGTGGTCTGTAAGGGTATCTGCTAGGCGTAACAGGTTATTTATTTTATTTCTGGATGGTATCAGGCTCTGGGCCTGGGCGTTTGAAATGTCAAACATATCCCGGATCACATAAGAAGAATTCAGCGTGTCAGAAGCATGGGTCACATGAGATACCAGATTTTCCGCAGACAGCACAGACTGGGAACTTAAGGCCTGCTCAGAACGGAGGGCGTCATCTATGACAATGCGGAAAATATTTAAAAATAGAAAGCAGATGAGGACGGCTGTAGGCAACAGAAAAAGGATGGTATGGGATACCACCAGCTTTTTCTTTAAACGCATGTCATAAATATAATAATGAAGGATCCGGTCAAAAAAGTTCATTAAAGCATCTTCTCCCTGTATTCAGATGGTGAAAGCCCTACGATCTTGCGAAAGGCTTTACTGTAATAATTTCCGTCACTGTAGCCTACTTTTGCAGAAATATCTGTGATCTTATAAAGAGGATCACTTAAAAACTGCTTGGACATTTTGATCCGGTAATCAGTAAGATACTGATTTAAGGTCTGGCCGGTTTCGCTTTTAAATAAAGTACACACATAAGCAGGAGATAAATGTACATGTTCACTGATATCAGGTACTGACAGAGATGGAACAGCATAATTGTGATGCAGGTATTCCTTGATCTGGAATACCACCGGGTTTTCATCTTTGTTTGAGAGCAGGCGCTCAAAATACAGCTTTATTTTTTCACAGAAGAACTGATGAAGTGTTTTTAAAGCTGCACAAGCCATGATCCCTTCCCAGATAGATTCGGATTCCAGACCTTCTCTCTGCCACAGGGAGATATGGTTAGACATACTGATCTCATCTAATTTCACCAGATACTTAAAATACAGGTCACGGACCTGGCTGGAGGAGATTGCCGGGCTGTTGTGTACAGACTGATAGAAATGGTCGGCGGCAGCAAGGGCAGCTTCTTCATTTTTATTGGTAAGTGCCACAGTCAGATCCATCGTGATATCTGTAAGAGGCTGGTTGGCGACCTCGTTTTCTGTTTCCATTAAAAGAGTATCAGGGTCATGGAAGAAGCTTCGCTTTAAAAGTTCTCTTGCAGTTTCAAATGAGAAAGAAGCACGCTTAAATCCCAAAACCGCAGGTCCCATGGAGAGGAAGAAGGAAGTCAGTCCTTTAAAACGGTCTTTAAGGTCTGTGGCACAGTTGATCAAAATGGTCTTTTCAGGTTTTTCATTGCTGCAGATAAAATAGATGATAAAACGGTCTGTTTTAACAAAATCAAGGGCCTGAAATCCTTTTTGTGCCAGATATTCCTGAAAGCTGTGCTGTATTTCGTTGATATGTCCAGAAGGCAGTTCAGATACTGGGGTAAGGCAATCCAGGATCAGGGCTGTAAAATAAGAATTTTCCCCTACAGGAGGTTTTAACTGTGCTCCGATCACAGGAGCCTGTTCGTCTGGATCTGCTTCTGTTAAAAGCTGTGCCAGCTGGGATCGCAGATTGTATTCGTGCATCCATTTGGCATTCAGAGAAGCATAAATGGACTTGTACTGGCGGATGCCTTCGGATAAGGCTTCTGTAAGTTCGTTCATATCAAGAGGCTTATCTACGTAGCTGACAGCCTTTAACTTAATAGCTGCTTTTAAGTATTCTTTATCAGAATAAGCACTCATGAACAGGATAATGGCATTGGGGAGCACTTTAAGTATCTCCTCGGCCATTTCCACGCCGCTCATGCGGGGCATGCGCACGTCTGTAAGGATCAGGTCCGGCTTTTCCTTTAAGGCAATTTTAAGGCCATGTATGCCGTCGTCGGCCAGGAAAGTCTGATGGATCCCCAGCTTTTCTAAGGGAAGGCTTTTTAAAATACCTTCACGGGTCAGTTTTTCGTCATCAACGATCAATAATTTCATAGGATTTATTACTCCATATTCAAAATCAAAAAATATTACCGTATATGATAGGATTTTACCATGGAATCCCCAAAAAAGGAATGTTATCATAAAAACATCCAAAAGATAACCTGCACAGCCGGGACCTGGCTTATTGTAAGCCACATCCCCAACAGGTACCGGTTGTGATATTTTTTATATACGATCAGGAGGAACCGAAAATGCAGAAGATTGAGTTAAAATTCGACCAGCCAGAAGAGATCATTGATTTTGTACGTATTATGAACCGTTATGAGTACGATGCAGACGTTAAATACGGCAGCATGGTAGTAGATGCCAAGTCTATCGTAGGTGTTTTATCCCTTGCTCGTTCTAAGACTGTAGAAGTGATCCTTCATACAGATGAGTGCCAGAACCTTTTAGATGAGATTGCACAGTTTGCAGCATAGGTAAAATATTGAGATTTAATTAAAAAACGATTTTTAGAAGGGACTTTTTCCAGGTGACTGGAGAGAGTCCTTTTTGTAATGGTACACGGTCAGGCACTTTTGAAACCAGTATACAGCGCCATAATGTAATGGCTGGGAGGATTTGCCAACAGGACCGGGCTATGTGAAAAAATATAGACAATGATATGGGAATGTTTTATACTTGTTATCAGAAGATACAGGAGGAGAACAGTTATGATAGAGTGCCAGCCAGGTATTTATGAGGTTCTTCTGGAAACGGACCGGGGGGTTACAAATAAGATCAATATTTTTATAATTCCGGGGAAAAAGGGCGGGAGAAGTTTGATGATCGATACCGGCTTCCGGGATGAAAGATGTTTAAAAAAGATGGAAAGTGTTTTAGGAGAACTGGGGATTGCTTACGAAGATCTGGATGTGTTCATGACTCATAAACATCATGATCATTCTGGTCTGGCAAGTATCTACGCAGACCGCGGTGCGACTATTTATATGAATCCTTTAGAGGAACGCCATCCATATGACTGTCTGTTTTACAGTTCCGGAAATACAGATCCACTGGTGCAGGCAAAAGTCCTTCATAGAGTGGGAGTGACAGAGGAGGGAACACCGCAGATATGGGATATGTTTGAACAGGTGCGCAAGGAAGTGGAAAATCACAGCGGCTGGATGTTTGAAGTACAGGATTTCCCTTATAAGCCTATTGGCCCTGGTGAAGTGCTCAAATATGGGGATTATACCTTTGAAACGGTAGAGCTAAAGGGACATACCTTTGGACAGCTGGGACTTTTTGATAAGGAGAATAAGATATTTTTCTGTGCGGATCAGGTGATTGATGGAATTGTACCGATTGTTGCAACAACATATCCGGATGAGCATCTTCTAAAGGGATATTTTGCTTCCATGGAGCGGTTCAGGCATGAGTTTAGTGACTGTTTGTTGTTTCCTGCCCACGGAAAGCACATTACAGATCCTAAAAGAGTAGTAGGAAGGATCGTGTTTTCTTATCTGGATAAAATGGAGATCGTTCATAATATCCTGGAACACAGCAGACGGCCAAAAACCATTCGTGAGATCGCATCTATTGCCTATGGCATGCCCCAGCTGCCAAAGGATACGGATGAATTTATTAAATTAAAAATGGTCATGAGCAAGTGTTTTTCCTGTCTGGAATATCTTCGGGATGAAGATTTTGCAGTCAGGGAAGAGAAAAACGGTACTTTTTACTGGAGACCATAAATGCAAAAATAAAAGTAAAAGCAGCAGTGAAAATAGAAGTGAAAACAGAAGAAAAATCAGAATGTGTGTAAAAAAATACTTGCAAATCCATAAAAATGGAGTATAGTTACTTAAAAATAACTATAAAACAACATAAGAAAGCAGAGTAGGTTTATGTGCGTTAAGTGCCGGCTGAACAGGGAGTTGTCAACCAGACGAAAGGGGCAGTTTTTGAAACTGTTCCTGCGGTACATGAGCCGCATCCCGCTGCATCAGAGAAAATCTTGATTATCTCCGATTGTAGTATGAGGTATCTGCAAAGGAGGTAATTTTTTTATGGAAAGATTAGCAACTTTGTTTACCGGTTCCTTCAGACAGTTAAGACAGGTAAAGACCGTTACGGTCTGCGCCATGTTAGGAGCTATTGCCATTGTATTAGGTTCTTTAAGTATTGAGCTTGGAAGTACCCTTCGCATTGGTTTTTCAGGCATTCCCAATGAGATTGTTCATATGCTGTTTGGACCGGTGGTAGGAAGTGTTTTTGCAGGCGCTATGGATATTTTAAAATATCTCATCAAGCCTACAGGGGCATTTTTTCCGGGCTTTACTTTGATCGCCATGCTTGCAGGCCTGATCTACGGCAGTTTTTATTATAAGAAAGAATTAAGCTTCTGGCGGGTGCTTGCTGCTCATGTAGTAGTGGCGATCATATGTAATGTGATCCTTAATACCTGGTGCCTGTCTATTCTTTATGGAAAGGCATTTTCAGTACTTCTTCCGGCGAGATTAGTAAAGAATGCCATTATGTGTCCTATTGATGCTTTTATTTTCTATAATATTGCAAAAGTTTTAGATGTGACAGGTATTTTTAAGCTTGTGAAAGAAGAAAAAAAATAATATAGCTAAGATACTTCTAATAGTGGGAAGGTCTGGAGTTTTGAATACTTCAGGCCTTTTTTTCATATATTGGAATAACGCATTTTATGATGTACTTTCAGATTTTGAGAGTACATTGGATAGTAAGGAGAATGGATCATGGATCTTAATGTGAGCCAGTTTCTTTCACCAGGGAGAAAAGAATTTGTCAAAGGGACTCTGCTTCTTACCGGAGCTGGGCTTTTCTGCCGTATTTTAGGCTTTTTTTACAGGATCTATATGTCACGTACCATCGGGGCAGAAGGTCTGGGGCTTTATAATATGATCCATCCTTTTTTCAGCATTGCCTTTGCCTTATGTGCAGGCTCCATCCAGACGGCACTGTCCCAGTATGTGGCTGCTAACCGTAAGAAAGGCTGGTCTGTTTTTTTATGTGGCCTGGCTTTGTCATTAAGCCTTTCGGTGATCCCTGTTTTGCTGCTATGCAAAGGGAAAATATTTCTGGCTTCTAATGTTCTTTCAGAGCCTCAGGCGGCCAGGTATCTGCCGGTATTGGCAGTTTCTGTACCATTTGCCTGTCTTCACGCCTGCATTAACGGCTATTATTATGGAATGAACAAGGCACATATTCCTTCTTTTTCACAGATCGCAGAGCAGATGATCCGTATGGGTGCTGTGTGGCTGCTGGTCATATATCTGGAAAAAAATGGTAAACCTGTGACTGTGGGACTGGCGGTAGAAGGGCATGTGATCGGGGAAATGGCTTCAGCGGCGTTTACATTTCTGGCGCTGCTTCTGGTGCCGCCCCAGAAGGGGGAGAGAGAAGGGGGTAAAGAGAGAAAAAATCTGGTCCCAATCCTGACTCTGGCTCTTCCTCTCATGGGAAACCGCCTGGTGTTAAATCTTCTTGGAAGCGCAGAAGCAATATTGATCCCCAGCCGCCTTATTGATCATGGTCTTACCAACAAAGAGGCATTATCCGTATACGGGGTACTTACCAGTATGGCACTGCCATTTATCCTGTTTCCATCAGCGATCACTAATTCCATGGCAGTTCTTTTGCTTCCGTCAGCTGCCAGAGCCCAGGCAATGAAGGAGCAGGGACGCATTTCTACCATGGCAGCATTATCTTTTAAATGCAGCTGTTATATGGGAATCTTATGCATCGGTATTTTTACAAGGTTTGGGAAAAACCTGGGAACAATGATCTTTCGCAGTGAACTTTCCGGGTCTTTTATCACGGTCTTATGCTGGCTATGTCCTTTTATGTATCTGGCCACTACCATGGGAAGCATACAGAACGGTCTTGGAAAAACAGGAACTACATTTTTACAGAACATAGTAGCTATGGGGATCCGCCTGGCCTTTGTGCTTTTTGCAGTTCCCGTTTTTGGGATCCGTGGATATTTATGGGGATTTCTGGTCAGTGAACTGTTTCTGGCTTTTTTGTGCTGCATATCTGTAGGAAGACAGGCGGATTTTCAATGCAATATGATAGAATGTCTTTTAAAGCCGGGCTTTGCCCTTTTTATCAGCATGGGGATCGACAGGGCCTTTTGCGCAGCAATCCCTGTAACCGGTTCTGTTGTGGCAATAGTATTACGTATGGGCATCATAACAGCCTGTTATGGTATGTTTTTAGGGATGATCCTGCGGTAAAAGGGAGATAAACCAACTAACTTTGTATGAAATTAAAACAATCGGGTATTCACATTGAGTTTCCTGGAATACTATGCTATAGTAAAAGGCAGCAAAATAGTTTATAAACGGGAAATACCCGAAAGCTTTTAGAATGTTAAGAAAGGCGGTAAGATTTATTATGGAAAAACTGATTTATCTTGATAATGCAGCCACTACCAAAACAAGGCCGGAGGTTGTGGAAGCAATGCTTCCTTATTTTACAGAATATTATGGAAATCCTTCTTCTGTGTATACATTTTCAGCAGAGAGCAAAAAGGCAGTTACAAATGCAAGAGAGATCATTGCAAAGTCTTTAGGTGCAAAAACCAATGAGATTTACTTTACAGCAGGCGGAAGCGAATCTGACAACTGGGCACTGGTTGCTACAGCAGAGGCTTACAGTGCAAAGGGCAAGCATATCATCACCAGCAAGATCGAGCATCATGCCATTCTCCATACCTGTCAGTATCTGGAAAAGAGAGGTTATGAGGTAACTTACCTGGATGTAGATGAAAATGGTGTTGTAAAATTAGATGAATTAAAGAAAGCAATCCGTCCGGATACCATTTTGATCTCTATTATGTTTGCGAACAATGAGATCGGAACCATTGAGCCTATTAAGGAGATCGGTGAGATCGCAAAGGAACATGGTATTTTGTTCCATACTGACGCTGTGCAGGCTTATGCCCATGTGCCGATCAATGTAGATGAGTGTCATATTGATATGTTAAGCTCCAGTGGTCATAAGTTAAACGGACCAAAGGGAATCGGCTTTTTGTACATCCGTACTGGTGTAAAGATCCGTTCCTTTATCCACGGCGGAGCCCAGGAGCGTAAGCGCCGTGCAGGTACTGAAAATGTTCCTGGTATCGTAGGATACGGAAAAGCAGCCCAGATCGCTATGGAAACCATGGATGAGCGTATTGCAAAAGAGACTCAGTTAAGAGATTATCTGATCAAGCGTGTGACAGAGGAGGTTCCATTTACCAGAGTCAACGGTTCCAGAACCAACCGTCTGCCAAACAATGTAAACTTTGCATTCCAGTTTATTGAAGGTGAGTCTTTACTGATCAAGTTAGATATGGCTGGTATCTGCGGTTCCAGCGGTTCTGCATGTACTTCCGGTTCCTTAGATCCGTCTCATGTACTGTTAGCTATCGGATTGCCTCATGAGATCGCACATGGTTCCCTGCGTCTGACATTAAGTGAAGAGAACACTATGGAAGAAATGGATTATGTAGTAGACCAGATCAAGGAAATCGTATCTTACTTAAGAGGCATGTCTCCGCTGTATGAGGACTATATGAGACGCACAAAAGAAAAATAAGTATAGGTAAACAGCCCGCCTGCGCCAGCAGGCAGCGAAGCGTGCCAGCGCGGGGCTGTGAGTGGATTTACAAATATAATCAACCAAATATCAGGAGGAATTTTTTCATGTATTCAGAAAAAGTAATGGACCATTTTCAGCATCCCAGAAATGTGGGAGAAATAGAAGACGCCAGCGGCGTAGGAACAGTAGGAAATCCAAAATGTGGTGACATCATGCGTATCTACTTAGATATTGATGAGAACCAGATCATCCGTGATGTGAAGTTTAAGACTTTCGGCTGCGGCGCTGCTGTTGCAACCAGCAGTATGGCTACTGAATTAGTAAAAGGAAAGACAGTTCAGGAAGCAATGGAAGTTACCAATAAGGCAGTTATGGAAGCATTAGACGGACTTCCGCCAGTAAAGGTACATTGTTCTCTGTTAGCTGAGGAGGCTATTCACGCAGCTTTATGGGACTATGCCCAGAAAAACGGTATTAAGATCGAAGGACTGGAGCAGCCTAAGGAGAATATTGGAGAAGAGGAAGAAGAGGAAAACTATTGAGCAGAAAAGTAGTAGTAGGCATGTCAGGAGGAGTTGACTCCTCCGTGGCAGCTTGGCTGTTAAAAGAACAAGGTTACGATGTGATCGGCGTGACCATGCAGATATGGCAGGATGAGGATACCGAGGTTCAGGAGACTGAGGGGGGCTGCTGCGGCTTAAGTGCCGTAGATGATGCCCGCCGTGTTGCCATGGACATTGGTATCCCTTATTATGTTATGAATTTTAAAAATGAGTTCCGTAAACAGGTTATGGATTATTTTGCGGCAGAATATATGGCAGGACGTACCCCAAATCCATGTATTGCCTGCAACCGTTATGTAAAATGGGAGTCCCTGCTGCGCCGCAGTCTTTCTATTGGCGCAGAATATATTGCCACCGGTCATTATGCAAGGATTGAAAAGCTGCCAAATGGCAGATATGCTATAAAAAAGTCAGTGACAGCGGAAAAGGACCAGACCTATGCCCTTTACAACCTGACCCAGGATCAGCTTTCCCATACTTTGATGCCTGTAGGAAATTATTACAAGGATGAGATACGTGATATGGCAGAGAAACTGGGACTTCCTGTAGCTTCCAAGCCGGACAGCCAGGAGATCTGTTTTATCCCGGATCATGATTATGCATCCTTTATTGAAGAATATACAGGAAAGACCATGAAACCAGGCAATTTCGTAGATCTGGATGGAAATGTGCTGGGCCGCCATAAGGGGATTTCCCACTATACTGTAGGACAGAGGAAAGGCCTGAACCTGGCTATGGGATATCCTGTTTTTGTTGTAGCGATCCGCCCGGAGACCAATGAAGTAGTCTTAGGAAATGGACAGGACGTATTTACAGATGTAGTCCGCTGTAATAAGTTAAACTGGATGGCACTGGATGGAGTTGGTGAAGAAGAAGTTTCTGTAAATGCCAAGATCCGCTACAGCCACAAAGGTGCACCATGTAAGATTCGCCGTATTGGAGAAGATATGGTGGAATGCCGTTTTGATGAGCCGGTACGTGCTGCAACACCGGGACAGGCTGTAGTATTTTACCAGGGTGATCATGTAGCAGGCGGGGGAACTATTTTATGAGAAAGCAGAGAGAAAAAGTAAGTATAAAAGCAGCTGCCCTTCTTCTGGGAGCAGCCCTTTTAACAGGGGGATGTTCCGGGTATCAGTCCAGTGAAGAACTGAGAAAGGGTGCGGAAAATGTACAGGCAGAGACGGTAAATGGTTCTGGAAACGGCGCAGAAGGTGTTTCCGGATCAGAGAACGCACCAGATAACAGTGCGGTTGGAGAAAACGGAGAAGCTTCCGGTGAAAATGCCAGTGGGCCAACTGCCCAGATCATCCAAAGCGAAACAGCCCGCACTGCAGCGCCGGCACCGGAGTTTAAAGAGGTTTCTGATACGGTTTATGTAAAGTCGGAGGGGGGCAGTGTCCGTGTACGCTCTTCCTGTGATACTTCCGTGGATGATAACATTATAGCAAATGTTGGAAATGCAACGAAACTTAAGCGCACTGGTACCAGCCAAAAGTGGGACAGAGTGGAATATGAGGGAATGACAGTTTATATTTCTTCGGATTTTGTGACTATCGAAGTGCCGAAGGAACCAGAAACAACAGCTGCAGCAGCTAACGTATCTGCAGATGGCCAGGTAACATTAAACTCTTCCTGGAAATATGCGGACTATGCAAAGATCAAGTCCGGAGCAGCAGTTCTTTACCGTACCACAGCTTCTGAAAAGAAGAATAAGGTGATCGCAGTAAATGCAGGCCATGGCACAAAGGGCGGAACTTCCGTAAAGACCCAGTGCCATCCGGATGGAACACCCAAAGTGACCGGCGGTACCACAGGAGCGGGAGCTACATCAGCAGTAGCAGTATCTACAGGAATGACGTTTTCTGACGGTACACCGGAGAGCAAGGTTACACTGGCTATGGCGAAAGTATTTAAAGATAAGCTTTTGGCAGCAGGTTATGATGTGCTGATGATCCGCGATGGGGATGATGTACAGCTGGACAATATTGCAAGAAGTGTCATCGCCAATAATGCAGCAGACTGCCATATTGCCCTTCACTGGGACTCCACCACCAGCAACAAAGGCGCTTTTTATATGAGTGTTCCAGATGTGGCTTCCTATAAGAACATGGAACCTGTAAAATCCCACTGGCAGCAGCATAATGCCCTGGGAGCAAGCCTGGTATCCGGTTTAAAGGGGGCTGGCGTAAAGATTTTTTCCGGCGGCTCCATGGCAATGGATCTGACCCAGACTTCCTATTCCACTGTGCCGTCTATTGACATTGAGCTGGGAGATAAGGCTTCTGACCATTCACAGGCTACGTTAAATCAGTTAGGAGACGGACTGGTAGCAGGTGTGAAAGCCTATTTTGGACAGTAGGCAGATAGGTATGTAACTTTCCCGCATTATGCGGGTAAATGGTGCAGCTGCTTTGCATGAGGGATGCAAAGCCGACGATATATAGCGGAAAGGAGTTACGTCATGAGAAAGGTAAAACGTTTTGCAGCAATTGTCCTTACAGCGGCTTTTTTGAGCCCGGCCACTGCTTATGCAGGCAATGTGGAAGATGCAAAAGCTCTTTATGAGCAGGTAACAGAAAAGCAGAAATCCATTACGGATATGAATGCTTATTATGATTACCAGATCCACCTTTCCGGCAGCGCCTTAGAAGGCATAGAAGATGCTGGTAACATGCGTATGGAAATGAATGTGCGCATGAACCATTTAACAGATATGGGAAATCTGCAGTACAGCAGTTACAGCCGTATTACCATGCCGGGACAGGAACCAGTGATCAGCGTTATGTATTACAAAGATGGGACCAGCTATATGGACGCAGGCGGAATGAAGATCAAATATCCTATGGATCTGTCCAAAATGGCAGAACAGATCAGCAGCCAGACATTCTTATTAGCTTCAGGACAGGAGCAGGAAGAACTGCTGACGGATTTCCGTTTATGGACAGAAGGGGATAACCAGGTAGTCGGCTTTGTGATCCAGGGCGATAAGATGACCGATTACATGGGTCAGGTATTAAATGGTCTGGGAATGGGAAGCTCTCTGCTTTCTGGAAGCGGCGTGAACATGAAATTTTCAGACATTCCATGTGAATATGTAGTAGATCCCAATGGTGACTGTATTAAGATACGTATGAAGATGAACATGGGAATGAATGTGGACGGAAAGACCGCAAACATTGACATGGACGGAGATGTGGGAATCGCAGATCCAGGCAGTCCTGTTGAGATCAATTTTCCAAATTTAAGCGAATATAAGGATATGGCAGAGGCTTTTGCAAGATAAAAAAGTCTGGTGATTGCGTCCTTTCAGGGAATGTGGTACAATCATATCCAATGAAGCAGATGTCCTCCTGGGAGTCTGCCGGGAGAACATAAAGCAATAAAGGAGATTAACTGGAATGAGTGAGACACCGAATACGATTACGGGCATCAAAAGAGAGCTTCTGATGCGCCTTGGACATGATGCAGATATTTTTGCCCTGATCTCTCTGTGTACAAGAGAGCCATATGTAGTCTGTGATGAGGAGACCTTTGATGATGAGGTATTCTTATTCCTGGACGAAGAAGAAGCAAAGAAAGAAGCAGCAAGACTGGCAGAGAAAAAAGTACCTGTAACTGTTGCAAAGATCAATGGAAAGGATATGCTGGTATTCTTTACCGGTCTGTATGCGTTGGGAGTAAATGCCCTGGTTGTAACAGATAAGGGCGAGAAGGCTTCCATGCAGGTAAGTGATATTGTAAAGCGTAAATCTCCGGAAGATATGCCTCAGGGAACTGTATGGGTAGAAAACCCGGCGTTACATCTGACTGCAGCATATCTGGCACAGGAAATGCGCCGTCCTGCAGCTGCTGCTGATAAGGAAAGAATGGCAGAATTAAATGAAGAGCTGACTGCTGACTTTAAGAAGGGAACATTTATTTTCGCTTTGCAGAAAGAAGAAAAGGGAATCCCGTTAGTAAAATTAAAAGACGGACAGCTGTATCAGCCTGCATTTACGGATATTTTGGAATTCCAGAAATTCAACCGTGAAAATAAGATGCGTCCGGTTGTAGTAGAAGCTGCCAAGGTACCAAGTGTGCTGGCAAATGAAGCTCAGGGCATTATCTTAAATGTAATGGGTGTAAATCTGCCGCTGACTGTTTCCAGACCAAAGGCACCAGCTGCACAGATCCAGAGAACTATTCCGGTTCCGGAAGAAGCAGCAGAAGGGAAAAAGGCTGAAGAGACAGAAAACTAACTAAGTTAATAGAAAACTAACTAAGTTAATAGAGAACTGGTACAGTTATTTGCGAAACGATGTACTGGAAGAATCCACCGTATGCTGTGAGTGTATGGTGGATTTTTTTATGTTATAGATATAAATATGATGTTGTGATTAAAAGGTATTTTGCCCCATCTGATACCGAATTGCTACGTGCTTTGCACTTTTGCAATTCTAAAAACATTTGTAATCTGCTCATTTTTCTTCAAAAAATGGCTTCTTACTCATGGTTTTGGCGGGTCACAAGTTCAAAAACCTCCTGTAATGAATGGTTACAAAGAGATGCCATGGCTGAACCGTAACAATGGATTGACAGTAACTGATTTGACATATCGACTATAAACGCTTCCTGTGGTATAATGTGCTGATATCATGAATATACAGGAGGCGTTTTCATGGGCGGACAAAAGCCGGAAACAAATAAGAATAAGATCAGTGTGGGGCTGTTGGCTCATGTAGATGCGGGAAAGACCACTCTTTCTGAGGCGCTTTTATATCTTACCGGCGCGATCCGGAAAATGGGCCGGGTAGATGACCGGGACGCCTTTTTAGATACTTATGAATTAGAGCGGGAGCGCGGCATCACTATTTTTTCCAAACAGGCGGTATTTGACCTGGGAGATAAAAATATAACTCTTTTAGATACACCGGGGCATGTGGATTTTTCTGCGGAAATGGAGCGGACGATCCAGGTGCTGGATGCAGCCATTCTGATGGTAAGCGGGGCAGACGGCGTTCAGGGGCATACAAGAACCGTATGGAGACTGTTAAAACGCCATCATGTGCCGGTATTTCTGTTTATCAACAAAATGGATCAGTCAGGCTGTGACCCGGCAGCCCTTATGAAGGATCTGAAGACTAATTTAGACGGAAATTGTGTAGATTTTGGAGGCTGGTCCGGGGAAAAAGGGGAATGGGATCCACAAAAAACACAGCCCGATGAATTTTATCAGGAACTGGCAGTCTGTGATGAAGCGGTTATGGAAGCCTATTTTGAAAATGGGATCATAAATACAGAAGAGATCAGCCAGCTGGTAGAAAACCGGAAAGTATTTCCCTGTTATTTTGGCTCTGCACTGAAATTAAAGGGTGTAAAAAAGCTGACAGAAGGTATTACACTTTATGGAAAGGGAGTGGAAACGGGAAAGGAAGAGGAGCCTTTTGGCGGAAAAGTCTTTAAAATATCCAGAGACAACCAGGGAAACCGCCTGACTCATTTAAAGGTCACATCCGGCGTGCTTCATGTAAAGGATTGCTGGGGAGAAGAGGAGAAAGTAAACCAGATCCGTATTTATTCAGGAGCTAAATTTGAAAGCGTAAAAGAGGCATCAGCAGGTTGTATCTGCGCAGTGACCGGGCCGCTCCATACACATCCGGGACAGGGGATCGGCAGTGAGCCTGCTTCAGAACTGCCAATGCTGGAACCTGTGCTTACCTACCGTATCCTTCTGCCTTTTGACAGCGATGTGCATAAATGTTTACAGCAGTTTAAGCAGTTAGAAGAGGAAGAACCGGAACTTCATGTACTTTGGAATGAAGAGCTTGGGGAGATCCAGGTACAGCTTATGGGAGATGTGCAGATCGAAATCTTAAAGCATATGCTGGAAGAAAGATATGGCCT
This sequence comes from uncultured Clostridium sp., assembly GCA_900541315.1. Lineage (GTDB taxonomy): Bacteria > Bacillota > Clostridia > Lachnospirales > Lachnospiraceae > Enterocloster. The sequence continues at coordinate 22,603 of UQJF01000002.1, read as the reverse complement.
GTTAGCAGGCTTTGATACTGGAAATATTGTATACAAAGAAACTATTTTAAATACAGTAGAGGGTGTGGGACATTTTGAGCCATTGCGCCATTATGCAGAGGTGCATCTGTTATTAGAACCGGGAGAGCCGGGGAGCGGACTGCAGTTTGATACTGTATGCAGCGAGGATGTGCTGGATAGGAACTGGCAGAGGCTGATCCTGACCCATTTGGAAGAGAAGCTCCACAGAGGTGTGCTTACTGGGGCGGAGATCACGGATATGAAGGTGACTCTGCTTACAGGACGTGCCCATATGAAGCATACAGAGGGCGGTGATTTCCGCCAGGCTACTTACCGGGCGCTGCGTCAGGGGCTGATGCAGGCAGAAAGCCAGCTGTTGGAGCCATTTTATGGGTTTACACTGGAACTTCCTGCTGAAAATCTGGGACGGGCCATGGCAGATATGGACCGGATGTTTGGAACTTTTGAGCCACCGGTGACTACAGAGGATGGTGTTATATTAACGGGAAAAGCACCGGTTGCCAGTCTGCGTGATTACCAGCGGGAGGTCATTGCCTATACAAAGGGCCGGGGACATTTAAATCTCTGGTTTAAAGATTATGAGCCCTGTCACAATGCAGAAGAAGTGATAGAGGCAGCAGGCTATGATCCGGAGGCAGATCTGGAAAATACAGCAGATTCTGTTTTCTGTTCCCATGGAGCAGGATATCTGGTGCCATGGTATCAGGTGAAGGAATATATGCATGTGGAAAGCCCATTAGAAAAGCTGGGTCGGAGAGTAAATGGTGCGAATGAGGCTGACGGAGCTGAAGCGTCAGTTGGTAAAATAGCTGGTGGAAAACGCCAGAGCAGCTCTGATCCCGGCACATCCTGGAGCGATGATAAAGAGTTAGAAGAAATTTTTAACCGCCGTTTTGGTCCTGGAAAATGGCGCAGCAGGCCGGATACCCAGAGCAGCTGTACTGCACCAAGGACAAGAAATTATTCTGCAGATAAGTCTTTAAAGGGAAAGGAAACAAAGAAACCGGAGGAGGAAGAGTATCTTCTAGTAGACGGCTATAATATTATTTTTGCCTGGGAAGAGCTGAGGGAGCTTTCAAAAGTGACGATTGACGGGGCAAGACAGAAGCTGATGGATATCCTGTGTAATTATCAGGGATATAAGAAATGTACGCTGATCCTGGTATTTGATGCTTATAAAGTGACAGGAAATACAGGGGAAGCCATAAACTATCACAACATCCATGTAGTATATACGAAAGAGGCAGAAACTGCTGACCAGTACATTGAAAAACTGGCTCATAAGATAGGCCGCCAGTATCATGTGACAGTAGCCACTTCTGACGGGCTGGAGCAGCTGATCATCTATGGTCAGGGCTGTCATCTGATGTCAGCAAGGGACTTAAAAGAGGAAGTTGCCTGGGCGAATGAGCAGATACGGGAAGAAAAAGCAAAACTGAAAAAAAATGGGAAAAACTATTTGTTCCATGGTGCAGATGAAGAACTGGCGGCATATTTAGAAGATATCCGCCTTGGCAGGAGAGAATAAAATGCTTTACACATATCCACATTATTATAGAAAATTTCAGTGTATTGCCTCAGAATGTGAGGATACCTGCTGCGCAGGCTGGGAGATTATGATCGATGATAAGGCACTGGAAAAATATAAAAAGGCAAAAGGCCCGGTTGGAAACCGGTTGAAAAATTCTATTAACTGGAAAGAAGGGTCGTTTTTACAGTATCATCACCGTTGTGCCTTTTTGAACGATGAAAATTTGTGTGACCTGTATACAGAAATGGGGCCGGACAGCTTATGCCGTACCTGTCGCATGTATCCACGCCATGTAGAGGAATTTGAAGGCAGCAGGGAGTATTCTCTTTGTCTTTCCTGTATGGAGGCAGCAAAGATCATCCTTGGCTGCGAGGAAAAGGTGCAGTTTTTTACAAAAGAAGATGAAAAAGATGAAACCTATGATGATTTCGATTTCTTTTTATATACCAAACTTATGGATGCCAGGGATCTGGTTTTTCAGATATTACAGGACAGAAGCCTGGATGTAAAGCTGCGTATGGCAGAGGTGCTGGCATTAGCCCATGATCTGCAAAGAAGAGTGCGGGACAATGTTCTTTACCAGACAGATGCATTATTTGAAAAATATAACAGCTCCAGGAGAGATGATTATTTCAAAGAAAAACTGGCTGGCATTAAGGGATACAGCCGCTATGAAGCAGTAAAAGAGATCATAGCCCTTTTAGAGAAAATGGAACCATTAAACCACCAGTGGCCGGAGTACAGGGATAAATTAAAAGTCTGTCTTTTAGATGGCGGCCAAGAGGCTTACGAAGAGATGAGAAAAGCCTTTTTACAAAGTTCGGAAGCAGGAAAAATAAGTCTCTGGACAGAACAATTAATGGTGTACTTTGTATACACTTACTTCTGTGGCAGCGTTTACAATGGAAATCCCTATGGAAAAATGAAAGCAGCTGTGGCCTCCACGATCATGATCCAGGATATGATGATGGCTCATTGGAAAAAGAATGGTACACTTACTTTAAAAGAGGCAGCTGATGTGGCTCACCGCTATTCCAGAGAGATCGAGCATTCCGATGAAAACAAAGGACTGCTGGAAGATATATTGACCCGCAAGGGGGAGTTTCGCCTGCGACCACTGCTTGCGGCATTGTAAGAAATGGTATATAATGTAATGAGCGCAGGGAAAAACAAGCGGCTGCGAAGCAGACATTTGTTTTTCACAAGCGATTAACGAATGAACCGTCTGCGCCAGCAGACAGTAGAGCGCGCCAGCGCGTGTTCATGAGTGGACGAGAGATAGAAATTAAAAGGAGAAGATACAAATGAGTGAATGTTCCCATAACTGTAGTACCTGCGGTGAAAACTGCAGCAGCCGTACTCAGGATAAAAAAAGCTTTCTGGAAGCACTGGCACCGGAAAGTTCAGTAAAAAAAGTAATTGGTGTTGTCAGCGGAAAAGGCGGTGTAGGTAAATCACTTGTTACTTCCATGCTGGCAGTAAGCATGAGCCGGAGAGGAAAACATACAGCAATTCTGGATGCAGATATTACAGGTCCGTCTATTCCTATGGCATTTGGCGTAGCCCATGAAAAAGCAGGTGTTTCCGAAGATGGAAAATTGATGCTCCCTGCAAGATCTTTAGAAGGTGTTGATATCATGTCAGCAAACCTTCTGTTAGACCATGATACTGATCCGGTTATCTGGAGAGGTCCTGTGATAGCAGGCGCTGTAAAGCAGTTCTGGACAGAAACATTATGGAAAGATGTAGATTACATGTTTGTAGATATGCCTCCTGGCACTGGCGATGTTCCTCTGACTGTATTCCAGTCACTTCCTGTGGACGGTATTATTATCGTTACCTCTCCTCAGGAGCTGGTAGGAATGATCGTAGCCAAGGCAGTGAACATGGCAAAGAAGATGGATGTGCCGATCCTTGGTATTGTAGAAAATATGAGTTATCTGGAATGTCCTGACTGTGGAAAACACATTAATGTATTTGGTGAGAGCCATACAGAACAGGTTGCAGAAGAATATGGCTTAAAGCTGTTAGCACAGATCCCGATCAATCCAAAAATCGCTCAGATGGTAGATGGCGGACAGATAGAATATATTGAGATGCCATGGTTTGAAGAGGCTGTAAAGGCAGTGGAGAATCTGTAAGCGGAAAGCGGTGATACGATGAATATCAATCTTAATCCTAATAGCGAACTGAATCAGTCCATTGTCAATGTGCCGGATGTGGTCCAGGTCCCGGATGTATGGGTCAATGAAGCAAGACAGTTTCGGATGGCGATGATGATGTATGCCTGTGCTATCCGTGAAGTAAAGACAAAATTAGAAGTGCTAAATGATGAATTGTCCATTAAAAACCAGAGAAATCCTATTGAAATGATCAAATCCCGTGTAAAGAAGCCTATGAGCATCCTGGAAAAGCTTCAGCGCCGGGGATTGGAAGTTTCTGTGGCTTCTATGACAAAAAATCTGGATGATGTGGCCGGTATCCGTATTATCTGTTCCTTTGTAGATGATATTTATGAGGTAGCGGAAATGCTGGTACGTCAGGATGATGTAACAGTCATAGCTATCAAGGATTATATTAAAAATCCTAAGCCAAACGGCTACCGCAGCTACCATATGATCATTGAGATCCCGGTATTTTTCTCGGACAGCAAAAAGCCCATACGGGTAGAGGTACAGATTCGTACGATCGCCATGGATTTCTGGGCAAGTCTGGATCATCAGTTAAAGTATAAAAAGTCCTTTGTAGACCTGAATGGTGAGATCAGCAGCGAATTAAAGCAGTGTGCCGATGTGATCGCCCAGACCGATAATAAGATGTTGGAGATCCGGAAGAGGATCGAAGCACAGGGCGTAACAGTATCAAGAGACTAAGTAATAGTACAGTTATTTACGAAACGATGTACTAATATTCATAGAAAGACAGGGTTTGCGTAATGTAAAACCCTGTTTTTTTATACAGGGCCATGGCAGGGAGATTTTCAGAGGACACCTGAAGTTTAATGGACTTGAAGCCTTTTTTGGCTAACCGGGGAAGCAAAGCAGATAAAAAGGCAGTACCAAGATGTCTGTTTCTAAGCTCCGGGAGAACTTGGAGACTGTATAAATAGACAGACTCTCCCTGAGGAGCAAGAAAACAGGTGACTTCAGGTGATGTGAAACTGGGGGGAATATTCTGGTTTAAACGGCAGCCGATGGCGTGCCAGACTATGTTGCCTGAAGTTATGGTATCATTGGCTTCTGTTTTATTTTCTGGAGCTGTTTCTACAATCCGGCAGTAAATACCAGTCTCTGTTTTTTCGCTTATTATTAGCTTGCGTTCTAACATATATTCATCCCAGGCATGTTCTGCTCCAATATGCCCCAGAATATTTTTCCATGATTCATTTTCAGCACTGCAGGAAAAATACACAGAACCTTCTCCAGGGATCCTGTCTTCTTTACAGGCAGCAGCCAGGATCGCGGAAAAGATGCCTTTTCTGCGAAAATCCGGATGTACAAAAGGTACACATTCAAAGCTGTCATCCCCAGTCTGATAAACAGCCATGCATCCCAGGAGAAGATCCTTTTCCTGCATAGCAAACCACCAGCTGTCAGCATCCAGGATATCAGCAAGCGCAGGCGTTGGCACAAAACATGCTTCGGTATTAGCGGCAGAGTCTGCTGTGGGTGCAGAAAGAAGCTGTCCTATCTGCAATTGGTCTGATGAATTTAGATTGTTTTTAAAGAAAATTTCCATGAAATAAGCTCCCAACATAGTTTTCATAATGCTTTTATTGTAATCCAATGGTTTCCGGTATGCAACCATTGTTGAAAGCCAGGATTGTATTTTTTGTGTATTTCCGCCATAGTCTCTTGAATATGAAAAATTGCAGTGGTAGAATAGTCCAGAAAAAATCTTCGGATATAGAAGAGGACATTAAAATATCAGGAGGAAAAGCAAAGATGAAATACGTAAGACAAATCGGTATTATCCTGGGAATCACTCTGGCAGGAGAATTTTTAAACAAGATCCTTCCATTACCTGTTCCGGCAGGCGTGTATGGTCTTTTTCTTATGCTGGCAGCTCTTATGACTGGCGTGGTAAAGCTGGAAAGCGTAGAAGGAACCGGCAATTTCCTGATGGATACCATGTCTATGATGTTTGTACCGGCAACAGTAGGGATCCTGGAGTGCGCAGATGAGCTGAAAGCAGTTCTTATCCCATTTTTGATCATTATCGCAGTTTCCACAGTGGTAGTAATGATCGTTACCGGGAAAGTGGCACAGTTTATGATGGAATCAGCAGAGAAGAAAAAGGAGAAATGATCAAATGAGCGCATTAAGAGAAATTCTGGGAAATTCCCAGTATTGGGGACTTACTTTAAGTATAGGAGCCTATCTGTTTGCCTGCTGGCTGAAGCAGAAAACAAAGCTTGCCTTTTTAAATCCCATCCTGGTATCTGTTATCGTGATCATTGCATTTTTACTGGGAGTAGGAATTGATTATGATACATATAATAAGGGAGCATCTTATTTAAGCTGGCTTCTCACACCGGCAACTGTATGTCTGGCGATCCCGCTGTATAAGCAGCTTCATTTGTTAAAGAAGCATGGCGCAGCTGTTGCAGTAAGCATTATTTCCGGAGTTGCCACCAGTGCAGTGAGTATTTTCCTCATGTGCCGTGTTCTGGGATTGTCCCATGCCCATTATGTAACACTGCTTCCAAAGTCCATTACAACTGCTATTGGAATGGGCGTCAGTGAAGAAGCAGGCGGCATTGTAACACTGACTGTTATCAGCATTATTATTACCGGTGTGCTGGGAAATATGGTTGGTGAGACTGTGCTTAAGCTTGCAAAGATCCATCATCCGGTAGCAAAAGGCCTGGCATTTGGTACCAGTGCCCATGCAGTAGGCACAGCCAAAGCGCTGGAATTAGGAGAAGTAGAAGGCGCTATGAGCAGCCTTTCCATTGCAGTGGCCGGCCTTCTCACTGTAGTTGCAGTACCGATCGCATCTAAATTTATATGATGATACCAGGGGCCAAAGGTCTAAAATATAAGTTTATATAAAGTATTATATCAGCCCCGGCACTGCCGGGGCACATCTGTATCTAAACAAACACATTATTTAACTGTGACATTACCATATGCCATAAAGGGATGTCAGCAGCTAAAGGTCTATGGGCTCTTGGTGCAAGCATGCAGGATTAATAGTCACTTGGCAGCATTTTCGCAGTAATCAATGTATTTTCGGAAAAATCTTCTCACAAAATCATGCACATAAAGATTCTGAGAGGGCATTAATCATAGAAAGAGGGGTACATTCATGAAGAAAAGAGGAGAAGCAGAAATTTCTACCACCTGGAGGCTGGAAGATATGGTCCCGAATAATGAGACCTGGGAAAAACAGTTAAAGGAAGCGTCTGACCAGCTTGAAACATACGGGGAATTTAAGGGTAAGCTGGCAGAAAAAGCAGAAAATTTATACCAGTGTCTGAAATTCGATGATGAGTTCAGTTTAAAAGCAGAACGCCTGTATGTATATGCAAGAATGCGTTCTGATGAAGATACGGCAAATGACCTGTATCAGGACATGTTTTCCAGAGCCCAGCTTTTAAATATCCGTGCATCTGAAAATTCATCCTATATGGTTCCGGAGATTTTAGCCATTCCAGAAGAAACATTAGAAAAATTCAGAAGCACACACTCTGGTCTTAAACATTTTGGTCGTCTGTTAGATCAGCTGTTAGAACGCAAGAGCCACACTCTGTCAAAAGAAATGGAACAGCTGCTGGCCCAGTCCTATGAGGCAACTCAGGGGGGCAGCCAGGTATTTACCATGTTTAACAATGCAGATGTCCGTTTTCCGGCAGTTCATGACGCAGAGGGAAAAGAAATTCCACTTACTCATGGAAATTACATTGCCCTGTTGGAAGATCAGAACAGAGAGATCCGGAAAGAAGCTTTCGAAAATCTGTATAGTGTATACAAACAGTTTTCAAATACATTATCAGCTGCTTTCGCTACCAATGTGAAACAGGCAGTATTCTATGCGAAAGCCAGAAATTATGATTCCAGCCGTCAGGCAAGTCTTTCTGGAAATGAAGTTCCTGAGACAGTATATGATAATCTGGTGGCATCTGTGAGAAAAAATCTCCCATTACTCCACAGATATGCCTCTCTTCGTAAAAAAATAATGGGTCTGGATGAGCTTCACATGTATGATCTGTATGTGCCTGTGGTGGCAGAAGCAGACCGCCATTATACCTTTGAAGAAGCCAAAAATATTGTAAGAACAGGTCTTGCGCCTATGGGAGAAGAATATCTGGGCCTTCTTCAGGAAGGTTTTGAAAACCGCTGGATCGATGTGTACGAAAATGAAGGAAAGCGCAGTGGTGCTTATTCCTGGGGTGTTTATGGCTGCCACCCATATGTATTGTTAAATTTCCACGGAACCTTAAATGATGTATTTACGCTGGCTCATGAAATGGGCCATTCTATCCATACATGGTATTCCAATAAGAATCAGTCTTATACCTATAGCGGCTATAAGATCTTTGTGGCAGAAGTGGCTTCCACCTGTAATGAGGCCCTGCTGATCCGTCATTTGTTAAAGAACAGCAAAGATAAACAGGAAAAGGCTTATTTATTAAATTATTTTCTGGAAAGCTTCAGGGGAACCTTGTTCCGTCAGACCATGTTTGCGGAGTTTGAGCAGAAAGCCCATGAGATGGCAGCAACAGGGGAAAGCCTGACTTCCCAGAGTCTTTGCAGTATTTATAAGAAGTTAAATGAAGATTATTTTGGACCTGATACAGTGACCGATCCTGAGATCCAGTATGAATGGGAACGGATCCCCCATTTTTATACACCATTTTATGTATATCAGTACGCTACCGGCTTTTCTGCGGCGATCGCTATCAGCAGGAAGATATTTAATGGAGAACCTGGTATTTTAGAAGGATACAGGAAATTTTTAAGCGGTGGCTGTTGTGATACTCCTATTGAGCTGTTAAAGCTGGCAGGTGTGGATATGTCCCATACAGGCCTGGTGGAGGAAGCACTTAAATTCTTTGAAGAGCTGTTAAATGAGTTTGAGGAACTAGTATATCGTTTTTGAAATAACTATAGTTTTTAGACCTGCACACTCAAATCCGCATCCTACGCGATTCGTACAGTTATTTACGAAACGATGTACTGGCGCAATAATTAAGAACATGAAATCTGCCTGCAGCGCCAAGTTTTCTTGAAGAAATGCGGTATCTATGTTAAAATGGGGATAATCATCCACAGCGATGCTTCTTATACGGCAAAGCCGTGCAGTGAGATGTTGTGGATCAATGTACAAAGAGTGTACCATAACCAAGGAGGAACAATATGATCAGTCAGTTAATCGAAAAAATCCAGAAGACAAAGGCTCCAATCTGCGTAGGCTTAGACCCAATGCTTTCCTATGTGCCAGAGCACATTGTAAAAAGGGCATTTGATGTTTATGGAGAGACCTTAGAGGGAGCTGCAGAAGCTATCTGGCAGTATAATAAAGAGATTATTGATAATACCTATGATCTGATCCCGGCAGTAAAGCCACAGATCGCTATGTACGAGCAGTTTGGCATTGAGGGATTAGTAGTTTATAAGAAAACCGTAGATTACTGCCATGAAAAAGGCCTGGTAGTAATCGGTGATGCAAAGAGAGGCGATATCGGCTCTACTTCCGCTGCATATGCAACCGGACATCTGGGCAAAGTACAGGTGGGTTCTAAATCTTACAGCGGTTTTGATACCGATATCCTGACTGTAAATCCATACCTTGGAACAGACGGCGTAAAACCTTTCGTAGAAGCATGTAATGCAAATGATAAGGGGATCTTTGTTCTGGTAAAGACTTCCAATCCATCCAGCGGCGAGTTCCAGGACAGACTGATCGATGGCCGTCCTCTTTACGAATTAGTAGCTGAAAAGGTAGTAGAGTGGGGCAACATGTCCATGGACGGAGCTTACAGTAACGTAGGCGCAGTAGTAGGTGCTACTTATCCGGAAATGAGCAAGATCTTAAGAAAGCTGATGCCGCATACCTATTTCCTGGTACCAGGATATGGCGCACAGGGTGGTACTGCAGCAGACTTAAAGCACTGCTTTAATGAAGATGGTTTAGGTGCGATCGTAAACTCTTCCAGAGGAATTATTGCAGCTTATCGTCAGGAAAAATACAAACAGTTTGGTCCGGAGCATTTTGCAGAAGCATCCAGACAGGCAGTTATGGATATGGTTGCTGACATCAACAGTGTACTGTAGTAAGCATGATACAATGATCAGCACACTACTGTGAACAACAGGCAAGAAACAAAAAAGGTTGGAAAAACAACATGGCAAAATTGAAAATGACAGCTGCTGTTACCTCACAGGTACAGCTGGCAGAAGGAATTTATGATTTAAGACTGGCTGCAGGTGAGATCGCAGCCCAGGCTGTGCCTGGACAGTTTGTATCCCTTTATTCTAAAGACGGATCCAGACTGCTTCCAAGACCTATCAGTCTTTGTGGTATTGATAAAGAAAAGGGCGAGCTGCGCCTGGTATACCGTGTAGCAGGAGCTGGAACAAAGGAATTTTCTGCTCTGGCAGCAGGTGATACCATTGATGTATTAGGACCATTGGGAAATGGTTTTCCATTATTAGAAGGAAAGAAAGCATTCCTCATTGGCGGTGGTATTGGTATTCCTCCAATGCTCCAGCTTGCAAAAGCGTTAAATGAAATAAACGGCAGTGAAATGGTACAGTCTGTGATCGGCTACCGTGACAGCCATATGTTCTTAAAGGAAGAATTTGAAGCATATGGTTTAGTAACTGTTGCTACAGAAGATGGCAGTGTGGGAACAAAGGGAAATGTATTAGATGCTATCCGTGAAAATGACCTGAAGGCAGATGTGATCTATGCCTGCGGACCAACACCTATGCTTCGTGCCTTAAAGGCATACAGCCAGGAAAAAGGTATTCCCTGTTATTTATCCCTGGAAGAAAAAATGGCCTGCGGTATCGGTGCCTGTCTGGCCTGCACCTGCCAGACAAAGGATGTGGACGAACATTCCCAGGTACATAACAAGCGTATCTGTAAGGATGGTCCCGTATTCCTGGCAGAAGACATTGAATTGTAATGTTTAAGAACATGAATAAAAGCAGGAGGCAGGACCGAATTATGAATATGAGTGTAAAGATTGCCGGAGTGGAATTTAAAAATCCGGTTATGGAAGCGTCCGGCACCTTTGGTTCCGGTATGGAATACAGCGAATTTGTTGACTTAAGCCGTCTTGGTGCTGTTGTTACAAAAGGTGTGGCAAATGTGCCATGGCCGGGAAATCCAACACCAAGGATCGCTGAGACCTACGGCGGCATGATCAATGCCATTGGTCTGCAGAACCCGGGGATTGATGTATTCGCAAAGAGAGATATTCCATTTTTAAAGAAATATGATACAAAGATCGTAGTCAATGTGTGTGGAAAGACCACAGAAGATTACATTGATGTAGTAGAACGTCTGGGAGATGAGCCGGTAGATATGCTGGAGATCAATATTTCTTGTCCAAACGTAAAAGAGGGCGGTATTGCCTTTGGCCAGGATCCTAAGGCAGTGGAGGCTATCACGAAGGCTGTAAAAGCCCATGCAAAACAGCCGGTTGTTATGAAATTAAGCCCAAATGTAACAGATATTACTGTTATGGCAAAGGCAGCAGAAGCAGGCGGTGCAGATGCTATTTCCCTGATCAATACTTTAACTGGTATGAAGATCGATATTAACCGCAGAACTTTTGCAGTTGCCAACAAAACAGGAGGACTTTCCGGTCCGGCGATCCGTCCGGTAGCCGTACGCATGGTATATCAGGTTGCCCAGGCAGTAAAGGTGCCTATTATCGGTATGGGTGGTATCTGCAATGCAGATGATGCTCTGGAGTTTATCCTTGCAGGTGCAACAGCAGTAGCCATCGGTACTGCAAACTTCCATGACCCATATGCTACAGTTAAAACAGTAGATGGAATTAAGGCATATATGGAAAAATATGGAATTGAAGATATTAACCAGCTGATCGGTGCAGTAAAGTGATGATAACAGGATCACAGGGAAAAAATTATTAATGTCCTCCCGGAGTCTCTCATGCACAGAAAGATTCTGAGAGAACATATAAGAATCAAGGAGGTTATTACCATGGAAAGTTATAAGCAGGAATTTATTGAATTTATGGTAGAGAGCAATGTATTAAAATTTGGAGATTTCACCTTAAAGAGCGGCAGAAAGTCACCGTTCTTTATGAATGCAGGTGCTTATGTAACAGGTACCCAGTTAAAGAAGTTAGGTGAGTATTACGCAAAGGCGATCCATGACAATTTTGGGCTGGATTTTGACGTACTGTTTGGACCGGCTTACAAGGGAATTCCCTTAAGTGTGGCTACTACTATGGCGATCAGTGATCTGTACGGAAAGGATATCCGCTACTGCTCTAACCGTAAGGAAGTAAAGGATCACGGTGATACAGGAATCCTGTTAGGAAGCAAGATCAAAGACGGCGACCGTGTTATGATCATCGAGGATGTTACCACTTCCGGTAAGTCTATTGAGGAGACCTTCCCGATCATCAAAGCCCAGGGCGATGTAGAGATCAAAGGCCTGATCGTTTCCTTAAACCGTATGGAACGCGGAAAAGGAACCAAGAGTGCCTTAGATGAGATAAAGGATCTGTATGGCTTCCCAACCGCAGCTATTGTTACCATGGCAGATGTAACTGAGTGTCTCTATAACAAAGAATGCAATGGTCAGGTAGTGATCGATGATAAGATCAAGACAGCTCTTGATGCATATTATGAGCAGTACGGCGCAAAGAACGAGTAAAAGCCGGAGGTAGTTGCAATATGGAGAGAGTATATAAAACAATGAAGGTTACAGGAGCCGGCTGTATTGCAGCAGGTGTTGTGATCCTGGTCACAGGTCTTGTTGTGGGCATTATTTCCATTGTCAATGGAGCGCTGCTTTTAAAACGCAAATCCGAAATTGAATTTTAGGATGCGGGGTCACAGATGATCAGAAACACAACTAAACGCCAGAAGATGGGATGGGTACTGTTTATACTGTACCTGTGCCTTCTGGCGTATTTCATGTTTTTTTCAGAGTCATTCGGACGGACTGATACAGACAGGGGTTATGTCTATAACCTGATTCTTTTTAAAGAGATCAGCCGTTATTTTAAATATTATAATGTACTGGGATTCCCATTGTTTATGATCAATATCGTGGGAAATATCATTGCTTTTGCACCCTTTGGATTTTTTCTGCCGGTCATCAGCAGAAGAAGTAAGAAATGGTATAATACAGTGACCTTTGGGTTTACCTGGAGCCTGATCTTAGAGACTTTGCAGCTCATATTCAAAGTGGGAAGTTTTGATGTAGATGACCTGTTCCTTAATACACTGGGAGCAGCTTTCGGCTTTGGCTGTTACTGTCTGGTACAGCAGTTACGTTACAGGAGGAAAATACATTGAGACAGATTGGAAATAAGGTTTCCTATGTGAAAAATCCCCTTGCAAAGAACAGTTTCTACTGTCTGGGTCTGGGGATCGTCTCCCTTCTTTTAGGTGCCTTAAGTATGTATTTTTCAGTTAGAAATGCAGGACAAGGGGGACTGAATACAGGAGCCTATGGATTTTCAAGCATGGCAGCAGCCATTATGGGGCTCTGGTACGGCATCCTTTCCTTTACAGAAGATGACTGTAATTATATTTTAGCCAGGATCGGGATGGCTTTAGAGGGAATCATCCTTCTTATATGGGTCATCATTATATTTACTGGTATATTCAGATAAAATGATACCAGGGTTAAAATGGCAAAATATAAGTATCACAGCAGGCAGATGTGGATGTATAAGGAGGGAATAGTTTTTATGGATTACAGAACAATTTTACAGGAAGAAAACGATGCCGTAAGAGAACGGCTGGACCTTTCTATGGAGCGTGTGACAGCCATGGAAGAAGAGGATATCCGGCAGCCTTACGGCAATTATTTTAGATGTGTTTCCCGTTTTATCCTTATGATCGGGGAACTGGTAAAAGAAAGACAGGAAGGAAGGAAGCTTTTTCTCACCCAATTACAGGAGCGAAATCACAGGCTTTACGAAGATATTTTGCCGGAACATTATGAAGAAAGCTTTGCAAATCCGGACTATGCGGTAAAAGAGCTGGGAGAAGGCTATGGACAGATATTGTCTGCTCTTTATACAGAGATCAGGGGAGACATTGTTTATGCTTTTGAAATGCGTCTGGAAAATATCGCTATCTTAAACGAAGTCTTTCTGGAGGTATATAACCTGTTTGTACAGGCATGGGAAGAAGGAGCAGACTGCCCTAAAGAACAGCAGATCAAAGATGCTTTTTACTGGTATGTCAGCGATTATTCAGATCTGATGCTTCCGTGGCGGATCAGAGAAGGCCTGGATCCGAAGCTTTCTTTTGCAAAAGATATTATCATGGAAAGTGATTTAAATGATCTTTCCTATTTATATGAGTTTGGTGAGTATATTTCCCAGTCTGAGTTAAAGCTGGCGGCTTTTATGAACACACTTCCCCAGGAAACTGTGGATAAAATGGCAGATACCTATACAGAAGGTTATCGTAAAGGTTTTTCTGTTATGGGACGGGATATTACCCAAAAGAAGACTGTGGTTGTAGAATACCAGCTGGGCTTTGAACGGATGATCCGGGAAGCTGTTAAGAATTTCCGGAAAATGGGACTGGAACCGATTTTCTATCGGGCTGCGGTAGAGTCCTTAAACCGCAGACCAAATGGCAAGAGAGGCTATTTTGGTGCTTCTGCTAACAAACAGTATGATTATGATCACCGCTATGACAGTGCCCTTTATATGGGCAATGCCTTTAAAGAGAGAAAACTTTCTATATTAAAGGCTGCTTATGAGCAGTACAGTGAGCTGGCTTCCTGGTGTGCAGGCCCGGCTGTAGTAGAGACCTTTGGCGAGGAAGGCTTTACGCCGGTAAATAAGAAAACTGCCCTTGGGTTAAATGATCATCAGCAGGAGCTGACTTTAGCTTATGCAAATGAGTCACGCCAGGTCATCAACCAGTATATGCCGGGAGATGAGACCAGCTTTACGATCATTGCCTTCCCGAAGCCGGAGATCGGACCGGATTTTGAGGATATTTTCCGTGAGACCATTGCCATAAATACACTGGATTACGAAAAATACCAGAAGATCCAGCAGAAGCTGATTGATGCTTTAGATAAGGCTGATCATGTGGAGATCACAGGACGGGATGGAAATGAAACATCCATGAAAGTGCAGCTCCATACACTGACCGATCCAGCAAAGCAGACCAATTTTGAAAACTGTGTATCAGATGTGAATATCCCATTGGGAGAAGTATTTACTTCTCCTGTGCTTACAGGAACGCAAGGAATTCTCCATGTAAAAGAGGTCTATGTGGAAGATTATCTCTTTAAAGATCTGCGTATGGTATTTAAAGATGGAAAAGTGACAGAGTTTGGCTGCGGAAACTTTCCGGAATCTGAGGAACAGGGAAAAGATCTGGTAAAGCAGGTGATCATGCGTGGCCACAGCTGGCTTCCACTGGGGGAATTTGCCATTGGAACTAATACTACAGCTTATGCAATGGCTCAGAAATATCAGATCGGAAGCAAGCTTCCGATCCTTATTGCAGAAAAAACCGGTCCCCACTTTGCAGTAGGAGATACCTGCTACAGCTTTGCAGAAGACTCTCCTATGTACAATCCGGATGGTAAGGAAGTGATCGCCAGAGACAACGAGATATCCCTTTTAAGAAAAGAGGATATGTCAAAGGCATATTTCAGCTGCCATACAGATATCACAGTTCCTTATTCAGAACTGGGAGATATTGTGGCCGTAGGAAAAGACGGCAGCAGGATCACATTGATCAGACAGGGGAGATTTGCATTAGAGGGAACACAAGGTTTAAATGAAGCTCTTGGTCAGTAACTTTTTTTTCACAAAAAGTTCATTATTTTACTCTTGTAAAGAACAGTAGATTTAGGGTATGATTAAGAGTAGCCTAAAATGCACATGTTTCAGTATATGTACTGAAAAACGCATTCAGGACGTTCGCGTTGCGGACGTCCTGTTCTTATTGTTGGCATGCATGTTTACAGAAAGGAGTATTTTACCTATTATGCTGAAAGTTTTATCAAAATGCATCCGTGAGTATAAGCAGGCATCCCTGAAAGCCCCTTTGATGGTATCACTGGAAGTGGTGATGGAGTGTATTATTCCATTTGTCATTGCACGGCTGGTGAACCAGATGAAGGCAGGTGCCGGTTTTAGGGAAATCGCCATGTATGGTCTGGTACTGGTCATTATGGCTACGCTTTCTCTTATATTCGGTATTACTGCAGGTAATGCCTGTGCCACTGCTTCCTGCGGGTTTGCAAAGAACGTGAGAAAAGACCTGTTTTACAAGATCCAGGATTTTTCTTTTGAAAACATTGACCGTTTTTCATCTTCATCTTTAGTTACACGTCTGACTACAGATGTGACTAATGTACAGATGGCTTATATGATGATCGTCCGTATTGCCATACGTGCCCCATTAATGCTTGTTTTTGCCTTTGTCATGGCATTTATCATGGGCGGCAGAATGGCATGTATTTTTATCATTGTAGTGCCCATACTGGGAATTGGTCTTTTTTCCATTATCCGCCTGGTCATGCCGCTGTTCCGCGCTGTATTTAACAAATATGATGCTTTAAATAACTCTGTTCAGGAAAACATTAAGGGCATCCGTGTTGTGAAATCTTATGTGCGGGAGGAGTATGAAAAAGAGAAGTTTGACCGTGCAGCAGAAGATGTATGCGGTGATTTTACCCGTGCAGAAAAGATCCTTGCATTTAACAATCCACTGATGCAGTTCTGCCTGTATACAGTTACGATTTTTGTGCTGTCCTTTGGTTCTTATACGATCATCACCAGCCGGGGACTGGATTTGGATGTAGGACAGTTTTCCGCTCTTTTAACCTATAGTTTCCAGATCTTAAGCAGTCTTATGATGCTGTCCATGGTCTTTGTTATGATCACACTGGCTTCTGAGTCTGCAAAGCGAATTGTAGAAGTTCTGGAAGAAAAGAGCAGTCTGGTAAATCCGGAAAATCCGGTTTACGAGGTAAAGGACGGTTCTGTTGATTTTGAAAATGTAAGCTTTAAATATTCTAAAAAGGCAGAGAGAAACGCTCTGGAGAACATTAACCTTCATATTAATTCCGGTGAGACTATTGGTATTATTGGTGGAACCGGTTCTTCAAAGTCTACTTTGATCCAGCTGATCTCCCGTCTGTATGATACCACAGAAGGTGTGGTAAAGGTGGGGGGAAGAGATGTAAGGGAATATGACCTTAAGACACTGCGAAACCAGGTTGCTGTTGTTTTACAGAAGAATATCCTGTTTTCAGGTACTATTGAAGAAAACCTGCGCTGGGGTGATAAAAATGCCACTCCAGAGGAAATGGCCCATGCCTGCAAGCTGGCTCAGGCAGATGAATTTGTTCTCCGTTTCCCGGATAAGTACAAGTCCTACATTGAACAGGGCGGTGCTAATGTTTCAGGTGGCCAGAAGCAGAGACTTTGTATTGCAAGAGCACTTCTTAAAAAGCCAAAGATCCTGATCTTAGATGATTCTACCAGTGCAGTAGATACAAAGACAGATGCAATGATCCGGAGCGGATTTAAGGAATTTATCCCTGAAACTACAAAGATCATTATCGCACAGCGTATTTCATCTGTTCAGGAAGCTGATCATATTATTGTAATGGATGGCGGAAAGATCCAGGCAGTTGGAAATCACGAAGAGCTGATGAAAACCAGCCCGATCTACAGGGAAGTATATGAATCACAGAACAAAGGAGGCGGTCAGGATGAAGAATAATGGAAAAGCCATGGCAAAGGCTGGAAAAAAGACGTTTTTGCGCCTGATCCGCACCATTTTCGGATTTTTCCCGGTGCTGTTGCCTCTGGTACTCATAGGTATTTTATTTAATGCTATTGTAGGTTCTATTCCGGCAGTTTTTATGCAGAAGGTTATTGCTGTGGTAGAACAGAACTGGCAGTCCGGTGAGTGGAATGGCTGTAAGGATGAGATACTGCGTTATACAGGTATCCTTCTTACACTTTATGGTCTGGCGCTGGCGGCTTCTATCTTCTATAACCGGAAAATGGCTGAGATCACCCAGGGAACTTTAAAGAAGCTGCGTGAAAAAATGTTCAATAGTATGCAGGATTTTCCTGTAAAATATTTTGACACTCATAATCATGGGGATATTATGAGTTACTATACCAATGATATTGACACGCTGCGTCAGCTGATCTCCCAGAGTATTCCGCAGTTTTTAAATTCTGCTGTTATGGTAACGACAGTATTCTGCGTCATGCTTTACTACAGTATCTGGATGGCGCTGGTGGTAGTTGCAGGTGTTGTACTCATGCTGAATATTATAAAGAAAGTAGGGGGAAGCTCTGCAAAATTCTTTATCCAGCAGCAAAAAGCTATTGGTAGGACAGAAGGTTTTGTGGAAGAGATGATGAATGGCCAGAAGGTCATTAAGGTGTTCTGCCATGAAGAAGAAAGCGAAAAGACTTTTGATGCTATTAATGATGAGCTGTTCCATGTGTCTGAAACGGCTAATAAATACGCAAATACCCTGGGACCGATCTTAAACAATATTGGTAACCTGCTGTATGTGGCAGTAGCCCTTGCAGGAAGCTTATTCCTGATGTTTAAAGTGCCTAATTTAAGCATTTCCCGGTTACCATTTTCTATTAGTATCGTAGTGCCGTTCTTAAACATGACCAAGCAGTTTGCAGGAAACATCAACCAGGTTTCCCAGCAGATCAATGCCGTTGTCATGGGTATGGCAGGTGCGGAACGTATTTTCAGCCTGTTAGATGAAAAGCCGGAGGAAGATGAAGGATATGTAACACTTGTAAATGCAGTGGAAAATTCTGACGGAACTCTTTCAGAGCACAAAGAACGTACCGGTGTCTGGGCATGGAAACATCCCCACAGTGATGGAACGGTTACTTATACCAGGCTGACAGGTGATGTGCGTTTTGAAAATGTAGATTTTGGTTATGATCCTGGTAAGACAGTTCTTCATAATATTACACTGTATGCAGAACCTGGCCAGAAGGTAGCTTTTGTAGGTGCGACTGGTGCCGGAAAGACTACCATTACCAATCTGATCAATCGTTTTTATGATATTTCTGATGGAACCATCCGTTATGATGGCATCAATATCAGGAAGATCAAAAAGTCGGATCTGCGCCATTCTTTGGGTATTGTTTTACAGGATACCAACCTGTTTACCGGCACTGTAATGGAAAATATCCGCTACAGTAACCCGGATGCAACAGATGACGAGTGCATAGGAGCAGCAAAACTGGCAGGTGCCCATGACTTTATCACCCGTCTGCCGGAAGGCTATGAGACTGTTATTACCGGAAATGGTGAGAATTTATCCCAGGGACAGAGACAGCTGATCTCTATTGCCAGAGCAGCCGCTGCAGATCCGCCGGTTATGATCTTAGACGAGGCAACATCATCTATTGATACACGTACAGAAGCCATCGTACAGCGGGGAATGGATGCCCTGATGCAGGGACGTACTGTATTTGTTATTGCACATAGACTATCCACAGTGCGTAACTCCGATGTGATCATGGTGCTGGAGCAGGGCCACATCATCGAGCGCGGAAGCCATGATAAGCTGATTGAAGAAAAAGGAAAATACTATCAGCTATATACAGGAGCTTTCGAACTGGAGTAGCGCAGGAAAAAACAAGCGACGCCGAAGGCGGCATTTGTTTTTTCCAAGCACTCCACGAGCAAACAGCCTGCGTCAGCAGGCGGTAAAGCGCGTCAGCGCGAGTTTGCGAGTCGGAAAAAAGCAGGAAAAAACAAAATTGGGGTACAACTGACAAAAAATCTTCTCGCAAAATCAGGTACAGAAAAATTCCGAGAGAACATAAAAAAGAAAAGGGGGAAGGCAGATGGTGGATAAAACTGCGTTCTTAAAAGCCTATAACATTGACGAAGATGATTTTAAGGCAGCTGACATTTCTTGGGAAGAGCTGGCAGCGATCTATGATGATTATCTGTCAAAAGAAGAAAAACTCCGGGAGATCGGCAAAGACTTTGTCAATGATTATCTCTATGATATTGAGCGGGCGGGAATTCATTCCTACCGATACCGTACCAAAAATCCGGGACATCTTTTGGAGAAGATCATACGAAAACGGAAAGAAGATCCGGAGAAATTCAAAGATCTTAACAGGAATAATTATTATAAATACATGACCGACCTGATCGGTATCCGTGTATTTTTCCTTTACCGGGAAGATTGGATCTATTTCCACAAATATATTACCACTGTATTTGAAAATGACCCAGACATTTATGTAAAGGACAGAGGACAGGATTTTGACGAAGATCCATCCCATTGCTATATTGCAGAGCGTCCAAAGGTGTACCGGAGAAATGGTGATACCCGGATTTATGATGAAAAGCTGATCGACATTAAATCAGACGGAATCTACCGTTCTCTCCACTATATTATCAAATACAAAGGATATTATGTAGAGATCCAGGGAAGAACGCTGTTTGAGGAAGGCTGGAGTGAGATCGACCATGACATTGTCTATCCATATTATAAAGATGATGAAATGTTAAAGGATTTTTCCACCTTGTTAAACCGCCTTTCCGGTATGGCTGATGAGATGAGTTCCTATTTTCGCAGGATGCGAAGTGTGAGAGAAGAACAGGGATTACTGACACATCATTCGGCAGAAGATGAAAAATAAAAATACGCTTTCTTTTCCGGGTTCCAGAGAGAATTACAGAAGAGAAAGCGTATTTTTTATATACTGCAGGGGGCAGAAGTTATGCCTGCCTGTTTTCTGTTTTAACCAGCCAGATGCATGATATTGATCAGTAAGATCCAGCTCAGTCCATAATAGGAAATAACAGCTACTAAGTCGTTTACCGTTGTGATCAGTGGACCGGAAGCAACTGCCGGGTCAACATTGATCTTCTTAAAGAACAGCGGGATACATGTGCCTACAGCACCGGAGATTACCATTGCCAAAAGCAGTGCAGCTCCGATACAGCCGGATACAGCATAAGCAAATGCGAAAGGTTTTCCCTTTGCGATCACAATGTATAAACCAATGGCTGCAAAAGAAAGAATGCCAAGGATCAGACCATTTGAGAAAGCAATACGCATTTCCTTCCATACCAGCTCCAGTTTCTGTTTGCCTGTAAGAGATTCGTCCATAAGTACGCGGATGGTAACAGCCAGAGACTGGGTACCAACGTTTCCGGCCATGTCTAAGATCAGGGACTGGAAGCACATGATCAGCGTCAGCTGGCTTACAACCTGTTCAAAAAGACCTACAACAGAGGAAACGACCATACCAAGAGCTAACAGGACTAACAGCCATGGAAGACGTTTTTTTAAACTTTCTTTTAAAGGTTCTTTTAAATCTTCTTCAGCAGTCAGACCTGCGAACTTTGCGTAATCTTCACCCATTTCATCATCTACCAGGTCTACGATGCTCTGGGAAGTGATAACACCAAGCAGTTTATTGTTATTATTAAGGACTGGGATAGAGTCCTCAGAATAGTCTTTCAGTTTTTCAATACAGTCATCGATCAGTTCGTGACCATATACATAAGGATAAGAGGTAACGATCAGATCCTCTAAGGCGGAATCCTGTCGGGCAATGATCAGATCTTTCAGATCCATTGCACCATAAAAGGTCTGATCTTCTGTTACCATAAAAATGGTGGAAATATTGTCATTTTTAGCGGCCTGTTCTACCAGACTGCTCATGGCCTGCTTTACAGTAAGGTTTTCACGGATCACAATACAATTTGTGGTCATCCAGCTGCCGATCTCATCTTCATCGAATGCAGCGATCACAGCAATATCCTTTTTTGCGTCATCATCCAGCAGTTCTGTAAGAAGGGCACGTTTTTCCTTGGGAGTCATTTTTAATACATCCACAACAGAGTCTGTTTCCATGGCAGAAAGGATAGAAGCAGCCTTTTTTATATCCATTTCATCCAGATATTCAGCAGCCTGTTTCTGATCGATATGCTCAAAAATGTCAGAAAGCATATTTGTATCAAGGATACGGCAGATCTTGCGCCGCTCTGCTAATGTCAGTTCCGGGAAAATGTCAGCAAGGTCATTTTCATGGTAATCTTCCAGTTTGTTTCTCAGAATGCCTGGTGAGGCATTGCTTCGGATCACAGACAGAATCTCCTGGCTGTGGTCCTGAACTTGAATTTTGTTTTCCATTTCAGTCTCCTTTATTCGCTTTTTTGCACAACAAAGCCTGCACAGCCTAAAAATGTGCAGAACAAAAAATCGCAGGACCGATACATCTGATCCTCCTTATTACAGCTTTGCGATGTATATTACGGGAGTTGTAAAACGGGATAAGAAATGAAAAAGAAATTCTGTTATGATCTGTTTATTGCTAAAGACGATAATTATACGAAACAGAACAGACTGCTGTTTCCTTTATATCCCGTGCATCTACTTCGCCCATGACTATCGCAACCGTCCATTCTGTTCACCTGCCTTTTTTCGTAAGATTAATGGTTCATTGACCAGAAGTATTTCTTAACAACTTCTTTATACATTATATAGCCTGGTTTTAAAATTTTCAATATAAAATGTACCTGTCTATTGATAAAAATATGTAAATTTTATTTAAAAAAGTTTGTAGGAAGAAAATGAAGAAGATCATGGTAGATTCGATTTAAAAGGTAGAAAAGATGATAGATCAGATAATAAAAAAGATGACCCGGGAAGTGGAAAACTGTCCTGAGTCATCTTTTTTTGGAACTGGTATCATATTAGATGTTGGAGTCAAAAGGTATTCCCCCCCTCTGATACCGAATTGCTACGTGCTTTGCACTTCCGTAATACTAAAAACATTCGTAATCCGCTCATTTTTCTTCAAAAAATGGCTTCTTACTCATG
>UQJF01000001.1 GCA_900541315.1 uncultured Clostridium sp. | reverse complement strand
CAATCAGATTCGCAGACAAGTGAGTGGTATAGTTATTTCGAAAACGATGTACTAGGAACATTAGCCGATCACAGCCTACAGCACATCTGAAAAATGAGGCCGCAGCTTCTTAAACATCTTAAGTCCCACTCCAAATACAAAAAGAGTGAAGACCCAGTAATAAATGGTCAGTTTCGGTCTTTCCCAGAACCAGTTACCTGTGATCATACTGTCCTTATAACCGGTTACAATGTAATAAAATGGATTGATCTTAAATAATGGTTCGATCCAGGGTAAACGGTTGGTAAACATGGACTCATGGTACATGATGGGCGCCATCCAGATACCAAACTGAAGGCAGATTCCTACGATCTGGGACATATCCTTGAAAAATACATTCACAGAGGAAGTAAAATATCCCAGTCCCAGAGCCAGCATAGATGCTGCAAAGCTATAGTAGATCACCTGGATCCAGGAAAGCATTGGCGTTCTTCCTGCTACCAGATACATGATCATCATAATAAGAACGAAAAAACCATGTACCAGCAAACAGGATATCAGCTTGATCATAGGCAGTATCTCTACTTTAAATACTACTTTCTTGACCAGATAGCTGTATTCCTGCAGACAGCCCGTGATCCCATTTAAAGCTTCCCCGAAGAAAAACCAGGGGACAATACCCGGAACCAGCCAGATCACATAACTGACTCCCGGAACCGGAGGCGGTGATTTAAAGCCTATGCCAAAGATAACCGCATAGATCACAATGGTAACTACCGGCTGGATGAACATCCACACAATACCAAAATAGGATCCTACAAAACGCTTGCGAAAATCTGCTTTTCCCAGATCCCATACCAGTTTTCTTTTTTTAATGATCTCTTTTAAAAGAGACAGCGCATAATTCATAAATTCGTTTCCTTATACTTTTTTCCTGGCAGAACTGTCTTAGAACTTAAAAGTATCCTTTAAACCGCTCCACTTTTTGTCCTTATCAGAGATGATCAGTTCCATACCCGGTTCGATAGGCCAGTCTACGCCGATCTCAGGATCGCTCCATAACAGACCGCCTTCATCACCTGGATGATAGAAATCAGTACACTTATAAGCAAACTCTGCTTCATCAGACAGAACTAAGAAACCATGTGCAAAGCCTTCCGGAATATAGAACTGCTTTTTATTCTCAGCAGATAAGGTTACACCAAACCACTTTCCATACGTTTTGGAGTCAGAACGCAGATCTACTGCTACGTCAAATACAGTTCCGCGGACAGCACGTACTAATTTACCCTGAGGATACTGCTTCTGGAAATGAAGCCCTCTTAAAACACCTTTTACTGACATGGACTGATTATCCTGGACGAAAGTCATGTTCAGACCCGCTTCCTTGAAATCGTTCTGGTTGTAAGTTTCCATGAAATAGCCTCTTTCATCTTTAAATACAGTAGGCTCGATCACATAAAGTCCTTCAATATCACAGGTTGTTACTTTAATCTTTCCCATAATGCTTCTCCTTTATTTTTCTTCTGATTCTTAGTTTTTTGTTTATCGGCTATAACTTAATAATGATATAATTTCCACATTCATCTGGAAATTTTACCACGTTATCAACAAGTCTGCAACTGTTTATCCACACATTGTCACCATGTTCCCGGCATGTACTAGCACAAAAACACTACAGTCTTAAGCACACCACTGCGAAAATGCGGAGGATCACATACACATCCGCTGCCATCATAGTATACAGGATCAGCCTGTCATCTGTTCCTGTCCGTATCACCTTTTGGTTTTTAAGGGTAAACAGGAAAACAGGAAGCAGGGGAAGCATATATCTTCCCTGAACTCCCTGGACCATATTGGAGCTTTTCGGAGTCCATGCAAGAAGCATAGAAAACATCAGCGCTCCAAAGATCACCAGGCAGATAAACCAGATCCACAACCGGTCTTTTATTTTCATAAAAATCTCTTCTCCCGGCTTTTTAAGTGCCAGCAGTACCAGACATGCAGTAAGCACTAAAATGATAACATAAGGCGTATTTAACACCGGATCCCGGTTGCCTAAGGACTCTCCTAATATTCCCGAATACAGGCTTTCTCCCTGCCACGATACTGTATTATAGAAAAGCTGTAATACCCGGACCGGCTGGTGGATCAGCTCTGCAAAGGAATACCCTGCTTCTTCAGCCCAGGCAACATAGCTGTCACTTTCCTGTGTATACATGGCAACTGTCCTTAAATTCACCACTGCCATAGCTGCTAAAAAACTTCCAAGGACAGCAGCCGCTGAAAGCATCCATTTCCCAAAATTTCCAAACTTTCTTACCGGGACCAGCAGACAGAAGCCTGCAATGGCACCATATACCATTTTACAGGGCCCCATAACTGCCATGACCACAGCCAGGGCGATCACATCCCCTACCTTCACTGTTTCTGCCTTATAAGCCAGATCCAGGCACACTGCCGTAAAATAACCTGTAAATGCCAGTATAACCACATCATAAGATAAAGAGGCTGCCAGATGAAGGCTCATTGGTAAAATGGATACACCAAAAAATACATTTTTGCCAAAAGGCAGCCGTTTTATAGTCAATGCACCAACTGCCGCAAAAAGCAGGAGATTAAAAAACCGGCCCAGATATAAAAGGGCAATGCTGTTAAGCCCCAATATTCTTGCCAGAGTAAATCCCAGTGCCTGTGGCATATAAGCTAACGGCGTGGTACGCACAGAGGGCTGGCGGGAGACACGCAGACCAGCTGTTTTCACACTGCTGTCCATACCTATACTGTCTCCTGTACTTGTACTCTCCTTTGTGCTTTCACTGTCTGCAGACGGTTCCGCACTCTGTTCACTGACCGTTCTCCTATTATGGATCGCCACGTAAGTTTCTTCTTTTAAGGTCTGTCCAAGGATAATGGGCTTTCCTGCATCATTCTCTCCACTTTCCCCGTCCAACGCTTCCTGTCTGCTTTTTTCTTTCCAGTCCCGGAACTCCTGGTTCACATCCTCCAGCCAGTCATCTTCTGCCCGGACATAGATATAACCATCTTCATCAGCTGCCGGCAGTCCTAAAAAGCAGTTGGAAAGCTTATAAGCACTGATATAGTGGCTTACTTCATCAGGTGCCGAAAGCGGAGCCAGAACCATCATATATAAAATGCCAAGACACATGACAGTTCCAAAGAACAAACCTGGGAGTTTCCGGTTTTCTTTTCCTGAAACCATTTTCTCCCCTGGTTCACCGGAAATATCACCAGATTTTTCCCATTTTTTTCCAAATAACAGTGTTCCCATTCCTATCAGCATTGCCAGACTCACGAAAAACAGGCCCCCATACCAGCTATACAGCCAGCAGTGGCCTGTCTCTGTTACAGATGCCTGCACATCCAGAAGATGCCAGACTCCCAGAAGAAACACAGTGAAAGGCCATAAAAGCCACACAGATAATTTCTTTTTCATCTTTTCTTTCCTTTTTATTCACCTTTCCTGCATGTTTCCAGAGCAGCTTCCCTTTCTTCCAATACTGTCTCTTTTTCTTCTATCGCTTTCTGTTCCAGCGCCATTTTCTGGATCAGCTCCCTCTGCTTGCTTTCAAGCTGGGATATCTGGATCGTCATGCCAAATGCTTTTATGATGAGCAAAAAGATCATAAACAGGAATAAAAAATTCGGGGTAGAGTAAATACCTAAAAGCCTTGCACAAAGATCAGCCACTCCCGGCACCACTGCAAATATTACAAGGAGCAGCGCCATGATTACCCAGAACATGGCAGCTTCGATCTGAACTTTCGCCTGACGTATCTTACGCATCATAAATGTCATGGTAATAACAGAAACTACGATCAGTATCACACGAAGCATCATTGTCATCATCGTCTGTCACCGCCTTCTTTTTTCTCCAGCCAGTATTCCCGGTTCATGGTGCATTTTAAGATCAGCCACCGTGGAAGCATGGAATATACCTTTCCCATGCGGTATCCCATATACTTAAAACCGCTTTTTACAAACATTCCCGGGATCAGCCATGGTCTGTGCTGCTGCA
The DNA here is from genome assembly GCA_900541315.1 of uncultured Clostridium sp. Classification (GTDB taxonomy): domain Bacteria; phylum Bacillota; class Clostridia; order Lachnospirales; family Lachnospiraceae; genus Enterocloster. The sequence continues at coordinate 74,560 of UQJF01000001.1, read as the reverse complement.
ACAGATACCTGGCCGTCTGCTTTACCAGACGGATCCCTTCGCTTTCCGAATGGATACCGCCAAATACCTCCGGATGATCTGCCTGGGATACTGCCAGATCAAAATTCCGTTTAAACTGCTGGGTGCAGTTGTAGTTATGGGAATGGATCACCTTTGCATCAGCCACATAGGCAATGGCATAATCATCTTCCATGACCGCCTTTCCTGCAAAGATCATATCTTCATTAAATATGGCATTTTGAATAAATCCCCCCTGAAACCAAAACTTCTCCCGGTCATAGGCACAGCATACATTGGAAGCAAAGAAGGTCTTTATCCCCAGCCGCTTTAGATCTGCCTTTGTCTTTAAGCAGCTTTTCTCCGGGTAATTAAAAGAACGGGTATAACGTTCCGCCAGCGGGCAGTCCTTGTCAGGAAGCTGCCTTGCATAAGCCATGATCACAGCTTCTCCTTCCGGACCTCTCTGTTCAAATGCCCCTACCAGTTTTTCAATTAAAAATCCATCAGCCGGAACTGCATCATCAGTCATAAAGACTACAATATCTGCCCTGCTGAACCGCATTCCCCTGTTTCTTGTAGCGCCATGGTCAAATTCCGCTTTCGTCAGGTGGTGGACCTGAAGATTGCCGATCCCTTCAAAGCCCTTTTCATTCCAGAACGCCTTTTCTGTATTCATTACAATGATCTTCCCTACGGGATAGGTCTGTTTTTCCAGCATTTTTAAAAGTCTGGAAAATTTCTTACCTGGTTTATAGGTAGGAATCACCACATCCACCCGTGGTTTACGAAGAGCATTTTCACTCTTTCTTTCCTCTGTCATTGTCTTATCTCCTTTTCCTCACTTCTGCAGGACTTTACGGTACAAAGACCAAAACCCGCCGTTTCTCCTGCCATCAGCAGCAGATAACAAAGCGCCGCCCCGTCAATGCCCAAAGTCCCGACAAGATTTCCTGACAGGAAAAACGCCGCTGCTGCTGCCGCCGCATATACAAAAAACACGGTTTTCTGCTTCCGCATGATAACCAGTGCGTAATACATCAGATTAGCCAGGGCATAAAAGCCGCCTCCAAGAACGATCCCGGCAAATGCCCAAAAATAAACGGTCAGTGTTCCCTTTTCGCCTCCCATAAGAAGCTCCATAATGGAAAGTGCCCATTTTCCTAAAACAAGCGTACCTGCCACTGCAAGTACAGTAAGCCCTAAAATAACCGCTGCGATACGCACCAGTGTCTTCTTAAATTCAGTGATCTTTTCTTCTGTCCAAAGATCTGTAAGAGTTGTAAGGTAGGGACGTATCACGAAATTGGCTACCATATAAATAACAGAGGTAGGCATAAAAATCAAGTTGAAATATCCTGATGCTGCATTATTCATACGGGCATCTATCGCATATTTCGCAGAAGAGAAAATATAAAAATCCAGGAATACGGAAATAAACAAGAACCCTGTATTTTTAAACAGCTTCGCCACTTTTCCCTTTGTAATCGTCCAGTCTACATGATCTAATGCATGGATCACATCCAGGTCAAACAAAAAAGCACCCATTACCTGGGCAGCCACTGCCATGAGGCAGGCAAACAGCAGATGGTTAAATGCCCCCAAGGTCACTGTAAATACAGCTACAGAAAAAATAGTCCTGAAAAAGTTTGACTTTCCTGTAAGATATAAGCATCCCTGGCGCTGAAATTCTGACTCATATACATCTGCATATCCGTCAATGACCTTATAGATCACAAGAAGAAGCAGGATCATGCATTTCCCTGCTGTATAATCCCCGATCCCCTTTCGGAAAGCAATGGTCCTTGCAGTCAGAAACAAAGCGCCTGCAACCAATGCAAGCATACAGGTCATATTTCTATGTTCCCTGTATTCCCCAAAAGAATACTCACCTTTTCCGTCTGTGATCTGGAAAGGTCTTATTCCAAAATAAGCCACTAAAAACAGCTGCTGACCCAATGTAGAATATCCAAAGGAGAATATGCCTCCCTTTTCCTCTCCTGCCATACGTATGACCAGAAAAGAGAGTACCATGCTTGCAAAGGCATATACAAAGCTGCCTGCAATATTCCATATTACATTGGCTCTTGCAACATTATCCCCCTTATATAATAACTGTTTCGTAAGATTTTTCATATTTAAACCTGCTTAACGCTTTCTGAAATTCTGGATGACCAGTATGGATAACAGCATACGCACCATATAGCTTACTGCTGTCAATGGTTTCAAATAGCTTTCCCCAGCTGTCCGGTCATCAATAGTAACCTGCACCTCTGCGATCTTTGCTCCCTGACGGATAAGGAAGGATACGGTATCTGGCTCTGGTCCGTAATTTAAATTCCAGGCAAATTCCCCTATCATCTTCCTGCTGAAAAGACGCATGCCTGAGGTAGGATCTTTGATCTTTGCTCCTGTAGTCAGCCAGATCGCCGTTCCGATCAGCCGGCTTCCAAGCATCCTCATGGACCAGCTTTTCTTCTCTGTTACAAAGCGGGAACCAATAACAATGTCATAACCTTCATCCATTTTTTCTTTCATGGACTTAATATATTCCGGTCGGTGCTGTCCGTCACCGTCAAACTGTACGGCGTAGCTGTAGCCCTTCTGCCATGCATATTTCATGCCGGTCTGGAAACAGCCAGCCAGTCCTAAATTTACCGGCAGATCAATAAAATTATATCCCCGCCTCCGGCAAATGGCAGCCGTATCATCTTTTGATCCATCATTGACCACCACATAATCCAGCTCCGGAAAATCGTTTTTAATATGGTCTACCACTCTCTCAATGTTTTTTCCTTCATTATAGGCCGGTATGACCAAAAGTACCTTATCCATTGTCTCTGTCCCTCTATCCCCTGTTACAGTTCCACCAAGCCTCTTGTTTTCATGAATCTGGAAACAAGAAGCTCTCATGGCTGAACAATAACACTTTTTTCTTATCCTGTTATACTATTATCCCCCATTACCAGCGCATCTTCAAGACACCTGTGAGAAATTTTACTTCTCCCAGGACCACCGCCAGAAATGCTTTTGCCACAGCCAGTTCCATTTTTCCCAATTTCAGGTAATGTTGGTAGTAATATAACTTGCTCTTATGAAGGAGCTTCTGTTTATCACTTATCTTATTATAGCTTTTATTAATGCTTACAGAATGTGCATGAACATAGGAAGCATCTGTCACTAAAAGCTCTTTTAATCCCATTTTCTTTAATTTCTGTCCTAATATTTTCTCCTCATAATAGAGAAATACGTGTTTATCAAACAGCTCTTTTAGATCTCCAGGTGTGAAACAGCCTGTTTTTACCATGAAAAAGGAGCCCGGAAGCGCTCCAACTATACGGCTGGCTCCATCTGCTGCCAGCGGAAGCTTATCTAACGGTGTTTTTAAAAATGCCCGGAACAGCCGCCTGGTCACTAGCCCGGTATCTAAAAGATCCAGCCACATAGACTGCAGATCCCAGTAGCTAAAGGATGGCTGTCCATTTATATCTGTCACCATGGCAGAAGCTGCCGCTCCGTCCTCCTGCTTTTCTAAAGCATCTGCCACCCGCAGGATACAGGCATCGCTTACCTGTACGTCAGGATTTGCGATCATAATATAATCCGGCTCCAGATACTGAACCGCATAATCGATCCCTGCCTGGTTTCCGCTTCCGTAACCGCCGTTTTGGGGTGTCCTGAACAGGTGCAGCTGTACCTTATCCAAATTATCTGGATTATCTGCATGATCAGAAGCTAATTCTTCTTTAAATTCTCCCAATCTTTCCCAGGAGTCATCTGTAGAACAGTTGTCCACGATAATGATATTGCGGATCACTTTGCTGTCTTTCCAGCTTTCTGTAAGTTTCATGGTTGTCTGTGCATCATTATAATTTAATATTACGGCACATATATTCGTGTCTGCGTCCATAATCCCTTTCACTTTCCCTGACGTTTTTTGCGATCATCAATGACCTTCATTCCCAGCCACCTGCTGATCGCAAGGCGAAATGCCGGACATATTCTTGTGATCTGGTTGAAGCACCACCAAAGCTGCATATACCAGAATTTTCCCTTCTGCATGGACATATCCTTCCATGGGGTCATAGCCAGATATTTCCTGTACCATTTTCCATAATGGTTGTGGTTTCCCCTGATCCATGGACGTTCATCTCCCAGAAAATGGATGATCACCGGCTTTCTCTTTGCTGCTGCAAACTCCTTTTTGCCTACCGCCCGGTAAGCATCGCAAAGCTGCACCAGTGTATTATACTGGAAATACCGGTAATTGGTAAAGAAGTTATACCTTGGAGACAGAGGTAAAATACGCCCTTTTAATGTTCCGTTAATGGTGTCCTGGTCACAGGCAAAAAGGCTTCCTGCATGATCCCCGTAAAAATCCAGTAACTTTTTCAGCACATTTTCCCTGCGCCAGCCTGCAAGATTCATTAAGATCACGCCGGAATTAAAATAGGCATCATCCTTTTCCATATGAATGGACTCTTTCATTTCTTTATACACAGTCGGTTCCATGATCATACCCGCCAGACAGCCTCCTAAATGTGTCCTGTACATCTTTTCAATGGAACCGCAGACAATGGTATCACAGTCCAGGTACAACGCCTTATCCACAGTCTCCGGCAATACCTCCGGCGCAAAAAGCCGCCCCATGGCACTGATATCAAAGCCCCTGGTATCTATTTTATAAGGAAATCTTTCCTTCAGGTCTCCCAGTTCTACTGCATAAAGCCTACGTCCAAAACCAGCTGCCAGATTTTTAAGCCGTTCCTTAAACACTTCGCACATCTGGGCTGAAAGCACATAAATATCCAGATCATTTATATGGCGGTTATTGTCCAGCAATGAGCATAATGATGCCGCCAGATGTCCGGCATAACCGTCATTGGAAGCATAGATCACATGGACCGCCTGTTCGTTTTCTTTCATAATACCTTCCATTTCTTACATTCCGTGGTCATTTTATTTACGATTTTACAATACCACTTTTAAAATGTAAATCCTATATGGCATTTTTCCCCTGATTATGATAAATTAGTAGAAGTATGATTATTGTTATAAAAACAATAACATGTAACTAACCTCAGGAGGTTTTTATTATGTACAAAAGTTTTAAATATCTGGCAATGACAGCTCTTGCCTCTGCACTCATCGCAGGGCAGGCTACCACTGCTTTCGCATTCAAAAATGATTCAAACAATGGTCCTGGCGCCGCAAAGACCAACGAAGTGTCTTTACAGGCACCTAGCGATACCAGTGACAATTCCCAGGCATCTGGAAATAATGATTCCCAGACTGCCATTACAGAAGATTCTTCCCAGCCTGCAGGCAATTCCCAGTCTGAAACTTCCCAGACCACAGAAAACGCTTCTGACACCACAACAGAAAACACAACTGCAGCAGAAACTGTTACGGAAGACACTTCTGCCCAGGTTCCGGCCAATCAGGCATTTTTACAGGTACAGCTTCTTCGTGCTTCTGATACAACATGGAGCGATCCGGTCCGTGATGACTCTGTTCTTTCTGTAGGTGAATCCGGCTTTTTAAGCATGTGTATCTACGCGAACAATCTTCCTGGTGATGTCCTCTACCGTACTTACAGCAGCGCACGGGGCTGGAGCAACTGGGCGATGAACGGCGGACATACAGATTGGGCAGCCGGTAATCCAATTGAAGCTGTACAGATCCGTTTAAATGGTATTTTCGGTGACCGTTTTGATGTTTATTACCGTTCTGATCTTTCTGACGGAACAGAATGTGACTGGTCCAGAAATGGCGGCACCAACGGTGCTATGGCCTGCGGCCGCATTATTACAGGTATGCGCTTCTCCATGTGGGGCAAAGGCACAGAAGGCGCAGCTTATAAGATGGACAAGCCATTAGTATCTGCTGCTCCTGACGGCATTCAGTTCGTAAACGGCACGCCTGTATTCAGCAATGGTACCGGTGATAACTTTACCGGATGGGTATGGAATGACAGAGACCGTTATTATGTGGTAGACAATTCCATTGTAACCGGATGGCAGTACATAGATGGATATAAGTATTATTTTGAAGGTGACGGCAGGCTGGTTACTGATCTGGAACCTTACTTAAATTATCAGGGTCAGTTTAAGATCAAGATCAACAAGCAGATGAACTGCCTGACTATTTATATTCCAGATGGGGACAATGGCTATATCATCCCATACAAATCCTTCCTGTGTTCTACTGGTGATGACACCCCATTAGGTGAGCACAAGACTCCTGAAAAATACCGCTGGAGACTGATGAACACCGATGAATACTGCCAGTACCTGACCCGTCTGGATGCAGGTATCCCGATCCTTCTTCACTCTGTTATTTATGAGAGACCAGATCCGTATACCTTAAAAGCATTTACTTACAACTATTTAGGCGCTACCAAGTCTCACGGATGCATCCGTCTGACTACCGCAGATTCCCGCTGGATCTACGAACACTGCGCACTTGGAACTTCCATCACTGTATACGAATCCCCGATCCCAGGTCCATTTGACCGCCCGGTCATCAAAACCATGATCCCGGATACACAGACCTATGATCCTACTGATGCAAACGTACCGGAAAATGGATTACAGTAGTACTTGACCTATAAAATACCTCCTGACCAGGTGATGTTCCTATCATCTGAGTCAGGAGGTATTTTTTATTGTATATCCAGATATTCTTTTTTAGTTGGCGGCGGATAAGCCTGATCTATGGCTTTGTAATCTTGTTCCGTCAACTGTATCTCATCTGCCCCAGCATTAAGAAGTGTATGTTCTGCCTTGCCGCTCCTTGGAATTGCAATGGTGTGTCCGTCCCGAATATTCCAGGCCAGCATGATCTGCTCTACGGTGGCATTATGCTTTTGGGCGATTTCTTTTAAAACCGGGTTATTTAAAATGCCCCTTCTCAAAGTCCCCGCCTGTGCCAGTGGGCAATAGGACATTAACGCCACATCATGCTTTCTCATCCATGGCAGAAGGCTATATTCAATCCCTCTGGAACCGGTGTGATAAAGGACCTGGTTTACCAGACAGTTTCGGCCTTCCGAGATCATCCATAATTCTTCCATATCATCAATATCGAAGTTGGAAACGCCCCAATCTTTGATTTTTCCAGCCTTTTTTACCCGTTCCAGCTCTGCTACGGTTTCTTCCAGAGGATAGCTCCCCCTCCAGTGGTACAGATAAAGATCCAGATATTCTACACCCATGCGCTTCATAGAGTCATCTAACGCCCGCTCCAGGCGGTGCTTTCCCGCATTGTTTGGCAGAACTTTGGATACCAGAAAAAGATCATCCCGTTTTTTATCAGAAATGACCTCTTTTATAAGACTTTCCGCTTTTCCATTTCCATACATTTCCGCTGTATCGATCAGCGTCATGCCTGCTGCAACACCTGCACGCAGACTTTCCTGTTCCCGCTCTCTGGCGGACTTATTCTCTCCAAGGAACCAGGTTCCAAGCCCTAAGGCCGGAACCTGCACTCCATTTCTTAATGTAACTGTATGTTTCATATTAGATCAGACCTGCTTTTTCCATTTCTTTCTTCATCTTATCATAAGACACACCTTCCGGTGTTGGAAAATTTGGTAAATATGGTTTTCCAGCTGCCAGTCCACGCATGATTGCCATATCCTTTGCTGCTACCGGGAAGCTGGCTCCGTCCATAGCCAGACGCACCGGATTTAACTTATACTGGGCTGCCAGGGAACCTTGGATGTCTCCGGCTACATATTTATTGTAAATATCTACGATCAGCTCCGGCATAAAGTTTCCGGCTGTACACACGCCGCCTACAGCTCCGATACACAGGCTGGCATATAACAGTGTGTCCTTTCCGCCAAATACCTTAAAGCCTACATCTGCATTTCTTCGGATAAATTCCTCTGTCTGGGTGATATCACCGGAGGTATCTTTCATACCAACGATGTTTTCCACCTCATGGGCCAGTTTTTCCACCAGATCTGCGCTTAAGGTATAACCAACTCTTCCAGGGTTATTATACAGCAGAACCGGTGTTTCCGGAACTGCCTCTGCGATCGTTTTAAAATGCAGGAACAGTTCATTAAAATTCGGTTTTAAAAACATTGGCTGTAAAATGGAAATGCCTGCTGCGCCATTTGCCACTGCCATTTTTGCCAGGCGGACACATTTCTTTGTATTGATAGCGCCGATACCAAAGTAAACCGGAACTCTTCCAGCAGCCTGGTCTACCATGATCTTAAATCCGCGCTCCATTTCCTCTTCTTCGATCTGGTAAAACTCGCCGTTGGAACCAAAAGCAAGGATCCCGTGAAGACCGCCATTAATAACATAGTCTACCTGCGCACGCATGGCTGCTTCATCGATCTTTTCATCCTCATCAATGACTGTAATAATAGGAACGATAACGCCCTTGATAAAATCTGTATTCATAATATTTCCCTCTCAGATCAGCAAAGAATTATTTCTCTTTTACAATAGAAACACCTGTCATTCTCTCATAGTAACGGATGATGTCATCATGATCACAGCTGCCTTCGTCATGGTTCTTTAATTCCTGCATTACTTCCATCATATGGGCTGTCATAGGAACCGGCATATTGATGGCATGGGAAGCGTTTAATGCATTATTTAAGTCCTTGATATGCAGGTCAATTCTGAATCCAGGTTTATAATTTCCCGCTAACATCATAGGAACTTTGGCATCCATAACCGTAGAACCTGCTAATCCGCCGCGGATTGCCTGATATACTAACTCTGGATCTGTTCCCATCTTTTTCGCAAAGGTCATTGCCTCTGCGCAGATTCCGATATTCGCTGCAACTACCATCTGGTTGGCCAGTTTTGCCACGTTTCCGGAACCAATCTCACCTACATATACAACAGAGCCTCCCATTGCTTTTAACAGATCGGTGTATTTGTCAAATATTTCTTTCTTGCCGCCGCACATGATAGATAAGGTTCCGTCAATTGCCTTTGGCTCTCCACCGGAAACAGGGCAGTCTAACATTTCCATGCCGGTTCTTTCTTTTAACTCAGCAGCGATCTTCTTAGATTCTACTGGGTCAATAGAAGACATATCGATGACTACCGTATCCTTATCTGCGCCCTCTGCAACACCATTTTCACCTAATAAAGCAGCCCTTACATTTGGAGAGTTTGGCACCATGGTAATGATCACATCTACGCCTTTTGCTACTTCTGCGTTGGTTGCCCCTGCTGTTGCGCCTGCGGCTACCAGTTCCTCTACTGCTTCTTTTTTAAAGTCATTAACACAAACCTGATGACCTGCTTTTAAAAGGTTCTTTGCCATTGGCTTTCCCATAATTCCTAATCCGATAAATCCTACTTTCATTCTTGTTTCCTCCTGTTATTGAAATTTGAATTTTAATGTACTTGATCATCTATCCTTACCTCTGCTTATGCAGGGGGAAGTTTTAATATTTAACGCATAATATATTTTTCCACTACATCCCAGTTAAGCTCCACGCCCAGTCCCGGCTTATCTGTTACCAGATAATTCATGTGGCCATCTGTTTCTATCAGGCTTCTTAACAGCTCTGTACGCAGTGGATTTTCATTTTCCTCTGCCTCAATAAACGGTATGTTAGCCTGTGACGCTGCAAACTGGATGTTGGCAGCTGTCATGACCGCTGAGAAGAAGGAATGTGGTGTATACAATTTGTCAAAAGCCTGGGCAGTAGCTGCTATCTTGCGGCAGCCGGTAAATCCGCCGGCCCAGCCAAGAGACGCCTGGACCACATCCATGGTGTCTGTGGCGATCATCTCACCAAATCTTGCAACGCCCTGTTCCGACTCAATTCCGGCTACCCGGATGCCGCCCATTTCTCTTGTAAGACGTCTGTAGCCTGCAATATCATCAGAGCGGATCGGCTCTTCTACCATGAAAATGTCATTTTTCTCAAAAAACTCTTTAGAGCGGAGCACGTCATCCACGTCCCAGGTGCAGTTCATATCCACCATTAAGGTCTTATCCGGTCCAATGGTCCGTCTTACCAGCTCGATCCGGGCTTTGTCTTCCTCACCCGTCAGGTAGAAATCACCGTTTTTCATATACTGGAGACGCATTTTGTAGTTGTTTGCAGTTCTGCCGATCTTCATCTTAAAAGCTGTAAATCCACGGTCCAGATAACCTTCGATCTCTTTTTGCAGATCTTCTAAGGTCTTTCCCTTTGCGTAAAATCCGGCACTTGCATATCCTTGGACTTTATCGCTTACCTGTCCCAGCAGCTTGCATACCGGAAGGCCTGCTGCCTTTCCAAGGAGATCCCAGAGAGCCACATCAATACCGCTGATCGCCCCCATGACCATTCCCTGACGGCCATTTGCCCAGCTGTTCCACAGCATTTTCTGGTGAAGAAATTCGATCTTTGTGGGGTCTTCTTCTAAAAGCAAAGGCTTTAACTGTTTTTGTACAATGGCATCCATGGCATCCATGGAACTTCCAAAAGTTGCTGCTTCTCCAATGCCTGTAAGTTCTGTATCCGTTTCAATGAATATAAGAAAGGCCCCTCTGGCGCCGCAGCTTCCGCAGCCGTCGGCAATCCAGGTTTTATATGGGTACTGCAGCTTTATGGTCTTAATATCTGTGATCTTCATAAAACTCCTCTTTCCATGATCTTAATTTCCATTATTTTCCAAATAAGTTTACAAACAGCAGTGAAAGCTGAGGTACATAGGTAATAAACAGAACGCCTGCAACCAGTGCCAGGAAGTAACGGATCAGATACTTGAACATTCCTTCGATCTTTACTTTTGCAGTGTCACATACAACATACAGGTTCACACCAACCGGCGGTGTCATCATGCCGATCGCCAGGTTGGACATCATAATGATACCGAAATGTACCAGGTCGATGCCCAGAGTCTTTGCTACAGGAGCTAACAGCGGTGCCAAGATAACCATTGCAGCACCTGCCTCGCAGAACATACCGATGAAGAGAAGGAGCAGGTTGACTAACAGCAGGAATACATATTTGCTTGCGGAAATTCCTAAAAATCCCTGCGCAACTGCCTGTGGAATCTGAAGCTTTGTTAAGATCCAGCCGAAAATGGTGGATGCAGACATGATCAGCATGACCGTTGACATGGTAATAGCAGACTCTGTAAGGATCTTTGGAATGTCGGAAAATTTGATTTCTTTGTATACAAACAGTCCAACGATCAGTCCATAGAATACTGCGATGACAGCTGCCTCTGTAGGAGTAAATAAACCACTGTAGATACCACCAAGGATGATCACCGGCATCAGCAGCGCCAGAATGGCGTCCTTAAATGCCTGGATCTTTTCTTCTGTAGTAGCTCTTTCGCTTGGCTCAAATCCCTGTTTCTTGCACATAAAGTGGGCAACTACACATAAAACAAGGCAGATAAAAATTCCTGGAAGGAAACCAGCCATAAACAGGTTGCTGATGGACGTTCCGGTAGCAACACCGTACTGAATCAGACCGATGCTTGGTGGAATGATAACACCCAGTTCTGCAGAAGATGCAACGGTGGCACCTGCAAAATCCTTATCATATTTGTGCTTCAGCATTTCCGGGATAATGATGGTTCCTACTGCCGCTGCAGTTGCTGCACTGGAACCGGAGATTGCTGCGAAAAAGGCACATGTGATAATGGCTACCATAGCAAGGCCGCCGGAAATGTGGCCGAACAGGCTGTTGCATAAGTTGACCAGGCGCTTTGAAATACCACCGGAGCTCATTAAATTACCGGCTAACACGAAGAATGGAATTGCTAACAGCGTGAAACTTCCGCTTCCTGAAAACATACGCTGGATCACAATGGCGTTGTGGATATCATTGGTTGAAAGGATCGCTATAATAGAGGAACCACATAAAACAAAGGCAATGGGCACACCTGCAACGATGAGCAGGATCAAACTGATAAATAATACGGCGGTCATGCGTTTTCATCTCCTTTCCACAGATAAATAGTCGTAAGAATCTGGTTGATCAGCATAAATACGGAACCAACAGGGATTGCTGCATACATAAGACCCATAGGCTGTTTTAAAACGGCTGTGGTCTGACCCCAGACACGGTGTGCAGCCCAGAAACCTACACTGATGAGAAATGTAAGCATCACACAGACAACTACATTTAAAATAGTCTGTAAGATTTTCTGGTTCTTCCCACTGAAACTGTTCTTTAAAAACTCCAGTCCCACCATGGAACCTTTCCTGATACACATGGCAGAACCAAGGAACGTGCTCCAGATCAGCAGGTACTTGGAAAGTTCTTCACTCCACGGAATAGACATATGTATGATCCTGAAAATAACCTGCGCAAAAACCACTACAGACATAACGCTTAACATAATGACCACGATCAGCTGAAGGATCTTATTTACGATTTTATCCAGTTGATATACCAGTTTCATTTTTATTCTCCCTTCGCTTTCTCGATCTTGTTTAACAGGTCGCCATACTGGGCACTGTATTTCTCATATACCGGCGAAATAGCCTTTCTGAACTCGGACTTGTCTACAGTATTTACTTCCATTCCTGCATCTTTTAACTTCTGTAAAGTCTCATCCAACTGTTCTCCGGCAACTTTCCGTTCATATTTCACCATTTCGTACAATTCTTCTTTTACAATGGCCGCATCCTCGTCATTTAACTTCTTCCACATCAGGTCGCTGACCATAACCGGACATACAGGGTAGAAATGCTCTGTTAATGACAAATATTTCTGTACCTCATAAAATCTGGAATTATAAATGGTAAACAATGGGTTTTCCTGACCATCCACTGCTTTTGTCTGAAGCGCAGTAAACAATTCGCCAAAACTCATAGATACTGCATCGATTCCCAATTCTCCTAAAGAATCAACACAAACCGAACTTTCCAGTGTTCTCATTCGGATCCCCTTTGCGTCTGCCGGATGAACGATAGGTCTGCTGGAGTTTGTCATACTTCTAAAACCAAGATCAAAGGTTCCATAAGTTTCGATTCCCTGTTTCTCCAGTCCCTTAAAGATCTCCTGTCCTGTTGCCCCATCTAAAACCTTAAAAGCTTCTTCTCTGGAATCAAACAAATAGGGGAAGTTAAATACGTCCATGTCCGGATCAAATCCGCTTAAGGTTGCCGCAACTGCCACTGTAATATCAATGGTTCCAAGCTGTAAGCCCTCTGTCATCTCACGCTCATCACCTAAGTTTCCATTTGGCTGGATATCAACAATAACTCTGTGGTTTGTTTTCTCTTCTACCTGTTTTTTAAACTCCAGAGCAGCTATATGATAAGGATGACCTTCTGCCTGACCATGTCCAAATGTAAGGTGGACCGGCTGTACTTCACTTTCCTTTGCGTTTCCCATGCCGCTGCACCCTGAAAGTGCCATTGCAGTCATTGCGGCCGCCGCGAAAACGGAAACTGCTTTCTTCCATTTCATTCCCATTATGAAACTCCCTTCTTCCTGCATCGTTTCTCTGATGCATATTACACATCTTATACAAAACAGCTATTAATTCTTTGCCAACATGTCGGTTCTTTGTTATAATTAGATGATAACAGCAACTTGTTAAAAAGAAAACGTATTCATCTTGTATGCAAGATGAATGTAAGTGATATACAAAACAAGCCAAAAACTCATATAAAGGGGATCAACTGACATGAAGAAAACAGACACAAACTTAAAACAGATCGCTTATGAGACCATAAAATCAAAGATCATCCACTGCGAATACAAGCCAAATGACATTTTAAGCGAAATGATGTTAATGGAAGAGATCGACGCAAGCCGCACGCCTATCCGTGAAGCCTTAAATATGCTGGCCCAGGAGCAGTTAGTCCAGATCATTCCCAAAAAGGGGATCATGGTCCTGCCGCTGACCATGAAAGAGATCGCCATGACCTTTGAAGCCAGACTGCTCATGGAACCCTATATTATTGAAAACTACAGCAAATATATTGATATGGATAAACTTCTTGAATTAGAAGAACAGACAAATAAGATCTTAAGCAGTGATATCTTAGAGCAGAAAGACGCCGTTATCTTCTGCAATATTGACGATGCCTTACACCGCACCATTGCCGACGCCTGTAAAAACAAATACCTGAACATGAACCTGTCCCAGATCTACGACCAGAATATCCGCATCCGCATTCTGGGTGAGCAAAACATCTGGGAACGCCACAAAGTAGCCGCCATGGAACACTTAGAGCTGATCAACTACATCAAAAACCACGACCTGCCAAGTGCAGTGGCTTCTATACGGGTGCATCTGATACATTCTAAAGAAGCGGCGGTGGCATCGTTTTTAAGTTGATCCAAGATCAAAGCCATTTTATGATCCATGATAGACCAGATCATAAAATGGCAGCTTTTTAGTTCTTAGATCAATCATCATTTGCCTGTATGATATTTTCCATAGTTTCTGTTGGATTCTTCTTTGATTTTAATATATCTGATATCAGTGGCCATACTAAACAAACCAGAGAAATGATCAGTAAAACGCAGGATATCGGACGCGTAAAAAATTCTTTATAACTTCCATGGGCGTAGCTGATACCTTGGCGGAAATAACGTTCCAATTTACTTGAAAGGATAAATGCCAGTACCAACGGAGAAGTCGGCAGTCCCGCAATACTCATAAAGATAGCCAGCACACACCATGCCAACATAACATAAATATTAAACATAGTATTGGAAATTCCATAACCACCTATATAACAGATCACAAGAATAACTGTGTATAAATAGTGATACGGAACTTTCAAAATGTATGGAAACCACCTTTTTGTTAAAATCTGTATTACATAAGTAACAATTGCCGACACCAAAACACACGCAAATATCAGCATGGCCAAATCTGGCTGTTCTGTCATGAATAGCGGTCCCGCCTGTAATCCATGAATCGTCAGACCTGCGATCAGCATCGCTGTAATTCCATCTCCAGGAATTCCTAGTGCCATCATTGGGATCAACGCACCACCTAAAGATGCATTGTTTGCAGTTTCTGATGCCCATACACCTGCTGGATTTCCTTTTCCAAAACTATCTGGATCTTTACTGATACTTTTTGCATATCCATAAGCCACTATATTAGAAATACCAGAACCCATGCCTGGAAGAAAACCAATCCACAGACCGGTTGCAAAAGCAAATAAAATAGTCTTGATATTGTCAAAAATATCTTTCAACCCAATACCAATCCCCTTCATATTCACTACATCTGCTTCCGGCATCTTTCCTTCTCCCAATGCAGAATCACGGATGATCTGACACATAGCAAACATTCCCAACATCTGCGCTACTGTACTGAGTCCAGAACTAAGGTTTACACTTCCAAATGTAAAACGCTGTGATCCATTAATAGGATCCATGCCTACACATCCCATAAGCAGCCCAATACCTGCAGCCATGATCCCTTTAAAAATATTTCCTTTTGATAAAGAAGCAATCAATGTAATGGCACAAAAACACAGTGAAAAATATTCCCATGGTCCCAGATGAAGCGCAAATTCTGCTATAACCGGAGATAATACAGTTGCAATGATAACGGAAACCACCGTTCCTATAAAGGAAGCCGTCATACCAATTCCTAATGCTTTTCCCGCTTGCCCTTTCTTTGTCATAGGAAAGCCGTCAAAACAAGTGGCAATAGCGGAAGAAGACCCCGGAATACCGATTAAAACCGCCGAAATAAAAGTTCCCGATACTCCGCCGATCCAAATGGCAAGAAGTAATACAAAAGAAGTTTCCGTAGAAAGGCCAAATGTAATAGGAAGCAATAAAGCAATACCAAGGGTAGCTGAAAGTCCTGGAATTGCGCCAAATACAATTCCTAACGAAACCATGGCTATGATCAACAGGAAATTGACTGGCTGCAGACAGATCAGCAATGCATTCATATAATCCGTCATTTTTCTTCTCCTCTCTTCTACTCAAATAGTATGCCAGACGGCAGTTTTATCTGAAAACCATAAACAAACATTGCATAGAGACTGGCTGTAACTACCACAGAAATAATGATTGCCGTAACCAGCCGCACCTTACTTTCTCCCTTAAGATCATAAATAAATGCAAAAGTAGCAAAGGGCGTCGTAAATAAAAATCCCAGATAATTCATAGCAACAGCATAAAGAAGCAGTTTCATAAAGCTTAATGTTATTTTACAGATACCTCCCTTGGGAAAATATGGCTTTTCCTCCCTTTTTCGTTCTATGACCCCTTTGATCAATAAAGCTAGAGAACTGACCGCAATAAGAAGCAGTGCTACATATGGCACGATCCTTGGTCCTGGTTCCAATAATTTAGCCGGTTGTTTGATAAACCGGGTAAAATACAGAAAAAAAGCACTTCCCACCAGACCTGTAATACCGGTGATCGTATCTCTGTGCATTTTCATATTCCCAATCTTCTCCTTTCTAAAATGTCCTGAGAGAGATCCCTTAGGACATCCTTTTCCATTATTCCACTTCACATACACCTAAGCTTTTTGCAATGTCTACAAACTGTGCATATTCTTTATCATGAATCTCCTTAGACTCTTCCAAATCATGCCAGCCTGGAATGCAGCCAATGCTCGCAATACCGTCTTTTACAGTTGGATCTTCTGCTACCGCTTTCATAGCCTCATTCATTTCAGCTACCATCTTTTCATCCATACCTGCAGGTCCTAAAAGATAATGATATATAGACATTGTACAATTCTCGTATCCCTGTTCCTGTAATGTCTTATAATTATCCGGTAATTCTTCCGGGTAATCTCCAATCGTAATTCCATCTGATGCAACAGTGCCAATTACTTTTAACTTTCCTGCTTTTTCATACTCTACTGCATTTCCAACGCCAACAACACCTACATCAATGAATCCGCCTGCAAGATTGGTAAGACGGTCTGCTTCTGATGCACACTCAACAGAATTCAACTCAATACCAAGTTCTTTACTTAACATTCCAAATAAAAATGTATTAGAGCCAGATGCAGGCATGCCTGCATTTAATTCTCCCGGATGTTCCTTAGCATACTCTACAAAACCTGTAAAATCATCATAAGGAGCATCAGCCGGAACTGCTAACGTAAGAAATCCATTGTCCTGAAGGCATGCGATCAATGTGAAATCTTTGTTCGGATCAATATCAGTATTACCCGTAATATACTGTATATTTAAAGCAGACGTTGCCACTGTAAGAGTTGTTCCATCAGGCTTTGCATTTGCTACTGTCTGATGCCCCACCGTATTACTGTCATAATTGGTAACGGTTGTTTTAAGTCCATATAATCGATTCAATCCTTCACTGTAATAACGGATTCCCAAATCAGAGCCGCCACCTGCTTTTCCAGGAACAACCAGTGTGATCGTTTCATCTTTTGGAAAACCAATTTCTGTATCAGCAGCCGCCTTACTGTCATTTTCCTGCGTTTCCGCTTCAGAAGCTGCCGCAGTAGAAACTGTTTCATCTTTTTTTTCAGAACAGCCTGCCATTCCTGCTACCGCTACCAGGATCACACCTGCCGCTAAAAAACGATACAAATTCTTTCTCATAGTTTTTTCTCTCCTTTTTCATATCATTTTTAACAGAGCAATCTTTCGCTCTGTTATTTGCATTTTTTAGCAATTTTGCTATATTTTTTCGCTAATTGCTTTTATATTTCGTATTATATACTTCGATTTTGCATTTTGCAAAGTCATTTTGATTATAGTGTTCATATCATTTTAGTTATAGTAAACTCATTTTTTCTTGACACTCATTAGATTTTGTCTATAATTAAAAAAAACAACAAGAAAGGGGTGAATCTCACATGACAACACGACAGCTTTATTATCTTACTGTTATATCTGATTTTGGAAATCTCTCAGCAGCAGCACAGGCATTGCAGATTTCTCAGCCTGCACTCAGCAAATTTCTTACTGAATATGAAACCTCACTGGGTTTCCAGACCTTCCTTCGTTATCACAGACAGTTGGTGCCTACTTCTGTAGGACGCTGTGTAATCGAATATGCACATAAAATCGTAAATGAACAAACAAGACTTTCCCAGTCACTGAGAATGATCACAAATATGGATCATTCCTGTATCCGCCTGGCAACCGGCCCCAATCGCGGATCCATGATATACAGCCGTATTTACCAGTCATTTATAAACCGTTATCCCAATATTTCATTATCTTTAACAGAGCTTTACTCTAATGAACAAACGAACGCTGTTTTGCATGGGCAGGTAGATCTGGCAATTGGTTCTGGAAAAGCCTCTGATAAAGTAACAGATATTCCCATTGCCTATGAAGAGCTTCTGGTTGCACTTCCTGCAGCTCATCCATTAGCCACTTCCAGCAAGATCCGTCTGGCTGATCTGAAAGATACCCCATTTGTACTACAGGGGTCCCGACACAGCATTCGCATCCTTGCAGAAGAACTTTTTAAGGAAGCAGGCTTTGAACCTGTGATCACTTTTGAGTCAGATAATGTGATTCTTGTTGATTCTATGCTCCATCACGCAGCTGGAGCAGGTCTTGTATCCAAAACATATGTCACACCTTGTAATGAGCTGGTATTCCTTCCTTTAGATCCACCTGTTCACCAAGTCACACATATTCGTTTTCCTCTGGGGTATAAACTGACAGAACCGGAAAAATATCTCGCATCTTTACTGATCCAGGATCTGCAGTCTGATCCAGATCAACACTTTGAGATCATTCCATCCTCACAGGTCAACGATCTGCTTCTGGCTGCTGACCTGTCATTAGGAAATAAAGGTTCAGGTATTTCTGCACCAGATATCCCTGGTACTTTGGCATCCACACAAAATCCTCCTGAATTAAATCTGAATCCACAACTGCTGCGTTACGTTATTGCCATTGTTGATGAAAAAAGTCTGACAAAAGCTGCCGAAAAATTTTATCTTACCCAGCCTGCTCTTTCCCGGTATCTGCATGGTATGGAAAAAATGCTTTGTACCAAATTATTTATCCGCGAACATAATACACTGCTCCCCACCAATGCTGGAAAGGTATTTGTCAACTTCGCCCGTAACATCCTACAGATTGAAGCTGAAATGTCCGAACATATTAAAGCTTATCAGCAAGGACATGAGGGAAGTATTTACCTGCAATGTGATCCCAGTCTGATACATATTATACAAACTCAGATTGTTTCTGCTTTTCAGGAACAGCATCCAGATATCCAGCTTCATATCACCTGCGGTAACCGTGAACAAATCCAGGAAGCTCTTTTAAATGCATCCGTAGATTATGGCATCTATTTTTCCTGTGAAGAAGAGCATCCCATTTTAGACAGCCGTATTCTGGATGAAGATGAACTAGTATATTGTTCTAAAAACGATATTGCTTCCTGTTCTTTAGAATCTGCGAAAGCTATGATGGTCCCTCAGACAAATGCGCTGCACTGCGAACAGGAACGTTTATTCCAACAGATATGTCCGGCCTGTGTATCCTCCATTTGTGAGGCTATTCCATCCATCCTGCATTTTCTGGAAAAAAATGGAATTGGCAACACGATCCTTCCATCAAAGATTTTTGCTGACACTCCTGATGATATTCATTCCTTTACACCACCTCAGGGATATTTTCTGATCATGGCCCATCATCCGATCCGCGCCATGCCCCCTGTGACCCGAGATTTGGAAAATTTGCTTTATGACACATTTGAAACCTATTTTGAACATTATGAGGAGGTATTTTCATGAACTATCTTTTTAACTATCCAGATGTCCTTAAAATCAAAGAAGCTATATTTTATAATGTAGCACCTATTCCACTTCCAGTTCCTTTTAAAGACGGAACTGGCGGGATCCGTCATGCATCCTTTTTCCAGGGCTGGCTAAAAGTATATGACGAAGATGGTTTCTGTGGTCAGGGCCCAGCTTCCCGTATCATGGTAGATTTCTTTGTCCCAAGACTATTAGAGCAAGGCGGAAAAACCAATAGTGAATGGACTCATTACTTCTGGTGGGAGATCCGCAACTTTGGCTATCAAAGCCCTTATGTTGCAGAAATGTTTAATCTGGACTGGATCCTTTTAGACCTTTTAGCCAACCGGGCCCAAAAGCCACTTCATCGTTTTCTTGGTGCCACAAAAGACTGGGCCAGCGTCTATAAAGGCGGCGGTTCTGTGCTTCTTAGCGATGAAGCCCTTTTAGACGATCTTCTCCGCTTCAAATCAGAAGGTTTCAAAATCACCAAATTTAAGATTGGTGGAAATGGCAATGACTGGTCTGCAGATGTCCGCCGTCTTGAAAAAGCCCGACTGGCTCTGGGCGATGATTTTGGCATTGCTGTAGATGCAAACCAAGCCTGGGATGCTGATACCGCTTTTGAATTTGCAAAAGCTGCTGCTCCTTATAATGTGGAATGGTTTGAAGAACCTGTCCATGCTTTTGACATGGAGGCGCTTCGCTCTCTGCGCGACCAGATGGATAATGCCGGTATTTCCATGGAAATTGCTATGGGTGAATCTGTCAGAAGTTATCATGCTCATGTGGATTATGCAGAACATGGCGTAGATCATCTCCAGCCTGCCCGTTTATACTGCCTTGCTGAAATCATGCGTGTACGGGATTATGCCCACCAACATAACTGCCGTATTTCTACTGGCGGCTTTCCATTTATAAATGCCGCTTTAGGTGCCCTCTATTCCGAAAATGAACTTCTGGAATTCCATCAGCCATTAAATGAAGTATTGATTCCTTACTTTAAGGTTGTATCCCAGATCAAAGACGGGCGATTCTACCTTCCAGATATTCCAGGCATTCCTGTTCAGCTCGATTTTGACCATCTGGAAACAGATGGGCTCTTAAGAGGTATCCAGTATTATTACAGAAAAAAATAGGTTTTCTCTGTTTAAATAGATAATAACAGTCCATTTCCAAAAAGAAAACGTATTCATCTCGTATACAAGATAAAGATAACAGGCAGAATCTTTGCAATTATAATATGCGAAGTTTCTGCCTGTTTCGTTCTACTATATATGCTAAACCAGATAATTATTTGGCAGGCGCACACTTCTCCTGCATCTCTCAGGTTTCCCTTGTCTGTACCAACGGCGTGTGGATCGTGCGAAATTTTCCACCTCAAATAATTTCCTGGGTAAAGCCCTATCAATTTTCTCTTTTTAAATATTCCGTATATGGCACATCCGGATCCAAGATCAGTCCGCCATGCATAGTCGGCGCTTTGGCCGGTTTCATGTAATCGCCATATTCAGCTGTAAGTCTTCCGTCATAACCTACTGGAACAGGTATTTTACGGTTTTCAAAAGGCATGTAGACAGCTTCTTTGAACCATTCCCTCTTCCAGGTATTCTTCTCCAGATAGCGGATAAATACAGTATCGCAGACGTATTCCGTGTCTTTTCCTTTAAAACGGGTACACAATTTTTCATAACCCTTATACGCTTTGCGCATAGGAACATGAAGAATGGTTCCAACGCCATGAAGGAGCTTTCCGAAAAATGTTGCATTTTCATAATAATCAAACCGATACCATGTATACAGTACCATCCAGTAAAATTCTATCTTCTTCGCCCAGCTTTTTCTTCCTTTTGCTGTATCCGGCATACCATCTAAGGGAAAAATATCAATGAAAATACCGCAGTTATATCCCGCCTTTTTATCTTCTTCATTGCAGCCGCAGGTTTTGCTGTTACGGATCTGTGCATGACCCCGAAGGTAATTTTTCTCTGTATACACAGTCTGAAGCACCAGATCTTCTTTCAGCCATGCTGGAGCGATCTGCACAAATTTATCATAATCTTCCCGCAGCATCACCAGATCAATATCGTCATCCCAGGGAATATATCCTTCATGGCGGATAGCCCCGATCAGAGTTCCGCTGTCAGCAAAATATTTAAGCCCATTGGCTTTACAGATACGTTCTACTTCATCCAGCATTTCCAGCTGCACTGCCCAAACACGTTTCGTTTTTTCATCTACGGTGTATCCGCAGCGTATTTCTTCTTTATAAAATTCCGGCTTTTCTTTCAGCATGTCCCCTGATTCCCTCCAAACTGTTTTTGTCTGACCTAAGCTTTCTTTTATAGGTATTTTAACCCCTCTGATACTGAATTGCTGCGTACTTTCCACTCTCGCAATTCTATAGCTGTCCTGTCAGCCGCCTGTATATAATTCCCAGATACCGGTACAGGAACACATCATGCATAACCAAAAGCACCAGGAAATACACTACTGCCCCTGCTCCGATCTGTACAAAGGTAGTGATCGGTCCAAGTCCCCGGACCTGTTCCAAAAACTGCCCCGTCCACACTACAGCTCCTAACATAACTACAGCTGCCACAAGCCGTTTCCAGCCATATCGCACCAGCATTCCCAGCTTTATAAAATCTCTTCCCAGCCACAGATAAAGGGAGGTGATAAAACACTCTGCTGCTACTGACGCAGCAGCTGCTCCCAGAGCTGCAAAATGGGGGATCAGCAGGAAATTTAAACAGGCATTGACCACTGCTCCCGCCACGATCACTTTTCCGCTCTGGGCACGTTTACCTCCGGGAGTTAATATCTGGCTGCCGATACAGTCACTTAAGCCTACTACCAGCACCAGTGGACTGCACACATACATTAAAAATGTCACCGGCAGATATCCATTTCCTAAAAACCATGGGATAAACCCGGCTGCAATCCCCGCCAGCCCCAGCATAATAGGCATCGCCATTAAAAGCACGAAATCCAGGGATTCCCGGATACGCTTATGGATCTCCTCCATTTGCCCATTCCCAAATAAATAGGACATGCGTGCGGACATAACTGCATTAAAAGACATGATCAGTATTTTCGCCATATTTACAAAACCGGTGGCATATTCATAATAACCGTTCTGTGATTTATTTTCCCCGGAAAACCAGCCAAGCATGGTCTTATCCAGAATGGTATACACGGAAGTGGCAATAGTAGGAATAAAATAAACCAAAGTCTCTTTTAAATGGCGCAAAGGACAAAGTTCCTTTAAAACCGGCCTTTCTACCTGTCCCTTTAAATACCCCCACATAGAGATATTTCCCAGAAGTCCTGTTGCCGCAGTCAGCGCCACGTACAGCAGAAGGTCTTCTTTTTCCCGGATAAATAAAAACAGCATGGCAATGCCAATAAGCTTCACTGCCGTATTTCGCAGAACGATCAGTGAATACTGCTCAAGACCACCAAAAAACCAGGAAATATCAAAAGCCACAGCTGTGAGCGTCATAGTAAGCACAATATAATAAGGCCGGTATTCCTTTGCAAAGCCGATCACAAACAGCCAGATGATAAGACATGCTGCTGTAGTTGCCATACAGAGCATCTCGATCTCCCAGAAAAGTCGGCTGCGCATCTTTAGATCATCTCTGTGTCTTGCGATCTCCCTCTGCCCATAAGAAGCTGTTCCCAGCGCCGCCAGTATAGCAAAATACTGGACCACGGAATTGGTATAGCTTTGTATTCCCGTTCCGTCCGCCCCCAGAACACGGGAAATATAGGGCGTTGTGATAAAAGGGGTGATCAGAGTCATCACCTGGTAGATCAGGTTGTAAATATAATTTTTTCGAACGCTGGGTGTTTTGCTCATAAATTTCTCCATGTACATTTCTGTTTTCTCGAAATTATTCTGTCTCTTGGCTCATTATACCCATGGAAGCATTTTTAAGCAAGGGATTTGCACATACATCTCCTTAACCAGAAAACAACGAAAAAATCCGTACCAATGCCAGCAACAGCATTATTACGGATTTTTCCAGCCAAACCAATTTGCAATGTACTAGTGTACTAGTCTTCCATCATATGATCATATTTTTCTCTTGTTTCTTCCCGTTCCAGATTCAGCACATAAGAAAGACCTTTTAATTTCGTATTCAGGATCAGTTTTTTCGGAAATTCACAGGCTTCTAACATTTCCTTTGCCCTGTCCAGGTTTCCTATATCGTAAAATATGTGGGCATCACTGTCTACGATCACCGGCACCTTATATTTTTTACAGAAAGACAACATCACCGGAAGATTTTTATCTGCATTCAGTCTGCCGGTACGCGGAGAAAACGAGCTGTTGTTTACTTCCAGAGCCACCTTTTCTTTTGCTGCCGCTTCCACCAGTTTTTCATAATCCAGAGGAAAACGGTCGTCATCCGGATGTCCAATGATCTTCACATAAGGATTTTTCATGGCTCCGATCAATGCATTTGTATTTTCCTCTCTTGTTCCTGCTTTTATGCAGGGCACATGAAGACTGGCGATCACATAATCCATTTTCTTTAAAACGTCTTCTTTTGCATCCAGTTTACCTTCCAGATCTACAATGTTTGCTTCCATACCGGTAAAAATACGGACTCCCATTATCTTCTCTTTGATTGACTTAAAATTGGTAAAATAAATAGGCTGTGCAGATCCTGGCATAGTGCTGTAATGATCCGACATTCCCATTGCTTTTAATCCTTTGGCCGCTGCCTCTTCTATATTTTCTTTTAATGTGCTAAACGCATGGCCGCTGGCCACTGTATGTGTATGAAGATCAAATAACAGCTTCATCTTCTATTCCTCTTTTCTTATGATGCCTGGTAAATCAGTTTTACCTGTTCTCCCGGCTCATACTGTTCTCTGCTTCCTGCGTATACTGTAAATGTATCTTCCCCGCATTTTAACGAATAATGGATTTCCCTGCCACTATACTGCCTGTTGGTTACAGTTGCAGGAATACCATTCCCTTCTTTTACAATACAAAACTGCTCCGGACGTACCGGAAACAGACCATGTTTTTTAAAAGCCTGTGCTACTTCCGGTCCGGCATATACAAGTGACTGATCCATTACCTTAAAATACGGATCGTTCCATTGTCCCCGCACAAAATTACATTTGCTTACAAAGGAAGCTGCAAATTCAGTCTGTGGATGCAGATAGATTTCCTCCGGTGTTCCCACCTGTTCTATTTTTCCATTTTTCATAATGAGAATACGATCTGCCATGGCAAGGGCCTCGCTCTGGTCATGGGTCACATAAATGATGGTCGCCCCAGTCATACGGTGAACATCCTGTATCACCCGGCGCATACTGATCTTTAATTCTGCATCTAAAGCACTTAAAGGTTCATCCATTAAAAGAATAGATGGTTTTCCAACAATAGCTCTTGCAAGAGAAACTCTCTGTCTTTGTCCTCCGGAAAGTTCTCCCGGATACCTGGATTCATAAGACTTTAATCCCATATTTTCAATAGCTGCATCTACTGCTTCATTTTTCTGGTCCTCTGTCAAATGTTTCTGCCTGGGACTTTTCATGGGAAATTCTACATGCTGGCGCACTGTCATATTTGGCCACAAAGCAAAGGACTGGAATACCATTCCCAGATCCCTCTGCTCTACCGGAACCATTTTCCCATTTCCTGAATAGATCACACCATCCATCCGTATCTCGCCTTCTGTAGGATTTGCAAATCCACCGATTGCCCTCAAAAGTGTGGTCTTTCCGCATCCGGAAGGTCCTAAAATAGCCAGAAATTCTCCATTTCGTATTTCCAGATCAATATCATTAAGCGCCAGTGTTTGCCCGAACCTCTGGGTTACATGCTCTAAATAAAGACTCATGTTCTTTTCCTCTCTTCTTTTTCTCTGCCGGTTTTAAAGCGATCAGACAATAGCCTGTAAGAACCATTACAACAATCACAGCGGACATAGCTGCTGACAGATTATAATCCCCTGACTGCTGGAAGTTAAAAATAGTAAGTCCTATGGTTTTTGTGCCTGCACTGGCAAGCATAGATGACAAGGTAAGTTCTGTAAGTGATGATACAAAGATCAAAAAAGAGCCAGATAAAATAGGACGTGCCAGCATTGGGAGCAATACCTGCTGCCAGAGAGCCCTTTTGCCTCTGCCGCAGACACGTACTGCCTCTTCCAGCTCCGGATTTACAGACATAAGAGCAGTAGTGCTTTCCTTGATCTGAAGGATCAGGTATCTGGTTATATATGCGATCACCAGGATCCATATAGTTCCATATACTCCCGGACGGATCGCCGGAAGGGGCTCTACCCAGTGGAAGATCATTGCCAGAGAAAGAACAATACCCGGAATTGCATAGGTCAGCGAAGCACATTTTTCCATAGCTTCAGCCCCTTTACTGTTTCTTCTTACTTTCATGTATGCTGCTGCAGTTCCCAAGGTAATACAGACTCCACAGGTCGCAAGTGCCAGAAGGATACTATTTCTGACAGCAGAAAGAACACCTCTGTTTGTAAATACAAACGTAAAATTTTTAAGCGACAGATTGTCCCAGGTCATTTTCAGGCCATATGTTTTTAAAAAGGCGCTTTTGATCATTACAAGAATGGGAACCAGATTTAATACACCTAATGTTCCGATCATCCCCCATTCCAGTATTCTCCGCTTCTTATCTTCCAGCTCAATACGTACCGAATAATCTTCCTTAATGCTTTCCGATTTCCCACTTTTTCCCACTAATGCTGTTTCCAGCACAGTACCGCCTACTGCGATCACAGACAACAGAACAGAAAGCGCAGCTGCTAGAGGAAAAGCATCTGGTCCAAATCCAATTGCCTTTTCGTAAATATACGTACTAAGCACCGGGATGCCAGAAGAGATCCCTAAAAATGCCGGCACAGAAAAGTTGTCAATGGCTGATAAAAACGCCAGAAGTCCACCTGCAATAATAGAAGGAAGCACTTGTACCAGATCCACATGGATCAATGTATAAGAAAGACCAAATCCGCAGGCTCTGGACGCCCATTCCAGATCTTTTGGAATGCGCCGCAGCATATGGATCACACTCATATATACAATGGGGGTGTTACAGATACCGATCACCAGTAAAATACCGCCAATGGAATAAATATTCACCGGGCCTATCCCTATTGCTTCAAGGATCTGATTTACGATCCCCTTTTTACTTAAAAAACCGCTCCAGGAAAGAGTGATAATATAAGACGGGATAATGAAAGGAAGCAGCACCAGTAATTCTAAAAGTCTTTTTCTTTTTATATTGGTATAAGCTGCTGCCAGAGCCAGTCCGCTGCCTGCCACTATTGCGATCAATGTAGAGGAAGCAGCGATCAGGATCGTATTAAAGATTGCTTCCCTGGTCCGCTTTTCCTGTAAAAGTACCTGATAATTGGAAAATCCATAACCTTCACTTCCTTTCAGGCTCATAAACAGCAAACGTATCACTGGTGCTATAAATACAAGGAATACTCCCAGATAAAACAGCAGCAGTCCTGTACTGCCTAAGACTTTTTTATGTTTCATAACAATGCTGCCCCTTTCTGCCTGCATACCTACTGTTACTGGAAGATTGCAGAAAATTTCTCTTTATCTGCTTCACGGCTGCTGTAAAGTTCTTTGGTATCGGAGCTGATCGTTTTGATCTGATCGATCGACTTCAGACCTTCTGGTGCATCTACGCCTTCTTTTACAGGTGTATAGCCAATAGAAGCTGCCAGTTCCTGCCCTTCATCAGAAAGGACAAAATCTACGAATGCTTCTGCTGCCTCCTGGTTCTTGGAATCTTTTAACACACCAATTGGTTCGGTAATAGCTGGTGAACCTTCTTCCGGATAAACAAACTCTACCGGGGCACCATCATTTTTAGAGCGGTTTGCCATATAATCTACCAAAATACCGCAGGACTTTTCTCCTGCTACTACTGCTTTCTGTACAGCTCCGTTTCCTTTATCTACTGTAATTCCATTATCCTTTAATCCCTGGAAGAAATCCCAGCCTAATGTTTCATTGCGGCTGAGTACACCCAGATTGTAAGCTGCTGCGCCGGAATACAGCGGACTTGGCATGATCACTGCATCCTTAAATGCTTCCCCAGTCAGATCTGCAAATCCCTTTGGTGCATCTTTTACCAAATCTGTGTTGTATACAATACCTGTTGTGATCACCTTTGTTCCTGTATACATATGATCTTTATCAATATACTCTTCTGGAATACCTTTCAGTTCTGGTGACTCATAAGATAAAAGCATATCCTGCTCTTTTAAAGTTTCAAATGTAACACTGTCTGCTACTAAAAGCACATCTGCCTGGACAGCTCCTGCTGTCTGCTCTGCTAAAACTTTACTGACTACTTCTTCTGTTCCGGAGCGGAATACATCTACCGTTACATCCGGGCACTCCTTATTAAAACCATCGATCAGCTTCTGTGCATCTTCCTCTGGCTGGGAAGTATATACTGTAATCTTTCCGGACACATCTTTCTTTGCGGTCTCTGCTGAAGCTTTTGTTGTTTCTGCTGCTTCTGATTTTGCCTGTGTAGTCTGCTCACTGGTTGTTTCAGCAGCTGATGCTGCAGTTGTTTCTGTTTTAGTAGTCTGTCCGCTGCATCCTGCAAGTCCCATAACTGCTGCTGTTGTTAAGATCAGTGCCATTTTCTTCTTCATTTTTAAAGTCCTCCGTTTGTTTTTAAAAAAACTGTATTTTCCATAAATCTATGAAAATCCCTGCTGTCGTCGTAACCTTCTGTTACCAGAGGGAGTCCATATGCCAAAAGTTTTGGAAGCATTTCCTTAAAAGAAAAGTCACCATTTCCTAATGGAGTATGGTAACACCCTCCTTTTCGGTTGCTGATATGGATCTTGGAGATCCGTTTTAACTGATCTAATATGTGAAATGGTTCTTCTTCGCTATCGCAATGTGCAATATCCAGCGTATAGAAAAACTGGTTCTTTCTGCTTTCTGCTGCTTCCTTCATGCTCTGCGCATCTGTTATAAATTCTTTCGGGATCTTTTCCATGATCTCTAAGGAAACATCTACTCCGATCCGTTCAGAAAACCTTCCAATCTGCTCTAAGGAATCCTGAAGAAGTTTCATGCTCTCTTCTCTCCGACCCGGAAGTGTCATATGCCCCGGATGAACGGTCAGTTCCAAGGCTTCCAGTTCTGCTGCCAGCCTCATAGATACTTCCACCTGTCTTATGGACATTTCGCGGATTCCCTGATTCATGGAAGCCAGGTTCAGATCCCAGCTGCAACTGTGTACACAGGTTCTTAAAGGATACAATGCCTGAAGACGCAGATACTCCTGTGTGTCATACCCTTTTGTAAAAAAATGCTGCGCCCAAAGTTCGATTCCATCAAATCCATTGTCATATACCCGCTGAAACATTTCCTCCAGCCCGGCATTCCAAAGCAGAGTCGATGAAACAAATATTTGTTTCATATTCATGCCCCTTTCCTGTTGAACTGTTTGCATTATACGATTTAGAATGTAAAATTCAAAAGCATGAAAATGTAAAATATGAGTAATATTTTTCATTTTATTTTGTTATGAAATTTTATTTGCATTTATGATCCACAAATGATAAAATGACTCACATAGATGATCAGATGAGCTTTTCCAGCCATTCAAATATGTTCTCCCGGAATCTTTCTGTACCTGAGTTTTTGACGGAAAATCAGCCGCAAAGACAGATACATGGAAAACTCCCGGAGGATATAAATCATAAAAAGGAGATTTATTCTCATATGCTTCAGGAATTATATGAACAATATAAAGATTCATTTTCAAAATCAGATCATAAACTGATACAGTATCTTCTACGCAATGAAGAACAGCTTCAATATATTACTTCTGAAGAGCTTTCTTCCCATACCGGAATCAGCCCCGCAACCGTTTCAAGATTCTGGAAAAAAATAGGATTTCAAAATTTAAAAGAACTGAAGATAAAACAACGTATCCAGGATACTGCCTCCCCCAGTACCCGTCTCACTTCAGCACTGAAACGCTTTGAAGAAACTGCCTCTCTTACTGAAGATCTGAAAATGCATTTTGGAAATAATACAGAAAAAACACTGGATCGTATGGATCCGGCACTGCCCACCCGTGCAGCAGCTCTTTTGCTGCAGGCACAGCATGTTTATATTTTTGCCCCGGATGCTTCCTGTGGTCTGGCATCTATTTTTTGCTACCGTGCAAGGAGACTGGGGATTCAACCTGTTCTGTTAGAAGGCGGATCAGCTATTTATGAATACATGATCAATATTACCGACAATGATCTGGTACTCATTTTCAGTTTTTCACGCCTTTTAAGGGAAACACGGATTCTTTTAGATCTCTGTCAAAAAATAAACTGCCCTGTGATCCTCTTTACAGACCTTTTCTCAACCCAGGAAGGATCGCCCTCTAGACTAACTTTTTACTGCTACCGCGGTGAACCAAATGAATACCATTCTATGACCGTTCCTTTACTGATTCTTGACCTGATCATTTTGCACCTGATGCAGGCAAGTAAAAACAGTCTTTCATCCAGCCATTATCTGGAAGAACTGCGGGCTGAATATGCACAGATCATAGGACGATGATACTAGTACATCGTTTTCAAAATAACTGTACCACTCACTTGTCTGCAAATCTGATTGCACAGGTCTAAAAGCCTCAGCGTAGCCCGCTACGCCTGCGTTTTTAGACCTGCACACTCAAATACACATCCTACGCGATTGGTACAGTTATTTATGAAACGATGTGCTGAATATTGACAAATTACACATTTAAGATCTATTCTATACTTATAATGTAACCATACACAAAGTCGATATAGAATCTTGATGTTCTCTCGTAATCTTTCTTCGGCTGACAGAAAATCTGTCACAAAGGCAGGCACACAAAAGACTCCGAAAGGACATTTTATTACAAAGGGGGATATACATTATGAAAAAAACCTTAGCTATTCTTATCACAACATTCAGCCTTTCTTTAGGCCTTACACCTGGATTTACCGGAATATCCGGCAATCTGGTTATAGAGGCTGCGGCTCATCCCGGACGGACAGATGCAAACGGCGGACATCGGGACAATAAAAATAAAAGCGGGCTTGGAAGCTACCATTATCACTGCGGCAGCTATCCTGCTCATCTGCATCCAAACGGTGTCTGCCCTTATAGAGGCGGTTCTTCTTCTGGTAAGTCCGGATCTTCAGGTGGTTCTTCCTCCCAAAATCAGTCTTCTTCCCAAACCCAGACCCCACCAGAAACCACAGCACCGGAAGTTTCCACCGGCTGGCAGCATGACGACCATGGCTGGTGGTATCGTTCTTCTGAAAATACTTATTACGCCGACGGAACAGCTGCTATCGACGGTTCCACCTATTTATTTAACAGTGATGGATATATGCTTACCGGCTGGCAGCAGTTAAATGGACACTGGTACTATTTTAATACCAGCGGTGCTATGGTAACCGGAGGTCTGACCATAGATGGAAAGTATTACTATTTCGATTCTGACGGTGTACTGGATGAAACCTACCATGACGCTGTAGATGAACCAGGAGATGACACGGCAGACGATGATATAGAATATGATTACGAATACTAACACATCGTTTTCGATGTACTGCAGGAGTACCAACTGCACGCAACAACTGACTTCATTGAAAGCATTGCCAGGTGGCTATATGAACTGCGCACTTGCACATAAGGGCATATAAACATTTGGCAACCAAAACGATAATCAACAAAAAACATGCTGTCGCAGGATCATCCTAAGCAAATATTCCTACGGCAGCTTTCACTTTTATTTATAGAAGCATATAGGATTCCTCTGTACCTCTTTTGAATTTCGGTCGATTGACCATGATATAAGATACTTAATAAAAATAGACTCTGCCATTCAGGCAAAACGGCTCATAAGATATGAGCCGGAATTTTTTGACTTATTGTAGGATTTACAATAATCGATGTTTATTTGACCATCAGAATCCAAATTCCTGCAGTAACTGTTTCAGATATGCAGGATCTTTCACTGCACGCTGTAAATCATCTGCACGCCCTGATGTCAGAAGACAAGAATATAATTTATTCAGTCTGACCGTAGCTTCTTCCTGACCTTCTGCATGTCCTTCTGCATGTCCTTCTGCATGTCCTTCTGCACGGCCCTCTGCCAGTCCTTCTGCACGGCCCTCTGCACGGCCCTCTGCCAGTCCTTCTGCACGACCTTCTGCCAGTCCTTCTTCTCTGGCTTCTTCCCGGATCTCATCTGCATGCTCCTGAACATACTCTTTCATATACTGCTCAAACATCATATAGCGTTCCCCCATTTTCCGGCTTCTTTTAATCTGACGCATGGAATTCTGAAGCTGTTTGACAAATATATCTTCATAATCAGCTTCGCTTCCAACCAGATCAGCCTTAACAAAATCAAGTAATGATGTCAGTTCCTTCGGTACTTCCTCTCGATTTTCTCCGTTTGTGTTAAGAAAAACGGTACAGACCCCGTCACCAAATACATTTCCTGTTTCTTCACAATATCTCCGGATAGTGTAACGGCATTTTTTCTGTCCCAGTGGATCAAAGTTACAAATAAAAATGACATATGTATCTGCCAGTTCTCCATAACTCTTCCCTTTTTCCAACATTTCCACATCCATCTGACTGTGGTAATAACGGCTGCGTTTTTCCAGACTATCTTTTTTTACCAGCTGCATCTCAATGTCATAATGTGTCCTGTTTTCATCTTTTGCAAATACATCCATGCGAATGCTCTTGCATTCTGGATTAAAAAAGAAGCCATGCTCCGCACTGATCTCAACTCTTTCAATCCGGATCTCCAATACACGTTCCAGAAAACATCTGCAGTTTTCTGCATCCATCATAACAGCCGCAAACATAAAATCGTCATGAAATACCAGTTCTTCCAGTGTTTTTTTACTCATTTTTCTTCCTCCGTAATACAGAGGAATCCTATATTGGTAGATTATCACATTTCTTCTGTATATGCAACAAAATTCCCCCACCCAAATCATAGCTACGTAAATATAACACTAAAATTGAAACTGCCAAAGAGATTTTTTTGACTTTCCCAGATCAATTGCGTATACTATAAAATAACGGTGTTTTTCCATACCGTTATAACGAATATATCAAAGGAGCACACCCGTGAAATTCGCAGTTACCATCGTTACGTACAACCGGCTGGAATTATTAAAAGAATGCGTACAACAGGTTCTGTCGCAGACAGTTCCCTTTTCCTATATTTGTATAGTAGACAACAATAGTACAGACGGTACTTCAAAGTATCTGGACCAGCTGGTGGCTGAGACCCAAACAGCTTCCTCTGACAAAAATAAACCGGAATTTCACATTCTTCATCTTCCGGAAAATATCGGCGGAGCAGGCGGCTTTGCAAAAGGTATTGAGAATCTTGGAAAAACAGACTGTGACTGGATCCTGATCATTGATGATGATGCCATGATCGCAGCCGATTATATAGAACAGCTTCAGAAAGCCATCTTAAGGACAAATTATCTGGCATATTCTGGTACAGTAACCACTGCCGGATCCATTGACACCACCCACCGGCGTTTCATTAAATGTCCCCGGCTGATGCTTTATGGACCAGTACCGGAAGAAGCATATGCCAAAGCTTCTTTTGAATACGATATCAGCACCTTCTGCGGTCTGTTGGTAAAGGCTGACATGGTGCGAAGGATAGGCCTTCCAAAAACGGAATATTTTATCTGGTTTGATGATACAGAATACTGTCTGCGTTTCCATGATCAGTCACGTATCTTAAATGTGACCACAGCTGTTTTAAACCATAAAACAACACCTGCCAGTTCTGCCCCGGCCATCAGCTGGAAAAACTACTACGGCTTCCGCAATGCCATTGATATAGGAAAGACCTATTCCAAGAATCCCCGCCTGTACATGGCATATATCTGGCTGAACCACAAGGCTCACATTTTCTTAGATACCCTCGGACTTCTGTTTGGAGACCAGAAAGAAATGCGCCGTTACCGTATTAAAATTTACAAAGATGTACTGAAAAACCGCCATAAAACACCTGACGGGAAATCCCCGGATTACCTGCCTGGAAGTGGATACAAAATAATTTGATCTTAAAAAGATATTAATGTCCTCTCGGAGTCTTTCCTGCACTTGATTTTGTGAGAACATATTAATTATAAGGAGAAAACTCATGCAAGCAATCATCCTGGCTGCCGGAATGGGAAAACGTTTAAAGCAGCTGACACAGAATAATACAAAATGTATGGTAAAGGTAAACGGTGTTCCTCTGATCAACCGCACCTTAAGCCAGCTAGAACAGCATGACCTGTCCCGGATCGTTATTGTTACCGGTTATGAAGGTCAGAAGCTTCGGGAACATATTGAAAGTCTGCATATCAAAACACCTGTTGTCTTTATCGACAATCCGGTCTATGACCGCACTAACAATATCTACTCCCTTTTCCTGGCAAAAGACTATCTGTTAAAGGAAGATACTCTTCTTTTAGAGTCCGATATCATCTTTGAAGACTCTGTATTAAACAGCCTTACTGATGATCCAAGAGACAGTCTTGCCCTGGCTGCAAAATACGAGTCCTGGATGGATGGAACCTGTCTGGTCCTCTCTGATCAGGATGATATCGAAGCCATGATCCCAGGCAAAAAATTCCGTTTTTCCGATACAGAACATTATTACAAGACCGTAAATCTTTATAAATTCAGCCGTGAATTTTCCAGGACACATTATGTTCCTTTCCTGGAAGCTTATACAAAAGCACTGGGAAATAATGAATACTATGAACAGGTATTAAAGATTCTGGTAACTTTAGATGATCCAGGCATCAAGGCAAAACGTCTGGATGAGAACCAGCGCTGGTATGAAATTGACGATATCCAGGATCTTAACATTGCTGAGTCCATTTTCGCACCGGAAAAGGAACGCACCCACCTGATCCAGAAGCGCTTCGGCGGCTACTGGCGTTATCCGAAAATGCTGGATTTCTGCTATCTGGTAAACAGTTATTATCCGCCTGAAAAAATGATGGATGAGATCAAACATAATTTTGACGTCCTTGCAAGACAGTATCCTTCCGGAATGGCTGTAAACTCTCTTCTGGCTGCCAGAAACTTCTCCCTGCGCCAGAACCAGATCGTTATAGGAAATGGCGCTGCAGAGCTGATCAAAGCCCTTATGGAGCGTGTAAAGGGTAATCTTGGTGTGATCCGTCCTGCTTTTGAAGAATATGCAAACCGTTGTGACAAAGAAAAGGTCATTGCCTTCGTTCCCCAGACAGAAGATTTCTCCTATGATGAAAATGATGTAATGGACTTCTTTGAAGGTAAAAATCTTGACTGTCTGGTACTTGTCAATCCGGACAATCCTACCGGCAATTATATCTCCCGTAAGGGCATGTTAAAGCTGGCCCGCTGGACAAAAGAAAAAAACATCCGCTTCCTTGCAGATGAGTCCTTTGTAGATTTCTCAGAAGAAGCAGAACCTACCCTTTTGGTGGAAGAACTGTTAGATGAAAATCCACATATGATCGTGGTAAAAAGTATTTCCAAGTCTTATGGTATCCCCGGACTGCGTCTGGGAGTGGCTGCCAGCGGCGATACTGACCTGATCGGACAGCTGAAAAAAGATGTTGCCATCTGGAATATCAATTCCTTCGGTGAATTTTATATGCAGATCGAAGAGAAATACAGAAAAGACTATGACTCCGCTTTAGACAAACTCCGTGGAGAGCGAACCCGTTTTGCAGAAAAACTAAGTAATCTCCCAGGTGTCCGCGTCTTCCCATCCCAGGCAAATTACCTGATGGTGGAACTGACAGGCAAGAGCATCAGCGCCACAGAGATAACAGAGCTTCTTTTGACCCGCTATAACCTGTTTATCAAAGACCTGTCCTCCAAGATTTCCAGAAACGGCCGCCAGTTTTTACGGATTGCCATCCGGAACGAGGCAGAAGATAATATACTGGTAAAAGCCCTTAAAGAAATTTTAGCTCAATGCTCTAAGCAGTAACAATATAAAACCTTTTTTAATGGACTGACAGTAAAAGACCGCCTGAACCTATTTCCCAGGCCAGACGGTCTTTTTATTGTATTTGCAACATATTAACTCTTTTTCTTTTTATAATCTCCCCATGCATACATAACCAGTGCCAGAGCGATAACTCCATAGGAAATAAATACACGGAAATACTCACCAATGGCAGCATCACCAAACAGGTTCTTTCCTGCAGATGGGGCTACGATGAAAAGTAAGTGGAACAGGATACAGCCAAGAAGCGCCTGTCCGTTAGTAGCCTTTTTAATGGATGCACCGCCTACCAGGATAGCTGCGCCTGCATAAAGACCAACCTGCTCATGGGCACCGTAAGTCTGGAAAGAGCCCATGTTCTGAACAAAGATCAGCTGTCCCCAGCCAGCCAGTACAGTAGAGATCACAATGGCTATCACACGAACCCGGTCTACATTGATTCCGGAAGCATTGGCAACCGTACGGTTCTGGCCAACGGCACGGAACTGCTGACCGATCTTTGTTTTCATCAGTGCATTGTTAAATATACAGAGCAATCCTACAACGAAGAAAGTGACCATTGGTACACTGACCATGGAAAATAGATTTTTCACAACTGGAAGCTGTACCATTGCAATTGCTCCCACGCAGATACCGGCATAAGTAAAAGCTTTTTTCTTCTCCATTTTCTTCATTGCAAACATTACTAACGCCCCCACTGCCATAATACCGCAGATAACGAGAACGGCTGTGCTGAAGGAAACACGCAGCAGGCCATCTAAAGCATATTTAAAACCACGGTCTGTAGAAAGATCGATGGTATTGGCAACACCGGTAGATCCCTTGATCACCAGTCCCGGTGCCTTTAACGGGATCAGATTGCCGAAAATAAACAAGAACAATAACTGATACAATCCATTTGCAAAGTAACCTAAGATCAGGCCTCCGATCATTTCCTGGCCTTTCATCTTGTTCATCAGTTTACCGATAAGATAACCAAAAAACGCTGCAATAGGCATGGTCATAAGCATGGCAACCAGGAATCCGGTTAGTCCGCTGATGCCCCATTCTATCACCCACAAAGCTGCGATCTGGGCTGCCATGGCACCAATGGTAATAGCAAAGTTGATACCCATACCGGCAACGATAGGAATAATAAGTGCCAGTACGATAAATGCATTTCGGCTTAAGCGGCCGAATAATTCATACATTACATAAGAAACTGTCTGTCCAGAGCAGATGAGTCCGATGATACATAATACCACGAACATGACTGTAACTGCATTTTTCTGCAGTATTTCACGAATATCTAATTTACTACGCACGAGACTCACCTCCTGACTTTGTAAGTGCGTACAGAATGATCCCGTTGGAGATCAGGATACGCAATGTTTCAGAAATAGTAGAACCAGGTACTAATACGTTTGCAACCGGCATTCCCAATGTTAAAACGCCCTGAAACAGAAACGTACCAATAAGAACATGGCTGATCTTGCACCTGCTTGTGGAAGCGCCGCCAATAAGGATAGCTGATGCTGCAATAAAACCCATCTGGCGGGGTGCTGTGTACAGCTGCATAAAACCGTAACTCTGGGAATATACCAGAATTCCCACTGCACCTAATACTGTTGAAAATACAGTACCTATAATACGCATTTTATCAACATTGATACCTACAGATTCTGCAAAGCGCGGGTTGTTTCCTACTGCCTGCATAGCCTGACCGGTACAGCTTCGTGAAAACATCCATACAACAAAGCAGCTAAATAACATAAACAAAAGCAGTCCTGTTGGAATGGTAAAATCACCGATCTGGAATGCCAGAAAATCATTTAAGATATGGCGAAAATTAGTCCCGTCCAGACCAATGGTATTTCTAAGGCCGGTTCCTAATGGCCAGCGAAGCTTTAATGACTTAAACGGAAGCACCAGCCATGCTATACACATTAAAGATACAATAGAAAAACCAACGTAAGTGGTAACAGACATTTCAGAGCCCTTTAAGCGGTTTAGCATAAGTGCATACAGATAACCGCACACAGCTGCCAGTGCTGAGCCTGAAACAATGGCAAAAAGGAAACCTCCCCATCCTGGAATTCCAAGTTCAATGGTAAGCAAGCCACCGATCAGGCCTGCAACCAGACCAATAGGAAGACCCAGGTTCAGGCTGATACCGCACTGGATACCAGGAACCATTGCCAGTACCATGATAGCATTCATACCCATTCGCACGATGGTATTGCTAAGAAGCGTGGAAAGAGATAAATCATACCATAAGGTCATAAAGCAAAGCAAAATAAAGAACACTCCAATGATCACTCTTGGAATACCCAGTTTATCAATAAGCCAGCTGTTAAATAATAACAGCACAGTCAGTACCAGAAGCGCAAAGCCTAAATAAACCAGATCATCTCCATGACGGATGAGCCGTCCTACATTTGTCTCTTTGATATTGCTCTGTTTAACATAACGGTCATACTGGGAAGAAAAACTGTCACCAGACTGATAAAGGATGCCTTCTACAGTCTCTTCCAGTGTTTCTAAGGCTTCATCTGTCAGCACCGGATAGATCTTTTTCAGCTCAGCCCCTACATTTGCATACATAGCCTTTGCTTCTTCCTGTTTCTCAATCATTTCAGGAGTTGCCTCAAAACCGGACATATCTACCACTACTTCTTCATCTTCCGGAATTTCCTCTCCTGCTGCCAGCATTTCTTCATGTTTCTTCTCTAAAGCTGCCTCTGCTTCTGCATAATGTGCCTCTTCATAAGCAGCACGGGCCTGGGCCTGGGCTTCCGCATAAGCCTTTACAGCCTCTGTATATACGTCAACGGCTGCTGAAAGACCCGTTGTATCAATACCGGACAGATCATTCTGGGCACCATTTTCATATTTTTCCCTTGTTTCTGTTTCTGCTTTTTCTACTGCTTCACGGATAGCCGCCATGCCGCCCCCGGATGCCTTGGCTGCTGCCTGGGCCTCCTGCTTTGCAATAGCCACATAGCTTTCTACCACACTGTCGCCAGTAGCATTAAGCAGTGTCTGGATACGCATAGTACGAAGGATCTCCTGACCTGCCGTTCCGTTCTGTTTGGGCATATTTATAAATCCTAATACCATACAGAAGGCTGCTGCTGCTGCGC
This sequence comes from uncultured Clostridium sp., assembly GCA_900541315.1. GTDB lineage: Bacteria > Bacillota > Clostridia > Lachnospirales > Lachnospiraceae > Enterocloster. The sequence goes on along the minus strand of UQJF01000001.1, from coordinate 35,708 downwards.
AAAGAATGGCAAGGAGTCTCTGGATCTTATTTTTTGTCATTCTTCTGTTCCCCCTTTCTCTGTATGCTCAGACGGTTTAATGCCGGACATAGCCAGACCATAATCTGCATCTGATGCCTGAGGAGACAAGATATCTACCAGTTTGCCTTCAGAAACAATGGCAATACGGTCAGAAACACTCTTAAGCTCCTGAAGTTCTGAGGAAACTATGACAACGGTCATTCCCAGCTCTCTGTTTAAGCGTACCAGCGTCTCTAACACCAGCTTTTTTGCACCAATGTCAATACCACGGGTAGGTTCAGAAACAAAAAGGAATTTAGGGGACATGCACAGCGCCTTTGCAATACAAACCTTCTGCTGGTTGCCGCCGGATAATGTACCTGAATGCTGGGTTGGTCCAAAACAGCGGATATCCAGATTTTTTATGTACGCCTGGGCTGTTTCCCGGATCTTTTTGCTGTCGATCTGGGTAAATGGGCCAAATTTCTTCAAATACTCCCCTTTGATCTGCATAGCATTAAACACGATGTTATCTTCAATGGAACGGTCTAATAAAAGCCCCACGCCTTTACGGTCTTCTGAAACCATGGCAACGCCCGCCTGTAAAACAGACTTGGTATCTTTAAAGTTTAATTCCTGTCCAAACAGTTCTACTTTTCCATCTGCATCATAAAGACCCATAATACCATTGGGGATGCCCAGTTTTCCCTGGCCTGCCAGACCGCCGATACCAAAGATCTCTCCCTCGTAAATATCCACAGATAAGCCATTTACCTGCTCACCTGGCATATCTACATGGAGATCATGGATGCTCATAGCCACCTTTTCACCTGGAACAGGTCTTAGGGCTGCTTCTACCATAGCTTCCCCTTTTCGACCTACCATGAGCTCCGCGATCTCGCGGATGCTGGTCTTTGCAGTCTCTCTGGTGGCCGCTAACTTTCCGTCACGCAGGATCGTAATACTGTTGGAAGCTGCCATTACTTCGTCCAGACGATGGGTGATAAAGATAATAGCGATACCGCTTTCAGAGATCTTCTTCATAACGGAAATAAGCTGGGCTGCCTCACTTTCCGTAAGAACAGCAGTAGGCTCATCAAATACCAGAAGCTTTACCCCTGTTTTATCGATTTCACGGGCGATCTCAATAAATTGCATATAGCCAACGGGCATTCCATGAACCAGGGTTTTTTCATCAAGATTCATTCCTACAGCATCCAGCGCTTTTCTTGCGTCAAAAGCCATTGCCTTCATATCCAGGCTTTCCAGGTTCTTTCCAAAAAGGCGGCTCACCGGATTAGGATTTGTGATCTCACGGTTTAATTTGATGTTTTCAGTAATGGTAAATCCTGGAAGGAGCATAAATTCCTGATGTACCATACCAATTCCCTTTTCCATAGCATCATAAGGAGAATAGATATGTGTTTCTTCTCCATCTAAAAGGACTTTTCCTTCAAAGCCCCCTGTGCTGTGGATGACTGGCATACCAAACAGTATATTCATCAAAGTGGATTTACCGGCTCCGTTTTCTCCTAAAAGTGCATGGATCTCACCTTTTTTCACGGAAAGAGACACGCCATTTAATACGGTATTTTCACCATAATGTTTGGTAATGTCTTTCATCTCAAGAACATACTCTTTTTCTATGTTCATTGAAATTCCCCCTTTCTGTAGCTGAAAAGGCCCACCCGAAATCAACAGGGTGAGCCTTTTCTCCGATTTCAAGTTTCTTATAAGTAATCATTAAAATCAACTGGAGCAAGCAGAATGGTATAGTAATTATCAAAAGTTTCACCTTCTGCATTGGTATAATTATTGATCTTTGCCCCTTCAACTTTAGAGTTAAACATTTCAACCAGCTTATCAGCATCATTGCGGTCTGTAATCTCGCCTGTGATATATCCCTTTGCATAATCAACACCAACTGCAATAATGGTCATAGCAACCGGGGATGCCCATGTAGAGTAACGTCCTACTGCGTCATGCTCCTTTAATTTAGCTGCAATCTGCTTTAATGCGTCTTCGTCATCACCGCCAATTGCAAGTTCCAGTCCTAATGTAGCCGGAAATGCGTGATATGGACTCGGGCAGCATGGCTGTGGATAATAAGCATTAGGCTCATCTAAGCAAGCGGTCTGTAAAGACGGCTGCATACCACAGTTAGTTGTGAAGAAAGCAACTTTCTTGCCTTCATATTTTTTCAGCTGCTGTGGAACATCTTCCAGAATGAACTGCTGGGAAGCAGAAACTCCAGCCTCTGCTGTCGGGTCCGGAGCAGTAACATCTACCATTTCAATGCCAAGTGCATCTGCGTTCTTCTTAAGAAGTTCGTGACGTGCTACGATCAGCTCCATTGCCATATGACGTGGGAAGGAATAATGAATAAATACATCAATGCCCCAGTCTGCACATTTTTCCATAATGGTATCGCCCTGTGCTGCTTCATCTGCATATAAAACAAGATCTGAAGCTGCGGAAATAACAGCCGGGTCTTCCTGTGGAGTACCTGCGATCAGAAGGATATCATCTCTTCCCATCTCACGGACCTTATCGAAACCAGCCTTTGCACCAGGCACTGCCTGACACATAACGATAGCTTTTACATCAGGATCAGATGCAAAAGATACGATCTGTGATACAGTGGTCTCCATCTCGGACATAAAGTTATCTGGATAAGTGGCTGTAACAATGTGCTCCGGTCCATATGCAGCTAATGCTTTTTCTGCTGCACGGAACTCTTCCTCGCCCTGGGAAACAGTACCTGTTAAAATTGCAACCTTCCAGTTATCACTGCCTTCTGATTTTGCAGCCTCTGTTGCTTCTGTAACAGCTTCTGCTGCTGTAGTTCCTTCCGCTTTTTCAGTAGGTGCTGCTGTGGTAGCTGCGGTATTTCCACCACCACATCCTGCAAGACCAAATGCCATCGCTGCTGCTGTAACAAGAGCCATCATTTTTTTGATTTTCATACTTTGTCCTCCTTGATCATTGTTATGTTCTCGCGGATCCCCCTGCATGTTTCCAACATAATTTTACGCTGTTCTCATGTCCGGTGGCATACAAACATTTCTTTGTACGTCCACGGTCTACATGTGTGTGTAAGTGTAGCACACCCCTGTTAAAAATGCAAGTTTTTTTGTTGTAGTTTTGTATTTTTTTACTGTTTTTTCTTTGTAATTACCTTAATTCTTATTCCTTAAGGCCGAAAATTATACAAAAAACTTTCGACTTGTCACTTTTACATTCGTCATTTTACAACTTTTTTTGTGTTAAAACAGCATTATAAAATATACATATGGGAATTTATGGAAATGATACTGATTTATAAATTAACTAAAAAGCTGCTGCAAAATGGTTATTTTCCATTTCGCAGCAGCCATCACCTTTTGATCCTGCATATACTTTATTATAAATTTTATGCCCCAAAGATTTCTTTTGCCCGCACCATGGCAGAAGCAATCACTTTGTCCATGTCATAATATTTATACTCGCCTAAACGACCGCCGAAAATAACATTTTCTTCTTTTTCAGCCAGTTTGGCGTATTTCTGGTACAACGCCTGGTTCTTTTCATCATTGACCGGATAATATGGTTCCATGCCTTCCTGCCAGGTAACCGGATATTCCCTGGTAATAACAGTCTTGGGCTGGGTGCCAAATTCAAAGTGTTTGTGCTCGATGATACGGGTATATGGAGTCTCACGGTCCGTGTAATTCACTACAGCAACGCCCTGATAGTTCTCCTCATCCAGGATCTCAGACTCAAAACGCAGACTGCGGTATTCCAGTTTACCGAACTGATACTTATAATAAGCATCAATGGTTCCCGTATACACGATCTTTTCCCCTAAACTGTCGTAATACTCCTTCTTTTCCAGATAATCTACACCTGTTTCAATATCACAGCCCTCGAAGAGACGCTGGATGATCACATTGTAGCCACCGATCGGGATCCCCTGATATAAGTCGTTAAAATAATTGTTGTCATAGGTATAACGCACAGGCAGTCTCTTGATGATAAAAGCCGGAAGCTCAGTACAGTCTCTTCCCCATTGCTTTTCCGTATATCCCTTTACCAGCTTTTCATAGATCTCGCGTCCTACCAGACTGATAGCCTGTTCTTCCAGATTCTTTGGCTCACCCGTAACCTCTTTTTTCTGATCTTCAATGATCGCCTTTGCCTGATCCGGTGTGGAAATATTCCACATCTTGCTGAAGGTATTCATATTAAACGGCATATTATACATTTCACCTTTGTAATTGGCAACCGGGCTGTTAGTATAACGGTTGAACTCTGCCAGAGAATTTACAAACTGCCATACTTCTTTATTACTTGTATGGAAAATGTGGGCACCGTATTTATGTACGTGGATGCCTTCTGTCCCCTCACAGTAAACATTTCCGCCAATATGATCTCTCTTTTCCACTACCAGACAGGACTTTCCATGCTGCTTTGCGTACCAGGCAAAAACACCAGAATACAGGCCGCTTCCTACTAATATATAATCGTATTTTTTCATTTTATGCCGCTCCTTTTCATTCATAAGTCTCAAAAAGCAAATATCTTGTTCTATTGTACCAAAAAAATAGTCTGCACACAATCAACAGATTTCTCTCCTGTGTACAGACCTTTATAAAAATGTCTTATGTGGGAACTATACCCAAAGTAACGCTTCTAACCACCACCAGTATCATTAGATGCACTGGATAAAACCAGTAAAACAGGTATTTAAACCTCTGATTTCCACGTTTTCCATTATAAAACCAGATAGGTATTGCTGCCAGTGCCCCTATACCGAAGTTTAAATCCAGTGTTTCCAACCCGCCCAGTACAGCTGCCGACAAGCTGCGCCCTGCTCTGCTTGCGTGAAATTCGTAAAAGGCTGCAATGATAATGATCCCTATATAATCATAATCGGCCTGTATAAATACCGCTACCATACAGCCTAAGACTACCACAAATATCTTTCCTGCCTCCACTGTCAGCGGTGTTTTTCCCAAAATCACGGCCTGTTCCATGCCCCACAAAACAGTAAGCCCTATGAGAAACTCAAAAAAAACATTCTGATAACCCAGATAAAACCAGCAATTGCTTGCAGCCAGATCAAAAGGGATTTCTGATATCAGGGCAAATAAAAGCATCTGAAATGTATAGCGTTTTCTGCTTCTTGTATGAAAAAATCCTTCTACCAGAAGGAAGCTGTACAGTAAAAAGGATGGCCGTCCGACCATACGCGTCAGGCGCTGAAAGGTATACAGCCACTGTCCATTGCCACTGTCCAGAAGTTTGCGAAAAGTCTCTGCCCCGCCCTGGTAATAGAGACCATATTCCATCACCACTGCCCCAATATGATCAATGAGCATGGTAATCATAGCGATCCATTTAAGTGCTGCACCGCTTAAGCCAAAGTTTCTTCCTGTATCTGCCAAAGCACTTTCCCTCATGTGCATATTCAATAGATGTTAGTGGCAAAATATTTCCTCACTACAGCCAGCAGACCCTGATGCTGGTTATCTGCAGGAGTCACAAACGGTGCCGCCAGCTTCACCTCTTCCGGTGCATTTGCCATGGCAAAACCTGCCCCTACTGCATTTAACATATCCAGATCATTTTGTCCGTCCCCAAAAGACATTGCCTGTTCTAATGATATGTTGTATTTCCCACATACGATCTTCACCCCGGCTGATTTGCACACGTTTCCGTTCATCACTTCCAGATAGACCGGTTTAGATCTTGCTATAGAAAGTTCTGGATAAAGCTCTTTCAACCGCTTTTCTGTCTGGATGACTGACTTCTGTTCTCCCATAAAAAGAAACTTATGGATACCTCCGGTTTTCCCAAATATTTCCCTTATATCGCCTGTTTCAGGTACCAGATGGGTAATCTCCTGTTCCCGGAGTACCCAAGGATCAGACCCATCATCTACTACCCAGTGTTCCCCGCCGTATGTGCCGCAGACGACCTGGGGAAATTCTTTTTCAACCAGTTTTTTGATCTCACAGGCCAGATCAAGATCCATCAGACAGCTGTAGATTTCCTCATTATCCGGTCCCAATACCAGTCCGCCACTGTAGCACACCATAGGTGCATGAATGCCCAGTTCTTCCCGGATCGGACGCATTCCTTCCGGCATACGGGCTGATACCAGCACAAAAGGAATTCCTCTTTTGTCCAGACTTTGCAGTTCTTCTACAGTTTCTTTCGGAACCTGGTTTTCATCATTTAAAAGAGTTCCATCAATATCACTAAAGATTATTTTATATTTCTTCACGCTGTTTAACCTCCATATTTCCAAGGATGTTCTCCCGGAATCGTTGTTCATCTGATCAACTACTTACGGAACATATCTCCCGCCAGTGCCCTGATCCTCTTTGCTAAAAATGCCGCCATAACGCAGAGAAGAAAATCTTCCATAACTGTGATCAGAAAGCAGTTGATCACCACCAGTTTCCATGAAACCGGCATGTGGATCACGAAATTACTGATCACGTAAAAATACACCATTCCGGAAACATAGTAAGCCATCATTCCCCAGAAGGCACTGAACAGATTCCAGGCAGTACCTGCTCCCAGACGAAGAGAGGATAATTTTCCTGTGATCCATGCTGCAAATACAAACCCCAGCAAAAAACCAAAGGTTGGACGGATCAAATATGCCGGACCGCCGCCTGCTGCAAATACCGGAATACCGGAAAGTCCTACTGCCAGGTAGATTCCTACACAAATAGCGCCTTTTTTCGCCCCAAGTAAAAATCCAGCTAAAAGAACAAATAAAAACTGCATAGTAAAATGCATGGGAAACGGCTGAACCGGTATATTGACCTTAATATAAGCCCCCGCTGCAATAAGTGCAGTGAACAGGCCGATCTGAGCCATTTCCCTTGTAGTAAGCGCCTGGACACGGGCCACTTTTAATTCATGCATGAATATTTTTCCTCCGTGATCTATAAATGTTCTCTCGGAATCTTTCTGTACCTGATTTTATGAGAAGATTTTTTGTCAGTTGTACCCAAATTTCTGTGGCGTACGGTGATGAAATCCGAGTGCGACTGGCGGAAAATCGGCCACAAAGACAAATACAGGAAAGACTCCGAGAGGACATATAAATGTCTTGAAACATTGTAACATTGACCACAGCCTAAGTCAATGAAGGAGCAAACCTATATCTGCCTGACAGCACTTCCATAACAGAAAAACGCATTGCCATAAAAGACAATGCGCTTTTGATCTTTACTTTTATTTCATGCCGGTCCCGGCATGAAAGTTTTATTAATAGAACAGTCTGTTTACTGCACTGAAAATACCACGGATAGATGCTCTGGTAATATTGGAACTGATGCCTACGCCATAGGTTGCTTTTCCGGTGGTCTGGTCTACTAAGTGGATATAGGAAGCAGCCTGTGCGCCAGAACCAGATGCAAGTGCATGTTCGGTGTAGTCTAATACCTTGATCTGGATGCCCAGTGCCTCTTCTAAGCCTCTCTGGACAGCATCAATCGGTCCATTTCCAATGCCATCGAAATGCTTCTCAATGCCATGGTCAGTATAAGTAAGCTTAACAAGTGTTGCAAACTCGCCATCTGCAGTCTCTGTATCGGTAATGCGGCACTTGCGGAAATGCATTGGTTCTTTGCGGTCCAGATAATCCTTCTTAAACTCCTCCATGATCTGCTCCGGAGCAACCTCACCCTGCTTCTCGGAAATAGCCTGGATCACATCGGCAAACTCCTTGTGCATGCCCTTCGGAAGCTTGAAGCCGTAGAAAGTATCCATAACAAAGGCTACGCCGCCCTTTCCGGACTGGCTGTTGATACGGACGATCGGCTCGTACTCTCTTCCGATATCGCTTGGGTCGATAGGCAGATACGGAACTTCCCAGTACTGGCTGTTTCTTTCGTGGAGAGCCTGCATACCTTTGTTGATGGCATCCTGATGGGAACCGGAGAATGCGGTAAATACCAGCTTGCCTGCATATGGATGTCTTGGCGGGATCTGCATTTTAGTACAGCGTTCATAAACCTCTGCGATCTCACGCACATTTTCAATATTTAATTCCGGGTTGATACCCTGGGAGAACATGTTGTAAGCAACGGTCAGTATATCTACATTGCCAGTACGCTCGCCATTTCCAAACAGAGTTCCCTCTACACGGTCAGCACCTGCAAGAAGTGCTAATTCGGTAGCTGCAACGCCTTCTCCTCTGTCATTGTGCGGATGTACGCTTAAGATAATGCTTTCCCTGTTCTTAAAGTGTGTGTGCATCCATTCGATCTGGTCTGCATATACATTTGGAGTATTCATCTCAACAGTAGATGGAAGGTTGATGATGATCGGGTTCTCCTTGGTAGCTCCCCAGGTCTCCTGAACAGCAGTACAGATATCAAGGGCAAAATCCAGCTCTGTGCCGGTAAAACTCTCCGGAGAATACTCAAGACGGATCTGCGTATCACATTCTGCTGCATATCTCTGTACCATCTTGGTACCTACAATAGCGATATCTTTGATCTCGTCCATATCTTTGTGGAAAACAACATCTCTCTGAAGAGTAGATGTGGAATTGTAAATATGTACGACAGCCTTTTTAATACCCTTTAATGCCTCAAAAGTCCTCTTGATCAGATGCTCACGGCACTGTACTAATACCTGAACTTCTACATCATCCGGGATCAGCTTGCGGTCAACCAGGGTGCGAAGAAAATCGTATTCGATCTGGGATGCTGCAGGGAAGCCAACCTCTATCTCCTTAAAGCCCAGCTTTACTAAAAGGTTGAACATTTCTACCTTTTCTTCTACTACCATTGGTTCTACCAGTGCCTGGTTTCCATCACGCAGGTCAACGCTGCACCATACAGGAGCCTTTTCAATCTCTTTATCCGGCCAGGTACGCTCCGGGAAATGGACTACAGGTACTCTTTTATATCTCGCATAATTTAACATAATAACTATTTCCTCCTTGTGTTTATCTCTGTCTTTTTCTGTTACATGCTTTGCACTCTCGCAATTCTATTTATTGCTGTAACCGGCATTTCAACGGATCTGCTTTGTATTTCCTTTAAATTCCAAGCCCTTCCGGGCAGTCGCTCGATCACACCGTAACGGCAGACGATAAACAGCAGTACTTTTACTGATTCAGCCCCACGTTTCATCATTCCTTTTCTCATAAAATCATATGCAGAATGGCACTTTACCAATATAGAATGTGCCTTGGCACATTCTCGCGCCGAGCGCGGTCGCTTGCGACATGTTTCTTCTTCGCGCGAGTGCGCATCATTGGCACGTTAGTGTCTTTTTATGTAATAGGAAATTTCAAAGAATTTCCTATTACATAAAAATGCTCCGGAGCAGCTTTGTCTCCGGAGCATCCAGCCTCATTGCTGCAACATACAATAAAAGTATATGCTACAGTATACCATATACTATTTATTCTTACAAGCAATGAGATTTCATTTTATTATTCGTTCTGGTTATGGTTAATATTCCAAGCCAGCTTTTTCAGACGTATCAGCTTACCTTATAAGCAGTGTCCCTGTTCTTCCATAACTTTAATTACCTGGTCAACATATTTTTCGCAGGTTTCAAGATCAGAGGCTTCGACCATAACGCGTACAACAGGTTCTGTACCAGACTGGCGGAGTAAGATCCGTCCATCGCTTCCCAGGCTTTCTGTTACTTTTTTAACTTCTGCCTGGACTTTTTCATCATCCTGGGCTGCTTTTTTGTCTTTTACCTTTACGTTCTTAAGAACCTGTGGATAAACTTCATACTCAGATGCCAGCTTTGCAAGTGTCTGCTTCTTCTCTAAGATAACTTCCATTACCTTCAGGGAAGTAAGGATGCCGTCACCGGTGGTTGCATGCTTACTGAAAATAATATGGCCGGACTGTTCACCGCCTAAGCAGTTGCCGGTAGCTGCCATATTTTCATAAACATATTTATCGCCTACTGCAGTCTTTTCATAGGAAATGCCTTCACGGTCAAATGCTTTGTACAGGCCGAAATTTGACATGACCGTAGTAACAACTGTATTGTGGAACAGGCTTCCCTGCTCCTTCATGTATTTACCGCAGATATACATAATACCATCGCCGTCTACTATATTTCCCTTTTCATCTACAGCAATACAACGGTCTGCATCCCCGTCGTAAGCAAAACCTACATCACAGCCTTCCTCTACTACAAACTTCTGTAAATGCTCAATGTGGGTGGAACCGCAGTCTGTATTGATATTTAAGCCATTTGGTTCATTATTGATCACATGGGTCTGGGCGCCCAGAGCATCAAATACATTTTTGGCAATAGCAGAAGCACTTCCGTTTGCACAGTCCAAAGCCACTTTCATGTTCTTGAAGGAACGGGTGGCAATGGAGATCAGATAGCCAATATAACGGTTTCTGCCTGCTGCAAAATCTACGGTACGGCCGATCTTATCTTTCTTGGCAAAAGGGATCTCCTCTATTTCACCATCTAAGTATTTCTCGATCTCTGTGATCACAGATTCTTCCAGCTTTTCGCCTTTTTCATTAATAACCTTAATACCATTATCGTAATATGGATTATGGCTTGCGGAAATCATGATACCGCAGTTAAAGCCTTCTGTACGCACTACATAAGATACGCTTGGTGTGGTGGTTACATGAAGCAGAAATACATCTGCACCAGAAGCAGTCAGACCTGCTACCAGTGAATACTCAAACATATAGCTGCTTCGTCTGGTATCTTTTCCAATAACAATACGACATCTTTCAGCCGGATTTTTCTGTCCATAATACCAGCCTAAGAAACGTCCTACTTTAAAAGCATGCTCAACAGTCAGGTTTACATTTGCCTCTCCGCGAAAGCCGTCTGTTCCAAAATATTTTCCCATTTTTTACAGTCCTTCCTGTCCTTTTAATTCCTTCAAATAACGTCCTAAAGCGTCCTGCCATGCAGGAAGTCTCTCAAATCCCTTTTCTGTCAGTTTTTCTTTGTTTAAGCGGCTGTTGGACGGACGTTTTGCTTTAACCGGAAATGCTGATGAATCTACCGGTGTTACCTTTACTTCATCCATACCAGCCTGACGGAAGATCTCGCAGGCAAAGTCATACCAGCTGCAGAGTCCTTCGTTGGTTGCATGATATCTGCCATATTTATCCGTCTGGATCATGGCAACTAACAGCTTAGACAGATCATAGGTATAAGTTGGAGAACCGATCTGGTCATTTACAACGCTGACAGCACCTCTTTCTTTGCCTAAGCGGAGCATAGTCTTAATAAAGTTCTTTCCGTTTATACCAAATACCCAAGCAATGCGGACAATAAAGTACTTATCCAGGTTCTGTTCTACTGCGATCTCACCTTCATATTTAGTCAGTCCATATACATTTAATGGCTCTCTGTGGTCATCCGGCTCCCATGGACGCTGTCCTTCGCCGTTAAATACATAGTCTGTACTGATGTACATCATTTTTATGTCTAAGGACTTGCACACTTTGGCAATGTTTCTTGTTCCTTCTGAGTTTACCTTACGGCACAGTTCCACGTTGTCTTCTGCAGCATCTACTGCAGTATATGCTGCACAGTGGATCACTGCATCCGGTTTTGCCTCTGTAATTACTTTTTCGCAGGCTGCAGCATCTGTAATGTCCATTTCCTCTACATCTACGCCAATCCCTTCGATGCCCTTTGCTGCCAGTTCGTCCATTACATCATGTCCAAGCTGTCCTTTTACACCTGTTACCAGAACTCTCATAAATGATCCCTCACTTTTTGTTCTTGCTTTCTGATATCAGACCGCACTGCATAATATACATCTGCAATCCTCATCATACATGTCAATGGCTGGCGGAAATTTCCGTCAGCCACAGTTACTTTTTGCTTATGGTTTACTTACAGACGGTTTCCGTACATTTTATCGAAGTAATTACTGTACTCACCGCTTAAAATGTTTTTCCACCATTCCTGGTTATCCAGATACCACTGGATGGTCTGCTGAATTCCCGTATCAAAGTTATATTTTGGCTTCCAGCCTAATTCTGTCTCGATCTTAGTTGGATCGATAGCATAACGACGGTCATGTCCCGGACGGTCTGTTACAAACTTGATCAGGCTTTCCGGCTTATTTAATGCCTTTAAGATGGTCTTTACAACTTCCAGATTGGTTCTCTCGTTGTGTCCGCCAATATTGTAAACTTCACCAACGCGGCCCTTGTGGATGATCAGATCGATAGCCTCGCAGTGATCGGATACATGAAGCCAGTCACGTACATTTTCACCGGTTCCGTATACAGGAAGCTCTTCATCTGCTAAAGCACGGCTGATGATCAGCGGGATCAGCTTCTCCGGGAAGTGATATGGGCCGTAGTTATTGGAGCAGCGGGATACTGTTACAGGCATTCCGTAAGTTCTGTGGTATGCCAGCACAAACAGGTCTGCACTTGCCTTGGATGAAGAATATGGGCTGGATGTGTGCAGTGGTGTTGTTTCTGTAAAGAACAGGTCCGGACGGTCTAATGGCAGGTCTCCGTAAACCTCATCCGTAGATACCTGATGATAACGCTTAATGCCATAGGTACGGCATGCATCCAGTAAAGTTGTGGTTCCCATTACATTGGTGCGTACAAATGCCTCTGGATCGGTGATAGAACGGTCTACATGGCTTTCTGCAGCAAAGTTTACTACTACGTCTGGTTTTTCTTTTTCAAATAAGTCAAAGATGAACTTTCTGTCAGCGATATCGCCTTTTACAAAGCGGTAGTTTGGCTTGTCCTCTACCAGCTTTAAGTTTTCCAGATTTCCTGCATAGGTCAGCAGATCCAGGTTGATGATCTCATAATCTGGATATTTATTTACCATATGGTGTACAAAGTTGCTTCCGATAAATCCGGCACCGCCGGTTACGATGATCTTCATAATGTAAATATTTCCTCCTAAAATAGCTCAAAGTGAGCATTTACGCCACGGTAAACGCCGTGACGAACGCCTGTGATCATTAGAACTCTCTATTGTGTAACTTATCTACATACTTACCGTCTAAAACGTCCTTCAGATACTTGCCATACTGGTTCTTCTTCAGGACTTCGTAGGTCTCTAATACCTGCTCTTTCGTGATCCAGCCGTTTAAATATGCGATTTCTTCCAGACATGCGATCTTTCTGTGCTGATGGGTTTCTACAGTCTTTACAAAGTTGGTCGCCTCTACTAAAGACTCATGGGTTCCTGTATCCAGCCAGGTAAAGCCCTGTCCCAGTAAAATAACATCCAGATCACCATTTTCCAGATAGATACGGTTCAGGTCTGTGATCTCTAACTCGCCTCTTGCAGATGGCTTTAAGTTCTTTGCATATTCTACAACACGGTTGTCATAGAAGTAAAGTCCTGTTACACAGTAATTAGACTTCGGTTTTTCAGGCTTTTCTTCAATAGAAATAGCTTTTCCATTTGTATCAAATTCAACAATACCAAAACGTTCCGGATCGTCTACATAATAGCCAAATACAGTTGCACCTTTTCCCTTGTTGGCAGCAGCCTTTAATCTTTTATTTAAGCCCTGTCCGTGGAAAATATTATCACCTAATACCATAGCAACTGAATCACCGGCAATAAACTCTTCACCAATGATAAATGCCTGAGCCAGACCATCTGGACTTGGCTGTACTGCATAGCTTAAATTAATACCAAACTGCTTTCCATCACCTAACAGAGCCTCAAATCGAGGGGTGTCATCTGGTGTGGAGATGATTAAGATATCCCTGATACCTGCATTCATCAATACAGATAATGGGTAATAGATCATAGGTTTGTCATAAATAGGAAGCAGCTGCTTCGATGTAACTTTGGTCAAAGGGTAAAGTCTGGTGCCGCTTCCGCCGGCAAGTATAATCCCTTTCATTTTTTCCTCCTTGCAGGTCCCTGTAACCATCTTGCCTCCTGTTTTAAAGCAGACTACGGCCGGACCACTGGTTATTCTTTGTTCAATATACCATACTATACTCCATTTTTCAAATCTTCAGGGAAATATTTCGATATAATTCATGAAAAATTAATAAGCGATTTTTTTCAACTGGTGATTAGGGATTGAAAAAGGATTTCTTATTATATATGATGTACTAGTACATCATATGAACAGAAAAATCGGGGGAAAACATATGCTTTTAATGAACAAAACACTTTTAAAGCTTGCACGGGGACTATGGCTTTGGATCTTTGCCATAGCAGGTATGGGCTTTCTTACCTTGGCGGGGACTACTGCACTGGCTGAGATCATTGCCGGTTTCCTTGGTACTCTTTTTCAGCCTCAGGAGATCCTGCATACTGCCTGGGGCGCTGTCAGCGCTGCTCTGGCTGCCGCTGTATTTACCTTTCTTGCCCAGCTTTTAAAGGGACTTCTGGAATACAGGACCGCTGCAAAAGCAAGGGAAGGCATGCGGAAAATGATCTTTTCAAAGGTACTGGAACTGGATGCAGGCGGCATTGAAAAGATCGGTCCTGTTTCCGCTATCACAGCTTCTGTGGATGCAGTAGAACAGATGCAGACCTATTTCAGCACCTATCTTCCAAGCCTGATCTACAGTATCATAGCACCTGTTTACCTGTTCTTTCACTTAAAGGGCATCTCTATGCCGGTGGCTGTTTTATTATTGGTGGTATCACTTTTTCTTCTTCCCATTAATAATGCATTCCGCAGCAGGATTGAAGATATCCGTAAGATCTACTGGCGTTCATTAGATGATATGACCGGTTATTATATGGATAGCCTGCGCGGACTTACTACTTTAAAGCTGTTTAACAGAGATAAAGAACATTCTCATATCCTTGGAGAAAAAGCAGATATATTGAATAAAAATATCAACTGCTTTATGAAAATCAATTTTACCTCTTTTCTGGTAACAGAGGCGCTGATCTACGCTGCGCTGGTGACTGCCCTGGCAGACTCCTGTATCCGTATTACAAGAGGCACCATCACCATTTCACAGGCATTAGTGGTTCTAATGCTTTCTTACAGCTATTTTTCTTCTGCCCAGCAGCTGATGAGCGCTTCCCACAGTGCCCTGACTGCTATTTCTGCAGCCGGAAAGGTAGAAGAGATCCTGGATACTGATACTTCCCGTCCCTTTGATCCATTACTGCCGGAAGATAAAGAACATTTCAACGGGATCCGAATGGAAAATGTGTCTTATGGTTATAAAGGACGGTCCAAAGCCTTACAGAACCTTTCCCTTACTGTTCCCAAAGGTTTTGTGATTGCTCTTGTAGGGCTTTCAGGCTGTGGAAAATCCACTACTGCATCCCTTTTAATGCGTTTTTGTGACGCATCAGCAGGACATATTTATATGGAAGGCAAAGATTACCACAGCATGAAACCGGAAGAACTGCGAAAACATATTGTAATGGTTCCCCAGCAGGTAAACCTGTTTTCCGGAACCATCCGGGAGAATCTGCTCCTTGCTGACCCGGATGCTGACGATAAAGCTTTAATGGAAGCCGTAACAGAAGCAGGTCTTTTAAAATTTGTCCAGTCACTGGAAAATGGTCTTGATTCAGATATAGGTAATGCAGGTGCTTCTCTTTCTGGCGGACAGAGGCAGAAAATGGGCATCGCAAGAGCCCTTTTATCAAAGGCTGAATACATGATCTTTGATGAAGCTACTTCCAGCGTTGACCCGGAAAGTGAAAAAGAAATCTGGGATACCATTAGCCGCCTGGCTCATACACGAACCCTTATCATCATCTCCCACCGGATGTCATCTGTACGCAGTGCCCACTGCATTTACGTCTTAAAAGACGGTCAGGTAGCTCAGCAGGGCGATCATGAAGCTTTAATGGCACAGGATGGCTTATACCGTCAGCTAGTCCTGCGTCAGCAGACAATGGAGGTGACAGAATGAAGGGAAAATTCAGTTATTCAATGAAAGACATGAACCGGCGGCTTCTGGCAATCGGAAGACCGATCCGAAAATATATTGCCATATCAACGATAGCCAGTGTACTTGGGGCCCTTTCCCACATGGGACTTATGGGCTTTGGAGCTTTATGGCTCTTAGCTGCAGCCGGTTTTTGCAATGGGACAATAGCTTATGCAGCCCTTACCATCGCCTGCGCTGTTCTGATCGCAGTATGCCGCTACCTGGAAGGTTTATTCTCCCATTTAGGTGCTTATGGTATTCTTGCGAAAATGAGAGTACATCTTTTTGATGCTATCGACCGCATCTCACCTGCTTATATGATCGGACGTGAAACCGGCGATATTATGAACATTGCTGTAGCGGATATTGAAACTCTTGAATATTTCTTTGCCCATACCATCGGACCCATGTTTACAGTTATTTTGCTTCCGGTAACTACCATTGCTTTAGCATGGTTTGTAAATCCTCTGTATGCACTGGTGCTGATCCCCATTTACGTTATGATCAGCGTTGTACTGCCTCTTGGTGCATTAATAGCAGGACGTGGAATCGGTATGCGCTACAGGGAACAGCTTGGTGACTTAAAGTCAAAAATACTGGAAAGTGTATACAGCATACGGGATATCCAGATCTTTGGCGCCGGAAACCGGAAAATGAATGATGTGATGCTGGCAAACAACCGGGTAAATAAAGCTGCTTTAGGGCTTACGCTCCACAGGCAGACCATTGCTTCTTTTCCCAGCTTTTTCATCTATCTTGCAAGGATACTGATCCTGGTATGCGCCGGATATCTTGCATCAAAGGGGATTGATAACCCGGTAGGAACCATTGCTATTTCCTTTGCTGCAACTGCTTCTTTATCCTCTTCTTTCAGCCTTACCTTTGTGGTAACAAGTCTTCTGGAAGCTTATGGCGCTGCAGAACGTATTTTTAAGATCGAAGATACATTGCCTGAAACAGAAGAACCTGTGCATCCTGTCACCTGCGGCGAGATCCAGACCATCGAATTTAAAAATGTGTCTTTCGCTTATCCAGGTACAGAGAGAAAAATCCTGGAACACTTTAACTATGTGATCCATAAAGGAGACCAGATCGGTATCGCCGGTGAATCTGGTGCCGGAAAATCCACACTGCTGCGCCTGTTACTGCGGTTTTACGCACCTTCTGAAGGCCAGATCCTGATCAATGGCATTCCATTAGAACAGATCAGCTTCAGCGAACTTCATAAACGGATCGCATTTCTGGAACAGGATACCTATTTGTTTGATATGACTATTGGGGAAAATATCGGGATAGCAAAGCCCGGTGCATCCATAGAAGAGATCAAGGATGCCGCAAAACAGGCCGGTATTGCAGAGTTTATTGATACACTGCCAGAGGGCTATGATACAGACATGGGACAGATGAGTGCAAGGCTTTCAGGCGGGGAACGCCAGCGGATCGGCATTGCAAGAATATTGCTGCGCAATCCGGATATCTGCCTTATGGATGAACCTTCCAGCGCTTTAGATGCCCTTCACGAGAAAGAACTTCTCCATACACTGCAGACAGCTTATGCAGGCAAAACATTACTGCTGATCTCCCACAGAAGCAGTACGCTGACGGGATGCAGCAGGATATTACAGGCTGGGGAATTAAAATGTTACAGAACGATCTGCAAATAGCAATCCGCAAGTAGTGATCCACAAAACAAAAAGACCAGCTGTGTACCAGACAGATATGTCCGGACACTCCTGGTCTTTTTTGCGATCTAGTACATCGTTTCGTAAATAACTGTACGAATCACGTAGGATGCGGATTTGAGTGTGCAGGTCTAAAAACGCAGGCTTATGAAATAGAATTTACCGTATAACCTGCATCTTCTACTGCCTTTTTCAGCACCTTCTCATCAACCTCACGGTCATAAGAAATAACAGCTCTTTTTCCCTTTAAGCTGACATTTGCAGATACACCGTCTATCTTGTTTAAAGCATGCATTACACGATTTACACAATGCTCACAGGTCATACCTGAGATCTGCATAATCTTTTCACCGACCACAGGGCCTTCCAGTTTACTTGGCTCTTCTTTCACCTCGCTGGCTCCGCCGCCGCCACAGCACGGGCTTTCGCCTTTCATATGTTTGATAGTGCCTCTGACAGCGAACACTGCGATCAGGATCAATATAAGTATTACGATTATATTAACCATTTTTATGTCCCTTTCGTTTCTGTAACAGGTCTGTACTGCCTACTTTTCTTCGCGGAATTTCTTATCTCTTGCTTGTTCCCGCTTTTTCTGGATATATTTTACTCCCTGGTAGATCCCCATTCCCACTACATAGATGATAATAAGGGCAACTACCATATAAAGCATGGAACCAGATGAATTTCCCATTTTTCTGTTCCTTTCTAAACATACATAACGTACATATCACCAGAAAATAGCACCATCATAAATACAGGTCCATTGCTGCGTGTAAATACAGACAGCAACTGGATCAGTGCTTTTTCATCGTTTTATGAACGTCCCCATGATGTGCATGAACACTTCCACAACTGCTGCAATGTCCGCTGCAGCCGCCGCAGCCACCGCCACAGCCACTTTTTCCGCTTCCACAGCTGCTGCAGCTGTCCTTTAACGCACCGGTACGTTTCCAGTAAATCACCAGACCACAGTAGCCAAATATAAGGAGCAATATAATTACATTTGCTATCATAAATATTCCCTTCTTTCTTCTTGATGTTCTCTCGGAAACATAAAACGATAAATATCTGCCAGATCCATTTTACCACAATGCAGCAGTTTTAAAAAGGGACCGGATGTTATCACCCGGACCCTTTCATTATGCCGGTATGTACCGACTGATACTTTTATAAACTTGCGGACTGTACAGAGCGCTTGGAATAGGTCTTCTGATCCTTATATGGATCTGGACGGAACAGCATGTACAGCATGAACAGCAGCACTACGAATGCCACAACTGTACCTGCGCCGAAGGAGCCATAGAATAAGAAGCTGCCGATCTGGTATACACAAAGAGTAACAGTGTAAGCAAATACATTCTGGAACAGGATCGCAAACCAGAACCACTTTCTGTCCTGCATCTGCTGGGCCATTGTCGAAATAGCTGCAAGACACGGA
Source organism: uncultured Clostridium sp. (assembly GCA_900541315.1). Lineage (GTDB taxonomy): Bacteria > Bacillota > Clostridia > Lachnospirales > Lachnospiraceae > Enterocloster. The sequence continues at coordinate 16,707 of UQJF01000001.1, read as the reverse complement.
GAGTCAAGAAGGTTAAACAGCAGGAAGCTGAATCCGGCTAAAGCGGTTGGGAACCACATTCCAACACCTTCTGCAACGGTTTCTGCATCTTCAACGTCACCGGCAACATTTGCAAGTACGCCCATGGTAGAAACGATACCTTCTTTTGCACTGAAACCGGAGATCGCAGCTGCAACCGGCTGCCACTCGCCCCAGCCAAGAGGAGCAAAGAGAGGCGCGATCGCACCGCCAATGATAGCCATAAGGCTGTCTGCGGAATCTTCAACAATACCAAAGGAACCATCAGCAAATCCAAAAGTAGAAAGCAGCCACATTACTACGCAGGCAAGGAACAGGATAGTACCAGCCTTGATGATGAAGCCTTTCAGTCTTTCCCAGACATGCATCAGAACAGTCTTAGCAGATGGGATATGGTACTGTGGAAGCTCCATAACGAATGGAGCCGGTTTTCCGGAGAATGGTTTTGTTTTCTTTAACATGATAGCTGCTACAAGAACAGCTACGATACCTACAAAGTACATGATAGGAGCCATCATGCCAGCTACATCCCAGCCAGTTACATAACCAGCCATAACGCCGCCCATTAAAGCGATTACAGGAAGTTTAGCACCACATGGGATAAAGGTTGCTGTCATAATTGTAAGTCTTCTGTCGTTATCCTGCTCAATGGTCTTGGAAGCCATGATACCTGGGATACCACAACCAGAGGAGATCAGTAACGGGATGAAGCTCTTACCGGACAGACCAAAGTGACGGAATACACGGTCCATAACGAATGCGATACGTACCATGTAACCGCAGTCTTCCAGGATGGAAAGGAACAGGAACAGGATCGCCATCTGAGGAACGAAACCAAGCACTGCTCCCAGACCGCCGATGATACCATCAACAACCAGGCTTAAGATCAGGTCACTTGCACCGGCATTTTCAAGGAATCCGCCTACAACTTCCTGAATAGCACCTACGAATGTATCGTTAGTCCAGTCAGTTACGAATGTACCTATTGTAGTTACAGAGATGTAATATACGATCCACATTACCAGCATAAAGATCGGAATACCTAAGAAACGGTTGGTAACGATCTGGTCGATCTTATCAGATACGGTCAGCTTCTCGCCGCTCTTCTTAACAGCAGTCCCAACTACCTTCTGGATGAATTTGTAACGCTCATCAGTTACAATACTTTCCATATCGTCATCATGAGCTTCTTCGATGGCTTTTCTTGCGTTCTCAACAATAGACTTGCCGGAAGCAGAAAGAGGGGTGCTCTCAACTACCTTGCTGTCATTTTCAAGAAACTTAACAGCATACCATCTCTTCTTGTTCTCAGTGATGTCTGCCGGCAGTACGCCTTCAACCTCAGCTACTGCTGCTTCTAATTCCTTAGAAAAGATCTCCTTAGGAAGATCAGCTTCTTTCTTCTTAGCAACCTTAACTGCTTCGTCGATCAGCTTATCAAGACCGGTCTGCTTCAATGCAGATGTTTCAACGATCGGACAGTCAAGAAGCATGGAAAGACGTTCAATGTCGATCTTAATACCTCTCTTGGCAAGCAGATCTGCCATATTTAATGCGATCACTACCGGAATACCGGTTTCGATCATCTGGGTGGTCAGATATAAGTTACGCTCGATGTTTGTTGCGTCAACCAGGTTTACAATAACGTCCGGATCATCCTTTAACAGATAATCACGGCTGACAACTTCCTCCAAAGTATAAGGAGACAGTGAATAAATACCCGGAAGGTCAGTAACGATCACTTCTTCGCTCTGGCTCTTGCTTTTTAATTTTCCCTCTTTTTTCTCTACCGTAACACCAGGCCAGTTACCAACATACTGATTGGCACCTGTTAATGCATTAAACATAGTTGTTTTTCCGCAGTTTGGATTTCCGGCAAGCGCGATCTTAATTGCCATTTTTCATTTACCTCCATGAGTCCATTGCAAAGGACTCCTTTTAATTCTCACGGTGTGTTGTGTCCGTTTATTTTACTTCTACACACTGAGCATCATTTTTTCTTACAGAAAGCTCATAACCTCTTACTGTAATTTCAACAGGATCTCCTAAAGGAGCAACTTTTCTAATATAAAGCTCACTTCCTTTTGTGATCCCCATGTCCATAATACGACGTTTGTAAGCGCCATCACCTGTGATCTTAGTCACTACTACAGTGCTTCCAACTGCTGCATCACCTAAAGTCATTGCTATGTCTCCTTTCTTCTCTTTGTCATGTTCATTTATGGCTATATCACCCTTAGGCAACATGTCCATTTAAACCATGATATGTCTTGCCATATCCTGATTTATTGCAACTCTTGAATCCTTAATATTGACAATAACATTTCCACCGATGGCAGATACAACTGTGATCTCTGCCCCGGCAACAAATCCCAGGTTTTCAAGAAAACGCTTTGTTTCTTCATTTCCGCCTACTTTACGGATGGTATTTGCTTCTCCGATCGAAGCCATTGTTAAAGGCATCTTCTTCACTCCTTTTTTCAAGTTAGTTCTTCCTATTCAAGGTTAGTCATTGCTACCCCCGATCATCTTAGTTAGAATACGCTAATTTAAGTTAGTTGTCAATAACGCAGACTATTTATATGCTGATAATATTTCTCAATAAGGTGCATTTTTTTTATTTTTGCTGTATAATTCATAAAGATGTTGGAGTCAAAAGGTATTTTGACCCCTCTGATACCGAATTGCTACGTGCTTTGCACTCACGCAATTCTTCATAAATAAACTGCCGTCAGCCACAAAGGAGAGCTTCTATGACATTACAGCAAATGCGATATTTTATTGGTGCTGCTGAATCCGGTTCGATCAGCGAAGCCGCTAAACGGTCTTTTACTGCCCAGTCCAGCATTTCCGGTGCTATTAAAGAAGTGGAAAATACTTATGGGATCACTGCTTTTGTAAGGGACAGCAAAGGGGTCCGCCTTACCAGAAACGGAGAAGAACTTCTGATCGAATTTAAATGGATATTAAACCGCCTGGATTATCTGGATGAAAAATTCAATGGTTCCAAAAACCGTCCTTTAGGTTTATCTGTTTCCTCCCAGCATCATATCTGCGGTATGAATTCTTTTGTATCGATCATCAACAGCCTGAATACAGGTGCCGGACCTTATCACTGCGGTTTTCACGAATGCCGCACATCTGAAGTTATGGACCGGGTAGAACGCGGTCTGGATGATCTTGGCATCGTTTTTGTTACAGAATACAGCAAGGGCCAGATGATGCAGGAGTTAAGGAACAGAAACATCATTTTCAATCATATTACCTATCAGACTTCCCATGTATACATATGCCAAAACCACCCTCTTGCTGGCAGCCGTGAAATCGACATAGAAGATCTGATCCAGTATCCTTTTATCACCTATGACCGGTCTTCAGATACGAATTCTGCTTATACTGACCTGATCGTCCCTTATCATCAGTTAAACAGGGTGATCCAGGTTTCTGACCGGGCTACTTCTTATTCTGTTATGCGTTACTGTCAGGGATTTGCTGTCGGAAGCGGCTATCGGCCGTTTGATGATAACTACAGCGATATCGTTTCTATTCCTATTAAAAACGGGCGGCGGCTTGAAATAGGATGGATCGTACGCCAAAAATATACTCTTTCTGATACAGCCAGCCGTTTTGTGGATCTTTTAATGCAGATTGAATCAGTTGTCCTGTGACCTTAAAGACGGTTTTCGTAAAAAGCGATGGAAATCCATCGCTTTTTGACGTATTCGCAGAAAACGCTTCCTGTGTTATGTTTAAATCACAAAAATAATTCCTGCACAGACAGAAGAAAGGGGTATCTTGTATGGAAAAGCTGAAAACTGTTATTAACAAGTACTGGAAGGTTTATGTTGTAGCCTTGATCCTTGCTACGGTATGCGACCTGATCGGTACACTTAAGTTCAATATTGGAATTGGTACACTTACCTTATTTCCAATGGTATTTGCCACGATCTTTGGAGGACTTTTAGGACCGGACGCCTTTAAGCTTTTCAAAACAGAAGAATCAAAGCTTGGAGGAAGCCTTGTTTTAGTAGCCCTTGCACCTTTTATGGCAAAAATGGGAATCTCAGCAGGTGGAAATCTTGCAAAACTGGTTGCTGTAGGACCTGCGCTTCTGCTGCAGGAATTTGGTAATCTGGGAACCATCCTTATTTCACTTCCTCTTGCACTGCTGCTTGGTCTGAAAAAAGAAGCTATCGGTGCCTGCTATTCCATCAACCGAGACTCCAACCTTGGATTAACCACTGATATCTTTGGACCGGATGCCCCGGAAACCCGCGGAACCTTTGCTGTATATATTGTTGGTTCTGTTATTGGTACCGTTTTTATCAGTATCCTGGCCAGCATCGTAGCTTCCTGGCATATTTTTGATCCTATTGCCCTTGGCATGGCTTGTGGTGTAGGAAGCGGATCAATGATGACTGCCGCTGCCGGAACATTAGGTGAGATCTACCCGCAGCAGGCTGAAAGTATTATGATCATGGGCGGCGCCAGTGATATGCTTACTGGTATCACCGGAATTTATATGGGAACATTCGTAGCTCTTCCTCTTACTAAAAAACTGTATGCAATACTGGAACCTAAAATCGGTCACAAAAACAATAAGGAGGCTAAATAATGGTCAGAAAATACTTTTTACAGCAGCTTGGACTGCTTATCATGGTTTCTGTTATCATGGTACTCACAAATATACTGGGCTACAAAATGCCGGTAGGTGATTCCATTGCCGGGATCCTGGTATTATGCGCTATTGCTCTCTTCGGACTTACAGTAAGTAAATTTATGAGCCAGTTTATAAAGCTTCCATCTATGATGTATGTATCTCTTACCGGACTGCTTCTTGCATGCCCTATCTCACCGGTAAAAGACTTTGTGATCGGTGTTACATCCCAGGTTGCATTTATGGCTCCTACCACTGCATTAGGCGCATTTGCCGGGATTTCACTTGGAAAAGACCTGAAGGATTTTGCTAAAATGGGATGGAAACTGGTGCTCATCACCTTATTTGTAATCACCGGAACATTTATTTTCTCTGCCTTAGTAGCAGATGTTATCTTAAAACTTACAGGTGCCATTTAACATGAGCGAGGTAAATTTATATGGAAAAATATGATATTTTAATTAAGAACTGTCAGGTTTTAAACCCTGATATGACGGTTTCATCTACCTGTTCTGTAGGAATTAAAGACAGCTGGATCAAAAAGATCGGTCCTACAGATGAATTGATCACCGACAGCTCTGCCAATGAAATAATCGATGGCAAAGGAAAGCTTGTCATGCCCGGCATGGTAGATGGCCATACACATACCTGCCAGCAGCTTTTAAGAGGGCGTGTTGCCGATGAATATCCTATGGTATGGACCCGTTTCCTGGTTCCTTTTGAAAGTAATCTCCAGCCAGAAGATTCTTATATCAGCGGCCTTCTGGCATGTCTGGAAATGATCAAAAGCGGAACAACTGCTTTTGCTGATTCCGGCGGTGTACATATGGACCGGGTTGCAGATGCAGTCATTGAATCTGGCATGAGAGCTGCCATTGCAAAATCAACCATGGATATGGGAAATGCCATTACTGGTGCAATGAAAGAGACAGCTAATGAGGCTATCGAAAACACAAAGAAACTGTATCAGAAATATCAGGGAGCTGGCGATGGCCGTGTTGATATCTGGTTTGCTATCCGTCAGGTAATGACCTGTTCCAGGGAACTGATCGCCATGGTAGGTGAATCTGCTAAAGAATTCCATACCGGCATTCATGCCCATCTGTGTGAACATAAAGACGAGGTCAGCTTCTGCCTGCAAAATTACAAAAAACGCCCTGCAGAATTTCTGGAAGAAATGGGCATTCTTGGTCCTAATCTTCTGACTGCCCACAATGTAATGCTGTCAGATCACGATATTGCGCTGATGGCAGAACGTGGTGTGAAAATGATCCATTGCCCAAGAGCCAACCTGGCAAACCACGGTTTTCCAAAAGCTCCCCAGATTCTGGAAGCCGGTGCAAGCCTTGGCTTAGGCTGCGATGGTGCTGCACCTTCCAATCTGGATATTTTTGACGAAATGAAGGTTCTTCGCTATGCTATGATGGCTTACTGGGGAATTCCATCTTTTAATCCTGTAGTCATGACCTGTCCTACACTTTTAAAGATGGCCTCCCAGGGCGGTGCAAATGCTCTTGGACACGGTGATATCCTTGGATCCGTTGAAGAAGGCAAGAAAGCTGACCTGATCCTGTTAAATATTGACCAGCCTCATATCACTCCAAGCCAGAATCTGGTAAATACCATTGTAGATGCTGCAAACGGACATGATGTAACCGATTCTATCATCAACGGCAAGATCGTAATGAAAAACCGTGAGGTCCTTACTCTGGATGAAGAGCGTATCCGCTTTGAAGCTGAAAAGCATATGAATGATATTATTAAACGGGCATACTAAGATATAAAAAATGACGGCACTGTTTCCAGTTTGGGAAGCGGTCCGTCATTTTTACAGCATTTTTTGATCATATATAAGGCTACTTTACATTTTTTCTTTTTTTATTACCAGTTTACCACATTCACCGGATCTCCAGCTAAAAACTGTTTAAGATTTTCCACAGACATATCCATGATCCTCTGCCTTGCTTCCTTTGGCGCCCAGGAAATATGAGGGGTGATGATACAGTTTTTAGCTTTCAGAAGAGGATTGTCACTCTTAATAGGCTCTGTACTTACCACATCCAGTCCTGCTGCATATACTTTTCCACTGTTTAATGCATCTGCCAGATCTTTTTCCACAATCAGCTGTCCACGGGAGTTATTAATGATGATAACTCCATCTTTCATCCTGGCAATATTATCTTTATTGATAATGCCTTCTGTAGACGGGAACAATGGGCAATGAAGCGAGATCACATCTGATTTTGTAAATATCTCATCCAGTTCCACATACTCAGCAATAGCACGTCCTTTATCATTTGGATGGGAATCATAAGCCAGTACATTCATACCCATTGCCTTTGCTATGGTTCCTGTTTTCTGTCCAATACGGCCAAAACCAATAATCCCCAGTGTTTTTCCTGCCAGTTCGATCAGCGGATAGTCCCAGAAGCACCAGTCTGGAGCATTTTCCCATCTGCCCTCTTTTACAGCCTTATCATGATGTCCGATGCGATGGCAGATCTCTAAAAGAAGAGCAATGGCAAACTGTCCTACACAGTCCGTTCCATAAGCAGGAATATTGCTGACAACGATTCCTTTTTCTTTTGCATAATTAACATCGATCACATTGTAGCCTGTTGCAAGGACACTGATAAACTTAAGATCCGGGCATGCATCCATGGTTTCTTTTGTAATCGGAGTCTTATTTGTAAACACAATTTCTGCATTGCCAATACGCTTCACTGCATCCTCTGCCAATGTTCTGTCATAAACCGTCAATTCTCCGTATTTTTTCATCTCATCCCAGGAAAGATCTCCCGGATTTTCTGTATATCCATCAAGTACAACTATTTTCATCTGCATTTCTCCTTTGTATGTAATGTACTTACAAAAACTTTTTATACTATAGTCTTATTGTTTCTTTATCCCATCCCGATACATCGACGGTGAAACCCCGGTGACATTCTTAAATGCCCGGTTAAAGTGGGCGGCATCTTCGTAGCCTACTGCCAGGGCAATGTCTAAAAGCTTCAGGGACGAGTCTTTCATCAGTTCCTTGGCCTTTGTCATGCGAAGCTGAAGTATGTAATCTCTCACTGTCATATCCAGCTGCTTTTTAAACAAACTGCTGAAGTAATTGGGGTGGAGATGGAACTGGGCAGCAATGTCTGAAAGGAGAAGCTGTTCAGAACAGTGCTTTTTCATGTATTCCTGTGCCTTTTTTACCACATATTCTTCTTTCTTTTCCTGCTGTTTTTTCAGCTGTTCCATATAAAGCAGCAGGATCTGTTCCATTTTCTGTCTTAACTGACTGATGTGGGGCTGGTTTTTAATCTGGGCAGCCAGGTCATTATCTGACAGCTTGTAACCTGCTATAATAGGGATCAGGGCTGTATTTTTCTGCATTAATGTGTAGAGAAATGCGGAAAATACCTGCTTAAACTGTTCTTTAGTCACAGCTTCCTGGGATAAATGGGAAAAGATTTCCTGGATCTTATCTTTTGTGCCCTTTTCGTCCATGGACAAAAGCCCGGCTGAAAGATGTTCCATTTCTTTTTCCAGATCTTCTTTTGTATAATAAGGTTTTTTGGCCGGAATATCAAAATAATCCCCCTGTGTTTCCGGACGCACACAGCTTACCTCTTCTGCCTGCAGCTTTACGGAACTGTCTTTTAACCGCGGGATCAGCAATCTGAGCATGGACACAAAATTCTGTATATTCACAGGCTTTAACAGATAATCATAAGCCCCCAGCCTCAGGGCATTGCGGATATAGGTATAATCATCATAGCCACTGAGCATGATCACCACACTGGGAATCTGGTTTTTGCTGATCAGCTCCAGAAGACTGATGCCATCCAGTTTTGGCATACGGATATCCGAAATGATCACATGATAGTAATCTTCTGTAAGACGTTTTAAAGCATCACTTCCATCGCAGGCACTGGATATAACAAAGATATTTTCAAAATTTTGCTTTATAATACTCCCAAGACCATCTACAATGTTCTGGTCATCATCTACTAATAGGATCCGGTACATCCTGTTCCTCCTTCTTCGTCCGCTCTTCTTCCATATCATCACTCATGTTATCTTTCCATGGAAAACCAAGCATGATCATAGTTCCCATTCCTTCAGCACTTTCAATGGATACCTTATACTCCGGACCATAGTTTAAGCTGATCCGCCTGCATACGTTACGGAGTCCGATGCTGTTGCTGGAAGGACTGTCTATATCATGGCGCAGCATCTCTAACTGTTCTTCACTCATACCACATCCATCATCGGAAACCTGGATATATAGGCGGTCCTCGTCTCTATATCCCAAAATATCAATATGCAGGATCTGATGACTGTCTGTAATACCATGGATCACTGCATTTTCCACAATAGGCTGGAATACCAGCTTTAAAACATGGCAGGAATACAGCTCCCTGTCAATGCAGATGTTAAACTGGATCCGTTCATTGTACTGGTATGCAAGAATAGCCCGGTAGATATTTAACTGATGGATCTCTTCTTCCAAAGGCACTTCTTTTGTGGTATTCCGAAGGCCATACTGAAGATTCTGCCCTAACAGTTCTGCCATGGTAGCTGTTTCATAATCCTGGCACATATAAGCCTTCATGTGCATGATCTCCAAAGTATTATACAGATAATGGGGATTGATCTGGGTCCTTAAAAGCTGCAGTTCTGTTTCCTGTTTTTCCTGTTGCTTTACAAATACCTCATGGATCAACAGATCAATACGTTTTGACATTTTATTAAAAGAGGATACCAGAGTCTGAAATTCCTCTGGAAGTCCTTCTTTTGAAACTTTATTTATGTGACCCAGTTCAAAATGATTGCAGGCTTCGATCAGACGGTTTAATGCCTTTAAGATCCGGCCTACCATCTGAAAGATCATAAATATGATTCCACCTAAGATCATACCTATGGGAATGATATTTAGCATCTGGATCCTTCCCATATTTCCAAAAATGTCAGACAGAGGAGTCTGTAATACCAGAGTGTAGCCATTAGCGTGGCCGATCACATTGTATACACAGGAGTTTTTATCACTGTGCTTTAATTTTCTGCTCTGGTAATTTTCTTTTCGTTCTGTTTTTTTCAGATTTTCTTTTACAAATCCCTGATAGCTTTCTTCCTGTTCTATATTTCCGTACAAAAGCTTCCCGTCTTTATATACCGCAAATCTCTGATTCGGTGTCTGACGGTTCTGCTCAAAATAATTCTCCAGATAAGAAGTATCTATTCCTGCCACGCAATAGCCTACGATCTTGATCGTATTCAGGTCCAGAATGCCTCTGCCAATACACAATGAACCGCCGTCACGCATATTCATACCCGATCCTCTAAATTCCTGCGCAGCTATGAGAAGAGGCCTACCTGTTTTATAAGCAGAAATTTTTTTATACCATTCTGCCTTTTCCTTATCCAAAAAGCTAATTCCGTAATTTGCCCCTTTTGAAGTGTATACGCCATTTCCTTCAAGATCATAAAGAGCAATAAAACTGGTAGAGTCTGTTGTGAAACGGTTCTGGGCCTGAGTATTAAAATACGAATAAAAACGGAAATTTTTAAGGATCGGGCCTTCCCTTAGTGTACTGCACAAATAGGGGTCATTATTCTGGGTATATAACTGAGCCGGGAAAAAAGTGGCCTGTTCCAATTCTTTTACAGATATCTCTACCCGGTCTAACAGCTGCTCTCCTGTCTGGAAATACCGATGGGTAGCCATATTATAATTCTGGTAGGCACTTACAGTTACAAGATAACATAAAAATGCCATGGTAAGGAATATCTGCAGGCCTGCCAGAAGGATCAGCCATTTTTTAATCGAATCTGTTTTTGTCATATTTTTCTTTATATCTTTCCAATTCACTATATATCTTTTCGCTTTCTGCCGTTTTTTCATATATCCATCGCACCTCTTTATATAAAAATATACAACAATCTTTGAAAATGGCAAGTAAAATTTGAATATGGTATTTATAATTTCCCTGAAAAAGCCTATACTTTGGCTACAAGTTAAGGCTGTACAAAAACCATATGTGAAAGGGGAAACATTATGAAAAAAAGATTTACAGCATGTATGATCGGAGCCACTCTTTTAACAGCTGCACTGACCGGTTGCTCAGGAGGAAAGAGCGCTGATGCTCCTGCTTCCAGTGCAGACCAGACCACAACTGCCGAAGCTGCCAGCACAGATGCTGCTTCCGTAGGTAAAGTAGCCATTGAGTTGTTCCATCAGAAACCAGAGAACGTAGAGCTTTACAACACTCTGGTAAACAAATTCATGGAAGAAAACCCGGATATACAGGTAAACGTTACTCTGGCTGAATCCACCACAACTACACTGATCTCCCGTGTAGCAGCAGGAAACATTCCGCAGTTAGTATCTGTATTCCCATGGAGTGCATCCTATAAAGATATGTTCAGGGAAGGCCTTTTCATGGATCTGACGGATCAGGACTTTATGAAACGTGTAACTCCTTCCGTTCTGGAACGCTGCGAAGTGAATGGAAAACAGTATTCCCTTCCGCTGACCACCAACTCCTTTGGTCTGTACTACAACGTAGATATTTTTAATGAACTGGGACTTACCATTCCAAAGACCATGGATGAAATGTGGGGTGTATGCGACAAGTTAGTTGAAGCCGGCATCCAGCCATTCTCCTTCCCGGATAAGAAAGCAGTCCGTATCAACCAGCAGTTTGACCGTATGCTCATTGGCTGTGTGGACCATGACTTCTATAGCAAGTGTGATGAACAGATCAACGGAAGCTACAACATTAAAGATGATCCTAATATCCGCAAATATGCAGAAACCATCTTAAAGCTGCGTGAATATGCAAATCCTGATTCTCTTGGATATGATGACGAACCTGCTTACGAAGAATTTACCAGTGGAAAATCTGCTATGTACATTGATGGTTCCTGGGCAGTAACTACTTTCGAGACCATGAATCCGGACCTGAATTTCAACTGTACCGCTATTCCTGCTATTACAACTGATGATTTCTGGACCGCTGGTACTGTTGATACTGCTTATTCTATTTCTGCTGACTGCACACCAGAACAGCAGGATGCATGCATCCGCTTCCTTGATTTCCTTGTACGTGAAGATATTGCACAGGAATTCAGTGACGGTGACAAAAACCCAACTCTGATCCAGGGTGTCAAATACAACGTTCCACAGCTTAAAGAGATCAACGACTACATTAACGAAGGCAGATTTGCTCCTTCTTTAGCAAGTATTTGGCCACAGGATTTAAGAAACAGCCTGGTTGTATCTGTACAGGCCCTGATCTTAGATAAGGATGTAGATACCTTCTTAGACGAATTCCAGTCTTTAGTAGAAGAATACTATACTCCTGCTGAATCTGAATCCTAATTTTTCAATTCTTATGTATTCCTGGGATCTTTCTGTAATCCCAGGAATACATTCCCAAAAAACGGAGGCAGCATTATGAAATCAACCAAAAACCGTGATCGCAATATCACACACTTTTTATATGTACTACCGAACCTGATCATGTATTCTTTTCTCTCTATTGTTCCAATTGTCCTTGGGCTGTATTACAGCTTTACCAACTGGAACGGCATCGGTAAGAACTATAAATTTGTAGGCCTGAAAAACTATATTAAAATTTTATCCGACAATCGTTTCCGGAAAGCCGTACTATTTAATATACGATATGCCGCAATGCTGATCATCTGCGTAATGCTGCTGTCTGTTGTACTTGCGCTGTTAATGAACACAAAGATCCGTGGCCAGAACTGCTTCAGAGCTATTTATTTTTTCCCGGCCTGTGTCAGTATGCTGACCATTGGACTGATCTTCAATTATATTTTCTTTCAGGGAATCCCCAGTCTCGGAACTTCCCTTGGGATTGAAGCATTACAGAAAAACATTTTATCCGGCAGAAGCACTGCTATTTACGGCATCCTGATCACAAATATATGGAAAAGTGTTGCAATTCCAACAGTTTTAGTCATTTCTGCTTTACAGACCATTCCAGGTGAGATCATCGAAGCAGCCATTGTAGATGGTGCAAATGGCCGTCAGCGCTTTTACTACATCACGCTTCGCTACATTCTGCCTATTTTAAGTATTATTTTTGTCCTTGTCCTGAAAGAAGGACTTATGATCTATGATTACATTATGGCAATGACCTCCGGCGGACCGGCAGGCGCAACAGAAAGTATCACTCTTTCCATTTACCGTATCGGATTTGAGGACATGAAGTTTGGATATGCCATTTCCCAGGCTATGATCGTTGCCGTTATCATTGCAGTTATTTCCATTACCCAGATTCGATTTACTGACAAAAAGAAAATCTACGATTAAAACAGGAGGTATCCCATGAAAAAAAGAAAAATCTTACATGCTCTGATCTATGCAGTGCTGACTCTGGGCGCTCTCCTTGTATTTTTCCCATTTTATCTTACCGTAGTTTCTTCTTTAAAGGATATGAGCGACATCTTCAGCAATTTCTTCGGTCTTCCAAGGCATATTGTTTTTGACAATTTTGCTTATGTACTCCAGAGACCGGATTATTTCATCGCACTGAAAAACTCTGCGATCATCACTGGTGTAGCCATTGTTGCCATGGTATTTTTCCTTCCCATGTGTGCTTATGCCATTTCCCGCAGAAGATTTACATCCCGTTTTTACAGCTTTCTTTACTTTTTCATGGTAGCCGGTATTTTTATCCCTTTCCAGGTAAAAATGCTTCCTATGGTAAAGTTAATGAGCAATATCGGTCTTCTTAACAGGACTGGTGCCATTCTTTTCTACATTGCAAACTCTACCTGCGAAGGTATCTTCCTCTTAGTAGGCTATCTGGCTTCCATGCCTATTGATCTGGAAGAAGCTGCATATATTGACGGTGCTACTACAAACCAGGTGTTTTATAAGATTGTGCGCCCTATTATGAAACCTATCATCTCCACGGTTGTTATCAAAAACTCCCTGTGGATCTGGAATGACTATTTTATGCCATCCCTTGTATTAAACCAGTCTAACTTAAACCGTACACTGACTCTGTACCAGTATTCATTCCGTACAGAAAACTCTACCAATTTCACTATTGTATTTGCTGTTATGCTTCTTTCTATCCTGCCGATCTTTATCGTTTACTGCCTGTTCCAGAAACAGATCGTCTCCGGCATGATGGAAGGTGCTGTCAAAGGTTAGGAGGTATATACATTGGCTTTATTACATGTGAATTTCCACTCAAAGGTCCTGAATATGGACACTAAGATCGGCGTGATCATGCCCCAGAAAATGCAGGGCATCGGTCTTGCCGGAAGCGAGCAGGCAGACAGCTTCCCGGTTCTGTGGCTGTTGCACGGACGCAGTGATGATTATACCATCTGGATGCGCCGTACTTCTATCGAACGCTACGCAGCTCCTTTAGGTCTGATGGTCATTATGCCGGAGGTTAGCTACAGCCGTTATATCAATATGAAGCATGGTCCCCGCTATTATGACTATATTTCAAAGGATTTGCCGGAATTTTGTGCAAAATTATTCCCGAAAATGAGCCGGAAACGGGAAGATAACTACATTGCCGGACTGTCCATGGGCGGCGGCGGCGCTATGTGGGTAGGCCTGAACAATCCGGACAAATATGGCCGGATCTGCATGCTTTCTACTGGCGGAGTTGCTCCGCTAGAGCACCTTTGGAGAAATAAAAGTGGCAGTGACTATATGTTTAAAAAATGCAATGAGGACATTTACGGCACCTCTGATTCTGATTCCCTTGCAGGAACAGAATATGACATTTTAAAGCTGATCCAGGATACTGCGAAAGAGCATACTATACTGCCAAAAATATACCACGCTATGGGTACAGAAGATGTCCGGTATCCTGTTGCCATGGAGATCAAAAAAACCTTTGAAAACATTCCCGGTAATCCATATGAGTATGAATACCACGAAGGTCCCGGTGTCCATGAGTGGGGCTTCTGGGATGAATGGATCCAACATTTCCTTGACACTCTTGCGTTGAAAGGAGGAAACTAACATGGCTCTCATACTGGACCACTTTTATTCAGCTGCCCTTACGGAATGCAATTCCCTGACAGCTATTGTTCCTATGGAAAACAATGAAAAAAGCTCTTATCCTGTTTTATGGCTGCTTCCCCCTGCTGGCTGTGACCACACAGCATGGCAGCGCCATACAGCTGTAGAGGATCTGGCAGATGAACTGGGCATTATCATTGTGATGCCTGATCTGAAATTAAGCTACGGCCTTGATATGATCCATGGATTTGCTTATTTCCAGATGCTTACAAAAGAGCTTCCGGAAATGGTTGCTGACTATTTCCCAGCTGACCTGGGTTTCCAGATGATCGCCGGTGTAAAAGAAGGGGGCTATGCAGCCTTAAACGCAGCTCTTTCTGTTCCCGGACAGTACCATATGGCAGCGTCTTACAGCTGCGGTTCTCTTACAGATGAGACTTTTGACCCAGAACTGGATAAGCAGCTGGATAATGCATTTGGAACCACTGATCTTCGCACATTGAATGGCACGGATAAGGATCTGAAAATGCTGATCCAAACAGCCAAAGAGCACAATATGGCCCTTTCTTTAGAGTATTCTGAGAAAGATGACTATAAAGCTTCCTCTGCTCTTTTAGCTGACTGCATCCTGAAAAGTTCTTTTTCCAGCCGGTCTGTACGGGTACAAAAAGAGGTTCTTACATGGGCAAAATGGGCTGAGGCTTTAAAAACCGATGTTAAAAATGCTTTGAAACAGCTTTAATCAGGCAGATTAAGCTTTACAAGAAAGGATGATATCATATGACTCCTGGTGCTTATTGTGACGGGATCCAGCATGTTGGAATCCCAACAGATCATTTGGAAAATACGATCCATTTTTACGAGGATCTGGGATTCCAGGTCATCTTAAGGACTTGTGTCCCGGAAAAGAACCAGCATGTAGCTTTTTTGCAGTTAGGAAATCTGGTGATTGAAACTTATGAGGATCCTGTGGCTCTCTGTGACGGAGCCATTAACCACATTGCCTTAAACTGCCTGGATATTGAAAAAGCCTACGCAGCTACTTTAAACCAGAAGCATCTGGTGTTGAGCAATGGCATTGAAGCTCTTGATTTCTGGGAAAGAGGTGTGCGCTTCTTTATCATCCAGGGACCAAACAAAGAGCGGATCGAGTTTTGCCAGAAACTGTAAATTTGATTTTTAGGGGAGTATTGGTATAGATCACAGAACGCGCCTTCTGGTGCGTTTTCTGTGTGGATAAAGCAAAAGCGGGCTGCACATTTTTATATAACGTGCAGCCCGCTTTTGCTATGCATACAGAAGAGCCTGCCATGAGGCAGTTTCTGTAAATAAACTATCCTGGCTTTAGCTGATCTTATTTTCCACTGGATAAGAATATCTGTATCCTCTGCTTAAAAATCCCATTTCCTCTAAAACGCCTACCATTCTGTAGACAGTTGCAAGTCCGATGGTCGGGTCCTTTTTAGAAGCCATGTAGTAAATCTCCTTACAACTGGACCAGTTTCCTTCCAGTATGACATCTAAAAGGATCTTTCTCTGTCCTGTGATCCGTTTTCCTTTTCTCTGAAGTTCTCCAATGATCTGTGCTTTCTGTTCTGACATAGGCTCCTCCTTCTTTTAAGCACCACGGATATCCTGCCCCGCTGCCTTTTATCCATGCTTTATACATAGTCTGCTCAGGCTCTTTGGTTTTATGTACCTGAACAGCTGTGTAGATTATCTTGTTTTGTAGTTAGTCTAATCTAACATTTCTAACTGTTTAATAGATTAGCACCAACTAACTTTCTTGTCAACTGTTTTTTGATAAAAAATATGCAACAAGTACTATCTGTTAAGGTTATCCAGCTTTATGGCACATGTCAGAAATTTCAGATGTATTTTTTTAATCTTTGATTGGAATGATCTGCGGCATAGTCTATATCTCCTGTTACATTATAATTATGTTATATTATGACCTTGGGACCCGCCAAAAACATGAGTAAGGAGCCATTTTTTGAAGAAAAATGAGCGGATTACG